>CAMCUZ010000013.1 GCA_945879145.1 uncultured Mediterranea sp.
CTGCACCAGCGCTTCGTGTAAATCCACCTCAGCATGGCGTGAGCCATGCAGCGCCAATTGACGCACATCCTCCGTGCGGTGCGCAAGGATAAAGCTGCGGGTAGCTTCGTTCATTACCTGTTCAGCTTCCACTCGCTGCCGTTCTTACCGTCTTTGATTTCAAAGCCCAGGGCTGTGAGTTCGTTGCGGATCTTATCGCTTGTGGCCCAGTCTTTGTTGGCCTTGGCCTTCGCACGCTCTTCAAGCAGCATGTCCACGGCATGTCCGAAGGCCTCTTCACGGCCAGCGTTCGAGGCTGCTTCACTCGTCAGCCCCAGGATATCGAAGCAGAAGAGTTGGAACACTTCAGCCATTTCCTTCAGGTCGTCGGCCGTCAGGCTCTCTTTGCCAGCAGCTACGCTGTTGATCTTCTTAGCCGCATCAAAGAGGTGCGCAATGACAATGGGTGTATTCAGATCATCATTCATCGCGTCGTAGCACTTCTGACGCAGGTCGTTCACCTGGATGGTCGAAGTCTGGGCAGGGGTAATCTTCTCCAGCGCACGGGCAGCATCGAGCAGTCGGGCTAATCCCTTTTCAGCTGCTTGCAGCGCTTCGTTGCTGAAATCTACCGTACTACGGTAATGGGCCTGGAGGATGAAGAAGCGGATAGTCATCGGTGTATAAGCCTGCGTGAGCAGCGGGTGGTTGCCCGTAAAGAACTGCTCCAGGGTGATGAAGTTGCCCAGGCTCTTTCCCATCTTCTGTCCGTTGATGGTAATCATATTGTTATGCATCCAGTACTTTACCATATCGTCGCCCTGACTGGCTACCGACTGTGCAATTTCGCACTCGTGGTGGGGGAACACCAGGTCCATACCTCCGCCGTGGATGTCGAAGTGGCTGCCCAGGTACTTGCGTCCCATGGCCGTACATTCGCAGTGCCAGCCAGGGAATCCGTCGCTCCATGGCGAGGGCCAGCGCATGATGTGCTCCGGCTGAGCTTTCTTCCAAAGGGCAAAGTCGGCTGGGTTGTGCTTCTCCTCCTGTCCGTCGAGTTCGCGCGTCGTATTGAGCACATCCTCCAGGTTGCGGCCCGAGAGCTTGCCATAATGGTACTTAGCGTTGTACTTGGCCACGTCGAAATAGACCGAACCCTGGCTCTCGTAGGCAAAGCCATTGTCCATGATTTCCTTCACCAGCTGTTCCTGCTCAATGATGTGTCCGCTGGCATGAGGCTCGATGCTGGGGGGCAACACGTTGAGGGCTTCCATCGCCTTGTGGTAGCGGTTGGTATAGTACTGTGCCACCTCCATTGGCTCGAGCTGCTCCAGTCGGGCCTTCTTGGCAATCTTGTCCTCGCCCTCGTCGGCATCATGCTCCAGATGGCCCACGTCGGTGATGTTGCGCACGTAGCGCACCTTGTAGCCTTGGTGCTTGAGGTAGCGGAAAAGGATATCAAATGTGATAGCAGGTCGTGTATGGCCCAGATGAGGATCGCCATAAACAGTAGGTCCGCAGACGTACATCCCCACGTGCGGGGCATGCAGTGGCACGAAGAGCTCCTTCTGTCGATGGAGCGTATTGTAAATAATCAAGGGTTGCGTCATATTGTTGTCAGTTTTATGATTTTGTTCGTTTACTGGAGTTTGGGCTGCAAAAATACACAATGTTTGGTCAACTTGTTCTTTTTTACCCGATTTTCTTCTATTCGTGGAGGCTTTTTATCCTTCGTTTCATCGCCCTTTTCAAGCAAAGAAGAGCTGCTCTACAGCAGCGGCCACTCCATCTTCGTCGTTGCTCAGGGTGACGTAGTCGGCCGCTTTGCGCACAGGCTCCTGGGCATTGGCCATGGCTACTCCCATACCTGCCAGCTCAATCATGCTCAGGTCGTTGTAACCATCGCCCATGCAGACCATCTGTTCGCGACTCAATCCCAGGTGCTCGAGCAACGCCTTGAGCGATTGTGCCTTGTCTATGCCCAGCGGCACGAGTTCCAAGAAGAAGGGCTCGCTGCGATAGATGCTGATCGCCCCTTGCAGCTGCAACGAGAGTTTGACTTCGGTGGTGATGAGCTCATCGGGTGGACCCACAATGAGGCATTTGGGCAGCGGACGCGGGGTCTCATCGAGGAAATTCACCACGCGGCGCACTTTCATTTTATTGAGGAAAGCTTCGTGGCGCACGTACTCATTGAGCGGCTCTTCGGTAAGAATGTAGGGACCGTCGTACGAGAGGATGGGGTGTCCAAAACTTTTTGAGGCTTCATAGAGAATAGGCAGCACCTCGTTGGGCAGCAGGTTTTTATAGAGCAACTCCTTGCTGCCCCAGTCGATGATCTCGCCCCCATTGTATGAGAGCACAAAGCCTCCGAACTGATTCAGCTGAAGTGCGTCGGCCAGGGGAGCGATGCCGTAGGTGGGGCGTCCACTTGCCAGCACCAGCTTCACCCCCGAGCTTTGCAGCCGCAACAGGGTGGAGAGATTGCGTGGCGAAATTTCCTTCTTCGAATTGGTCAGCGTGCCGTCAAGATCGAGCACAAGAATGCGGTAGTCGGCCATTTGATGTGTTAAGTTTATGAGTTAATGAGTTTATTTGTTCTTGAATGGTTAGGCATGAGTTTACACTCAGTGCCAGGTTTCTCAACTGCATCATGGTATATCTCAGTTTTATTCCACATATTTCGTGGGCAAATATAGTGCAAACCGAGCGGAATACAAAATGAAAGCTCGCTTTTATTTTTATTCCCGAGGTGCAGCCTATATTATTCAAATATAGTGCAAACCGAGCGGAATACAAAATGAAAGCTTGCACGGAATCGGACATTATACTGTTCGCAATCGGACAGTGCTTTTAATCGGCTCAACTGAGAATCAGATAGTTGGCTATTTTGGCACAGCGATTGCATCATAAAACTATCAAAAAATGTCCATCAGGTGCAACCATTTGCTTTGCCCAAACGTCTATTATGAAAAGAGAATATGAGATTATGAACCATAAAATGTGAATAAGATGATGAACTTCAAGCTATTTATTGCGGCCCTTGTGGCCACGCTGTGCTGTGTCACGGCTTGTGCGCAGCAGTATGAAAACACTACCTCCTCGGGTGGAAGAATCAAGAAACATATCCAGGCAAGCCGTACCTACGTCACTAAGGAGTACCGCACGGCCGATTTCGCCAAAATTCAGCTCTCAGGCTCAGCAGATGTCCTCTTCGAGCAGCGCCAAGGCAAATCCCTCGTAGAGGTCTATACCAGCGACAACGTGCTCGAAGCACTTGATATTACCGTGGAGGGTGGCATGCTGAAGATTGGTTTCAAAAAGGGCTACAAGGTGTCGTACAACAAGTTGAAGGTCAAGGTGCAATCACCTCGCATGGAGGGCATCTACATCGCCGGTTCAGGCGATGTGGATTTGAAGCCGGGTCTCAAGAGCGACCACTTGGTACTGAGCATTGCTGGCAGCGGAGATATCAACGTGGCCGACTTGACGACTACCGAGCTAAAAGTCTCGATTGCCGGTAGTGGTGATGTGGATGGCGATCGTATCCACTGCAGCTCGCTCAACGCTTCGATTGCCGGCAGTGGCGATATTGACCTGGAGCATTTGGCTGCTGGCACGGTAAAGGCTTCTATCGCTGGTAGTGGTACCATCGAGCTAAAGGGTACGGCCGATGCGGCACATTATAGTGTGGCTGGTAGTGGCGACATTAAGGCTAGTGAGCTGGTGGCCAAGCGAGTAGAGGCCAGCACCACTGGCAGCGGCGATATTGAGTGCCATGCCACCGACTTCCTCAAAGCCCGCACCACGGGGAGCGGCAGCGTAGGTTACAAAGGCAACCCCGAGCTCGACATTCCTCGCAAGAATATCCACAGACTCTAATCATACCGCCATCGTGGGTGAATTCAGGGCGGAAAATATTAGCTTCGCTCAAAACATCTTATAAATTATTACACTAAGGTATAGTCCGCCCCTACCGTATCGGGAAAGGTACCTTCAACTCCATTGATGAAGAACCATTCATCTGTTTTGACTTAGTCGGACATGATCCATAGAAAAAGGCGCTGCATCACGCGGCGCCTTTTCTATGATAGTTAGTTATAAAAAATGACTTTTTGAGAGAATTGAAACTTCACAGCTTCTGGTTGATTTTAACAAAGCAAACTAACTATGCACTATTTGTTTAAAGCAAATGAAAATGAATTCTTTTTTAAGGGGCCTCTGTTACACTTTGCTGCTGCTCCTGTCTGTTCAGACTGTCAAGCAACTGCTTGGTGCGCTGGGCCTGCGAAGCTTCTTTGCTCAAGGCTACGCTGGGGGCGGAGATTTGTTGACCGATGGTGTCGGCCACGGCCATCTCGCCATCATGGGCGATGAAAGAGTGCTGCATCACGTTACTCAGCGTGAGGAGCAGCGCTACGGCTGCCGCAGCTTTGAACAGGGGCATGAGGCGTGTGTAGAGGGAGATGCGACGAATCTTCACCACCTCTTGTTGCTGTGCTGACTCCTCTTGCTGCTGCTTGTCTATAAGGGCCAGCAGCTTGTCGTCAAAATCAGCTCCGAGTTTTTCGGTTTGCTGCATTTGTTGGTAGGCAAACAGCGGCTTGTAGCGAAGCAGATGCTGAGGAACCTCATTGCTCTGGAAGAAAGCACGCAACGTAGCCTCCTCGTCGAGCGAGGTCTCACATCGCCAATAGCGCTCAAGCAGTTGTTCCATGTTCTTGCAATCCATAATGGTCAATCTCCAAAAACTTTTGTTTCACTTTCTGTCGGGCCCTGAAGAGATACACTTTGACCTGTTCCTCCGTGAGGCCCATGATGCTTGAAATCTCGCGGTAGCTCTTTCCCTCTACGTCGCGCAGCTGCATGATGGTGCGTTGCTGTTCGGGTAGTTGGTTCATGAGTTGGTGCACTAAGCGGAGCTGTTCCTTGCCTACCAGATGATCAAGGGGGTCGGCCCCCTCCTCTAAACAATCGTAGCCATCGGGCAGCTCCGAACGCAGCCGGCTGATTTGTTCGGCTCGGTCGATGGCCAGGTTGTGTACCACCGTAAAGCAGTAGGCTTCAACTGACTCCAACTGTTGCCATGTGTCGCGCTTGTTCCACACCCGTATCAACGTCTCCTGCACCAAGTCCTCCGCTTCAGCTCTGTCGGCCACAATCCGCAGAGCCACCCTAAAGAGTTGGTCCTTCAGGGGGAGGATATCGCGTCGGAAGTCGATTTCTTGCATCGCTCAAAATAATGACGGTTGAACAAGCAGTTAGTTACATCTCAGTGGGCTCTTTTTTTTATGTTTTTCTTTTTTTTATCGCACCACGTTCACTTTTTATTTCACCACGGTCCCCTCATTAGGCTGTCCAAGGGCGTTGGCTTGGGTGATGATGACCTGTCTCACACCAGCCTCTACGGCTTGCAGCGAGTTCTCCACCTTGGGTATCATGCCGCCTTGGATGATGCCTTCGGCGGTGAGCTGGGCAAAGAGGTTGCGGTCGATGGTGGGGATTACGCTCAGGTCGTCGTGCTCATCGCGCAGTACGCCCCGCTTCTCGAAGCAGAAGACGAGCGTCACCTCGAAGTGGCGTGCCAGGGCTTTGGCCGTTTCGCCGGCAATCGTGTCAGCATTGGTGTTGAGTAGATGTCCCTGGCCATCGTGGGTCAAGGGGGCCATGACAGGTACGATTCCCTTGGCAATCAGATCGGCCAGCATATCGCCATTGACCTGATTCACGTCGCCCACAAAGCCGTAATCCACCTCCTTGACGGGCCTCTTCTCCGAGCGGATAGCATTCATATCTGCCCCGGTCAAACCAAGGGCATTCACGCCGCGGGCTTGAAGTCCGGCCACAATCTGCTTGTTGACCAGTCCTCCATAGACCATCGTCACCACGTTGAGCATTTCGGCATCGGTAATGCGTCGGCCCTCCACCATGCGGCTCTCTATGCCCAGTCGTGTAGCCAGCCGCGTGGCCGAACGGCCTCCTCCGTGCACCAGTACTTTATGTCCGGGCAGCAAGGCAAAGCGGTCAAGCAAGTCGCGCAGGCTCTCTTCCTCCTCCACAATCTTGCCTCCAACCTTTATAACAGTCAGTTTATCCATGTTTTACTTTATCAATAAATAGTATATTATAGGCCTCTTTTTCCACTACATCCATCCCCGATTCTCGTACGTGCATCCTCTGTAATTGTTCACTCCAGGTAGGTGTAGCCATAGAGCCCTGAGCGGTAGTTGCTGAGGAACTCCTTGCCCTCTTCGAGTGAGATGCGACCCTCTTTCACCGAGCGGCTCACCCAGGTTTCGAGGGTGCGTACCAGCTTCTTGGGGTTGTACTGCACATAGTCGAGCACCTCGGCCACCGTCTCACCGTCAATCAGTTGGTCGATGGTGTAGCCTTTCGAGTTGACCGATACGTGTACGGCGTTGGTGTCGCCAAAGAGGTTGTGCATGTCGCCCAGAATCTCCTGATAAGCACCCACCAGGAATACGGCCAGGTAGTAGTGTTCCTTGTCGCGCAGCGAGTGTACGGGTAGGGTGGTGGCATCGGGGCGCGAAGAGACGAAGTTGGCAATCTTGCCGTCGCTGTCGCAGGTCATGTCCTGCAGGGTGGCTTCGCGGTCGGGGCGTTCGTCCAGGCGCTGGATAGGCATGATGGGGAACATCTGGTCGATGGCCCATGAGTCGGGGAGTGACTGGAAGAGCGAGAAGTTGCAGAAGTACTTATCGGCCAGCAGCTTGCTCAGTTTGCGGAACTCGTCGGGGCAATGCTTCATGTTATTGGCTATGCCGTTGATTTCGCGGCAGATGCTCCAGTAGAGTTTCTCAATTTGTGCGCGGGTATTGAGGTCCACGATGCCGTGGCTGAAGAGGTCGAGGGCCTCTTCGCGAATCTGCTGAGCGTCGTGCCAGGGTTCGAGCATGGAGCGCTGGTTCAGGTTGTCCCAGATGCCGTAGAGCTCCTTCACCAGCTCGTGTGCATCGTCGCCCGGCTCCCAGTCGTCGTCCATCTGGGGGAGCGAGGCCGTCTCCAGCACCTCAAAGATGAGTACCGAGTGGTGTGCCGTGAGGCTGCGGCCCGTCTCGGTGATGATGTTGGGGTGGGGGAATCCGTGCTTGTCGGCAGCATCCACAAAGGTGGAGACCACGTCGTTGACATACTCCTGAATGGAGTAGTTGACTGAGCTTTCGCTGTTGCTCGAGCGGGTGCCGTCGTAATCCACGCCCATGCCTCCACCGGTATCGACAAACTGAATGTTGAAGCCCATCTTATGGAGCTGCACAAAGAACTGCGACGCCTCGCGCAGGGCGTTCTTGATACGGCGTATCTTGGTAATCTGGCTGCCGATGTGGAAGTGAATCAGCTTGAGGCAATCCTTCAACTCCTTGCGTTCCAGGAAGTCGAGTGCTTCGAGCAGTTCGCTACTGGTCAGGCCGAACTTGCTGGCGTCTCCGCCGCTCTCTTCCCACTTGCCGCTGCCGCTCGAGGCCAGCTTGATGCGAATGCCGATGTTGGGGCGCACACCCAGCTGCTTGGCCATCTTGGCGATAAGGTTCAGTTCGTTGAGCTTCTCCACCACCAGGAAGATGCGTTTGCCCATCTTCTGCGCCAGCAGGGCCATTTCGATGAAGCTCTCGTCCTTGTAGCCGTTGCACACCACGAGCGATTCGGGGTCGGTATTGACGCCAATTACGGCATGCAGTTCTGGCTTCGAACCCGCCTCAAGACCCAGGTTAAACTTCTTGCCGTGGGTAATCATCTCCTCCACTACGGGTCGCATCTGGTTCACCTTGATGGGGTAGATAATGAAGTTCTCTCCCTTGTAGCCATACTCGGCAGCAGCCTTTTCGAAGCAGCACGACACTTTTTCGATGCGGTTGTCGAGGATGTCGGGGAATCGGATCAGCATGGGAGCCGTCACGTCGCGCAGCTGCAGTTCGTCCACCAGTTCCCTCAGGTCCACAGCCACGCCATCTTTTTTGGGGGTGACCACTACATGGCCCTTCTCATTGATACCAAAGTACGAAGTGCCCCATCCCGTGATGTTGTAGAGCTCTTCGGAGTCTTCAATACGCCATTTTCTCATTAGTCAGTCTTTCTATAAAATTGTTTTCGTTGTTAATACTCTTTTTTTGCTTCGTAGGAGTTAAAGTCGTTAAGGAAGCGTTGTCACTCCTGTTTGTTGGTGGGCAAAGGTATATAATATTTTGCCAAATTGCATCATTTAGGGGATAAAATGTTCCCCCTGTGCTGTTCATAGCTGGAGCAGCTGGCGTAGACGGGCCACGGAGTCGGCTATCTGCTGGCGGCTCTCCAGTTGGCTGCCGTCAAAGCGGTAGGTGGCCTGGCTGTAGTGGGGCAACCGCTTCTGCAGCGCCTCGGTGATGAAGCAGCGCAGCTCCTCGTCGCTCTTCCCCTGCAGGATGGGACGGTTGAAGGTGGCTATGCGCAAGCGGTTGAAGAGCACTTCGGGGCTTACGTCGAGGAATACCGTCTGCCCCTGGCTGTTCATGTAGGCCATGTTGTCGAAGAAGCAGGGGGTGCCTCCCCCGGTGCTGATTACTACATTCTCAAACTCACTCACCTCGTGCAGCATCCGTTGCTCCACAAGGCGGAACCCCTCCTCACCCCGTTCGGCAAAGAGGGTCTTGATGTTCTTATGAAACCGCTCCTCGATGTACCAGTCGAGGTCGATAAACGGCACGCCAAGCGCCTTGGCCAAGGCTTTGCCGAGGGTGGTTTTTCCGGCACCCATATAGCCGGTTAAGAATACTCTAATCATCGGGCCACGCCAATCTGGTTAAAAATGCAGCACAAAGTTAGCGCTTCTTGCTGAATAATCAAGTTTTTTGCCGTACATTTACGCCCTGAAACAGAAATTTAATGGCAAACAAAGAGAAATACTACGTAGTTTGGGTGGGTGTAACCCCTGGAGTCTATGCATCGTGGACCGAATGTCAGCTGCAAGTGAACGGCTACAAGGGAGCCCGTTACAAGTCGTTCAACACCCGCAGCGAGGCCGAGGCGGCTTATCAGTCAAGCCCCGACGACTATACCGTGGCCCCTGGTCGCAAGTCCCCGACGGCTGCAGCTTCTACCGAGGAGCAGGCCGGTGGACGACGTGCGTCAGCTCCCGATGCTCCTCTGCCCAACGAGGTGATCGAGAATGCCCTGGCCGTAGATGCGGCCTGCAGTGGCAATCCGGGGCAGATGGAGTACCGCGGCGTGCATGTGGAGAGTCGCCAGCAGCTGTTTCACTTTGGCCCGATGTATGGCACCAACAACATCGGCGAGTTCCTGGCCATTGTCCACGGCTTGGCCCTGCTCAAGCAGAAGCAGCTCGACCTGCCCCTCTACAGCGACAGCCGCAACGCCATCCTTTGGGTCAAGAAGAAGAAGTGCAAGACCACCCTTCCCCGCAATGCCAAGACCGAGGCCCTCTTCCAGCTCATCGAGCGCGCTGAGCGCTGGCTCAGCACCAACACCTACACCACCCCCATCTTGAAGTGGGAGACCGACCGCTGGGGCGAGATTCCTGCCGACTTTGGTCGCAAGTAGCCGCACCGGTATCCTTCGAGATGCCTTCGAGTTTCGTTCGAGAATTCTCCTATATGCCTCCTCATTTGCTCCTAATCATAATTCATCCGGTATGTGGAGCGATATGGCCTGTACCCTCCGACTACGCCTTGCGCTGGCGGTCGGAGCGGAGGAAGAGGCCAGCCAGGAGCGTACCCGAGATACTGTGCCAGGCACAGGAGATGGCGCAGGGCAGTACGGAGAGGGGCTGTGCAGCAAAGAAGGTGCCGGCCAGCACAGTGGCCAATCCGGCATTCTGCATCCCTACCTCAATGGAGAGGGTACGCTTCTTGGCCTTACTGAACCGGGCCAGACGCCCAGCATTCCACCCCAGGAGATAGCCCAAGGAGTTGTGACAGAGCACCACCGCAAAGGTCCAGGCAAAGAGCCAGAGGCCACGTGCCAGCAGGTCGTCGTGAACCGTGCTGATCACTCCTCCCACGATGCAAGCTAGACAGATTACGCTACTCCCCGGCATCAGCGACTGCACATAGGGGAAGGCTTTGCGGTGGGAGTAGCGGTAATTCAGCAGACAGCCCATTCCTACAGGCAGTATGGTGACAATCAGTATGTTGAGAAACATCCCTACGGCATCAATCTCAATGATTTTGCCCGCTGTAATCTGTAGCAGCAGGGGCGTCATGACGGGAGCCAGCAGGGTAGAAGCGCAGGTCATGCCCACCGAGAACGCCACATCGCCCCGGCAGAGAAACGACATGATGTTGCTCGATACACCTCCCGGACAGCACCCCACGAGCAGAATGCCCAGAGCCAAGGCCGGCTCCAGATGAAACACCTTGACCAACAGCCAGGCCACCCCCGGCATAATCAAGAACTGGGCACAAGCTCCAATAAAGATGTCGAGCGGTCGGCGGGCCACCACGAGGAAATCCTCCGTAGTCAGCGTCAGCCCCATCGTGAGCATAATCAGTCCCAGGATAACGGTTTGCGTAGTTCCCCTCACCCAGGCGAAGGTCTCGGGCAGGAAGAAGGTAAAGAGCGCCACGCCGATAATGAAGAGCGAAGCATGGCGAGCCAGCCAAGCGCTGGCCACAGGGAATAGCGTTCCCAGCGTAGAACGATTTGAACTCATCGTATTTGTTTTATCCTTTAGTTTTGTTTCATTGTCGCTTTGTTCACCCTAAGCGTTACTGTAGCAGGTAGGGGATGAAGCTCACGACGAGAACCGTCAGTAGCAACAGCACGAGGCAGAGCAAGCCGAAGAGCACCATGCGCCCCACGTAGCGCCACAGGCCGATCTGGAACATCTGCCAGAAGGTGAGCAGAAAGAGCGGAATCACCACCAGATACTCTATCAACGACACGGTGCCGATGTTGTGAGCCGTGATAAAAGGGAGTCCCAAGATGTTGACCATCTGATTCTGACACCCCGTGTAGGCCATGGCCGTAGCAGCCTCGGCCAGGTTCATGGGATGCTGCCGGTAGGCCCCCTCCCTGCGGAAGGTGAGCCAGAAGGGGAGCGTGAGGATGGGCACCATCAACAGATTGAAGAAGCCGAAGTTGGCATAAATCTCGTTGAGCATGGAGTTGGTCATCTGTGCAGAGAGGTTGCTATCCGCCTGTGTTGCTCCCATGGGTTGGAAGAGCTCGTCAGATAGTTCGTGGCTCATGTTCGTCGTGGCCATAATCAGGTCGGTATGCACCACGTACTGATTGGCTAAGATGAAGAGGGTGGCCAGCAGGAGCATGGTGCTGAAGGGATTGACATAGTGGCGTCGCTTGCCCTCCAGGTAGTCGGTCACTAAGTAGCCGGGGCGGTAACACAGGTCGATGAGCGTACGGGGCAGGTTAGCCTGCAGGCCCACCACCTGGGTCATGAAGCTGTGTAGAGCGTGGCCCATGGTGATGCGCTTCACGGTGGCGTGCTGTCCACACCGAGGGCAATAGGCTCCCTCAAACTCAGCCCCACAGTTGAGGCAATGCCGTGTTCCTTCACTTTGTTCCACCTGATGCGGAATCAATCCCTCGCGAATGATTTTGTGCATATCCATCGAATTTCCGTTTTTTTTATCTTGATAACAAATGGGGTATAGGAGCGAAATAGACCAACTAAAGAACTCTTCAGTCAAAAAAAATCACTCACTGTTTATAGTATAAATAATGTTAATAATGAGCGTTGTTTACGTCATTCATTCTCTATATACTCTATATATTGAAATAGGGTGGCAAAAGTACGAAATATCTCCGTTTCGTGCAAATTATTTGCCTCCCAATTTGTTACCTGTAGGGGGAAATATTTTGCCTTCCTACACATAAGAGCAACCACTTATTAGTCCGTACCATAAGTTCTTACAGTATACAATTATATTATTTCGCAAAATATATTCCTTAGGATTTTGAATTTCAGAAATAAAACGTATCTTTGTGACCGAGAATAATCAAGCGTTTAATATCATTAACCCCCAAAAAGTAGTCTATGCAATTCCAGAACTTACAGAACGACTTCAAAGGTACATCATGGAAGCATGAAATTGACGTACGTGACTTCATCCAGCACAATTACGAGCCATACGATGGCGACGAGAGTTTCCTGAAACCCGCTTCAGCCAAGACCACCAAGCTGTGGGACATCCTGAGCGACATGTTCAAGGTGGAACGTGAGAAGGGTGTTTATGACGCCGAAACCCGCCTTCCCCAAAGCATCGACACCTACGGCCCTGGCTACATCAGCAAGGAGGACGAGGTCATCGTAGGCGTACAGACGGACAAACCCCTGAAGCGAGGCATCTTCCCCAAGGGGGGCATTCGCATGGTAGAGTCAGCGCTCAAGGCCTACGGTTATGAGCTCGACCCCTGGACAAAGGCCATCTACACCAAGTATCGCAAGACGCACAATGAGGGTGTCTTTGCTGCCTATAACGATGATATCAAGGCTGCACGCCATGCGCACATCATCACGGGCCTGCCCGATGCTTACGGCCGCGGCCGCATCATCGGTGACTACCGCCGCATTGCCCTCTACGGTACGGCCAACCTCATCGAAGAGAAAAAGCGCTTCCACAAGCGCATCGACATTCAGGAGTTTACCGAGGAGATTGTACGCTGCCGCGAGGAGATTACTGACCAGATTAATGCCCTCAAGGAGTTTGAGCGCATGTGCGCCAGCTATGGCTTCGACGTGACTCGTCCTGCACAGAATGCACGTGAGGCCGTGCAATGGACCTACTTCGGCTACCTGGGCGCTGTCAAGGACCAGGATGGTGCTGCCATGTCCATCGGCCGCATCTGCACCTTCCTCGACATCTACATCCAGCGCGACCTCAAGAACGGTACCCTCACCGAGGAGGAGGCACAAGAACTCATCGACCAGATGGTCATGAAACTGCGCATCGTACGCTTCCTGCGTACCCCCGAGTACAACGACCTCTTCTCCGGCGACCCCATTTGGGCAACGGCTTCCGTGGGTGGTATGGGCATCGACGGTCGCAACATGGTCACCAAGACCGACTTCCGTCTGCTCCACACGCTTTACAACATGGGTCCATCACCCGAGCCCAACATCACCGTGCTCTGGAGCGAACGTCTGCCTGAACCTTGGAAGAGATACTGTGCCAAGGTCAGCATGGACACCAGCGCCATACAGTATGAGAACGATGACCTGATGCGCCCCGAGCTAGGCGATGACTACGGTATTGCCTGCTGCGTGAGCCCCATGAAGATCGGCAAGCAGATGCAGTTCTTCGGCGCACGCGCCAACCTGGCCAAGTGCATGCTCTATGCCATCAACGGCGGTAAGGATGAGATACACGGCAATCAGGTAGGTCCCTGCTTCAGCCCCATCACCGGCGACTACCTCACCTTCGAGGAGTTCTGGCCCCGCTTCGATGCCATGATGCGTTGGTTGGCCAAGACATACGTCAATGCCTTGAAGATTATCCACTACATGCACGACAAGTACGACTACGAAGCCTTTGAGATGGCCCTCCATGATGGCGACGTACAGCGTACACGCGCCACGGGTATCGCCGGTATCTCCATTGTCACCGACTCTATTGCAGCGATGAAGAACTGCAAGATACGCATCGTGCGCAATGAGGCTGGCCTCGCTGTTGACTATGTCATCGAGGAAGGTGAGTACATCCCCTTCGGCAACAACCACGACGAGACCGACCAGATTGCTGTCATGCTCACGGAGAAGTTTATGGAGTATCTGCGCCAGCACCGCACCTACCGCGATGCCATCCCCACGCAATCGCTGCTCACCATCACCAGCAACGTGGTGTATGGCCGCAACACGGGTGCCACGCCTGATGGCCGCAAGGCCGGCGTGCCCTTCGCTCCCGGTGCCAACCCCATGAATGCCCGTGACCTCAAGGGTGCCGTGGCTGCCCTGGCTTCCGTGGCCAAGCTGCCCTTCCACCACAGCAAAGATGGTATCTCCTATACCTTCGCCATCAGCCCCTCTGCCCTGGGCAAAGACCGCGAGACGCAGGCTCAGAACCTCGTCAACCTCATGGACGGCTATTTCACACCCGACGGCGGCCAGCACCTCAACGTCAATGTCTTCGACCGCGAATTGCTGATGGATGCCATGGAGCATCCTGAGAAGTATCCGCAGCTCACCATCCGCGTCAGCGGCTATGCCGTGAACTTCGTGAAGTTGACACACGAGCAGCAGCTTGACGTGCTCTCACGCACCATCAACCACTGCATGTAAGCCTCCATTTACACACAATAAGGACAAGGGGGGGGAGGGTTTCAGCCCTCCCCTGTCCATATCTTATCAATTCACCCTCATCTCCTCATGCATACTCCAGCTGAAGGGCTTTTGGCCCACATCCATTCCTTTGAGAGCTTCGGGACAGTAGATGGTCCCGGCATACGCTTCGTAGTCTTCATGCAAGGTTGCCCTATGCGGTGCCTGTACTGCCACAATCCTGACACCTGGGACCCTGCACCTCAGGCAGAAGGTGGGACAAAGGCTAGTGGAGCGGGACTTTGGTCGGCTTCCCAAATGCTGGAGGAGGTACTAAAATACAGATCCTTCATCCGCACGGGCGGTGTGACCTGCTCTGGAGGTGAACCTCTGATGCAGGCAAAGTTTGTGGAAGCATTCTTTAGGCTTTGCAAGGCTGAGGG
This sequence comes from uncultured Mediterranea sp., assembly GCA_945879145.1. Lineage (GTDB taxonomy): Bacteria > Bacteroidota > Bacteroidia > Bacteroidales > Bacteroidaceae > Bacteroides. Next base: position 14,650 of record CAMCUZ010000013.1, read on the forward strand.
CCTGCATACCTGTCTGGACACGAGCGGTGTCTATTTCAACGAACAGGTGAAGCAGACGCTGGAGCAATGCGACCTGGTGATGCTCGACATCAAGACACTGGACGATGAGCTGCACCCACGCCTCACGGGTCATACGCGCCAACGCAACCAAGCCTTCCTCGATTACCTGGAGCAATCGGGCAAGACATTCTGGGTGCGGCACGTCGTAGTACCCGGGCTCAACGATGACACGGCCCACCTCACAGCCTTGGCCACCCATCTGAAGCAATACCACCACCTGGAGTGCGTAGAGATTCTACCCTATCACACCATGGGTGAGATGAAATACGAGAGAATGGGCATCCCCTACCCCTTGAAGGGCGTGCCAGCCATGACGAGGGAGCAATCTCAATCGATAAGGGACCTGTTCGGCGGTATATTGAAGTGTAAAGTACAGTAACCCCGGTGTGATAAAAAGGGTGAAAATATATGAGCATCAGCAAAGATATCATCAAACAATGCTTGATTAGTAACCCTGTTTCTGATGAATGCAGAAACGTCGCTGCTAGAGAATATGGTGGCGGTGGAACTATTCAGACGATACAGCAAGGAGAATGTGTATTATCTGAATGCAGATAAGGAGATAGACTTTATAGTGCCTGTTTGGAAGTGGCTACTGAAGTCAAGCTGATATTCATTCCTGCCGCTTGCTATGCATACGTAGTGGGAGAAAATACTGTCACCGAATTTTCGAACGTCAGTCATCAACAAAACACTAAGATTATGCAGAAACTCATCACAAGACCAAGAGGAAACTCAAATTCTCAACTCCAAGAGAGTGCTTCTATGAAGAGATTTCGTAAATCTGCACTTGTTAGTTGAATCCGCGAGTGGATGACTGGTGAGCAGATGGTTAAAAATGTCTAATGGCATTTTACTTTTCAGCGACAAAATAGTCTAAGAGATAAAGGATAATACCGATACAGATGATTTAATCACTTAAACAACAACATTATGAAAAGAACAATTCAAACCATGACGATTGTCGTTTGCTGCCTCATGGCATACCTTATGCCGGCAAATGCAGACAACAACAAGCCTATCCAGGTGAAGGAACTTCCAGTAAAAGCTCAAACCGTGCTCACTCAGCATTTTACTAATCAGAAGGTGGTATTAGCCACTATCGAGTCAGGCATTATAGACAAGAGCTACGACGTGGTGCTGCAGAATGGCACGAAGCTCGAGTTTGATAAGAAGGGAAATGTGACGGAGATTGACTGCAAGCAGGGTGCCGTGCCCGAGAAATTGATTCCGCAGGCCATCTACACTTACTTGCAGGAGAACCAGCCCGGACAGACGGTCCGGAAGATAGAGTTCAATAAGAATGAATACGAGGTAGAATTGTCCAATGGTCTCGACATTACATTCAACAAGCATTTCCAGGTGATCGATATCGATTGAATACATAATCACCTCTTCAAGAGAACAACGTTCTCACCGTTGATACAACACTTATCACGCAAGGATTTTCTACTCACCTTGCGTGATATTCAAATATCAACCCTATTCAGCCTGGCTACTACCAGCTCTTCATACGTTTGTTTCTGTTCGTCACTGAGGAAGGAATTTCTTATCAGTTGTTGCCATTTAGGAAGCGCTTTATGAAGCCCTGCAACAAGACGCAGTACTACATTTTCTTCCAGTCCCATTGTTCTTGCAGCATTCAGAAAATCTGTCAAGCGTAGTTTCGTTTTCTTTCCCGCAAGAGTAAGTGCCAATTCCTCCTTGTCCTTCGGATTGGCAATGGCAACATTCAGTAAGTCATAAGCTGGTGTTAGTTGATAACCTTTCATTGGTCGGTAAAGTGAAAAGTTTTTCAAGTGCATGTCGTTATTACCAGTGATAAAACAGAAGAGTAGCAACTGCATGTAATTCGTAAGGTCGAGTTTTGGTGTGTTGCTGTACTGCATGATTGTCTTTGCTATCTGCTCATGCGATCCTTTGTACTTATACTCCGTAGGGTGTAGCGTGAGTTGACACATATCCTCCATGTCTATCTTCTCGCCATTCTTGGTCCGATCAATACGCTTTGTGATGTACCCAAGTTTTCCATCAGCCAAACGAATAAGGCTATGAGGCACCACATTAATCTTTGCAGCTTCCGCAAGGTGCATCGTTAAGTCCTCATTTTCGGGCAACTGCTCGTAACTCTCCGTCTGTGGCTTGAAGATATAATCTCCCCAAAGTCCTACGATAGTCAGTCGGCTACAGCCATCGTGCTTGTCGAGGTTCAGAGACAATTTGGGCTGAACGCCTGTCAGAGAAGTTTGAGCACGAATTACCTGCTCTGCTAATTGGTCGAGATCTTCATGTCTGTACTCCAGCAAGGGCACATTCTTTGTCCCGAAGAACTTCCGTGCACATCCTGGATGAAAGTCTTTCTGTCCCTCTCCTAATTCTTTGTAGCAATACAGACATTTACACATTGTCGCCTCCTTCCTTGTTTATGGGTACAACACTGACAGAACCTATACACTCCTTACAGCATAACAACAATATTGACATTCGGTCAAGCATACTGATGTCAGTATTGCGAAGTGCAACGTCAAGTAGCCATCCTTCAGGTATCAACCCGTCAAAGAACGGGAATAGTACAGGACTTACGAATGTCTCCGTTTGTAATGGAAATGTTAGACTGACCGGTAGCGCATCTTCTCGTTTGAGGTACGCTTCATCATAACAGAAACGGTATTCGCCACCATCTTCTGTCAAGATGCCAGCAAGGACTTTCTTTCGATATATCTCTGCTTGTCTCATTGCTTTTTAGTCGCTGTAAGTTCGTAGTTAAACAAATCAAGCAGCTGGTTGACCTTATCCATTCTTAGCGTCGGCTTTCCCTGTTCCAGATTGCGTACAAAGCACAAGCCTACACCAGACTTCATAGCCAAATCTTCTTGTGTAAGGCCATATTCCTTACGCAAATCCTTCACCACCATCGATAACTTTGTCTTTTCCATATAAATTATATTCTTTCGGATGCAAAATTACAATATTATTTTCATATTATATGCTTTCTGATATAAATAGTATGATGATTTAACATTTCTATATGTTATCTACTATAGTTTCTCTATTCTTTCGGTGATTTCTGGCATTGAATCATGAATGATGATAGTCGCCACTTATTCTACCGTGAGTTCGATGAATATACTTAGCCTACATCATTCATAGGGGTGTCGAAAACAAAACTGAAATCTGAAATAACTGAAATTCGATATGTCGTTCGGCTTATTTAGATCGCTCCGAGAAGCCATTTGTGCTACATACCGAGGGTGAAAAGTTTGCTCGCAAGGTGATATAAACAGCGATTGAATGAGGCTGGATCCAGTTTCTGCATTGTAAATATATCGGTACGATACCACAGAAAATGGTAGTTTCAGTTATTTCAGATTTCAGTTTCTTTTTGGACTACCCCCTTTTGATTGAAGAGAGATGATTCTTACTATACAATATTAATTATATATATAAATATATATATATATTATATATATATTTATATATATAAAAATTTGGCTCCCCATTTTTTCACCCCTCGAAAATAAAACTGAAATCTGAAATAACTGAAATTCTTTGGGAAAAAATGGGGGATGAAGTGCTTTGTAGGAGGTAGGGTCATTGAGGGTCATACCATGGTTTTAAGGCGATTTGTCCGCAGATTTCAGCAGAAACAAGCCGTGCAAACCCCATTCGCGTCGCGCCTTTGGGGGGCTTCTGAACAGCGCTTGATGGAGAGAATATCCACTTGTAGGGGCGGAAAATATTCCGCCCGATAACACCCACATGGGGTACATTCGTTGCGGTATTCGTTGCGGTATTCAGGGCGGAAAATATTCCGCCCCTACAGTGGGTGTGTATGATTCGGGGGGATGATTTCAGTTATTTCAGATTTCAGTTTTCTTTTCCAACCCTCTTGCGCACGCCATGCATAAGCGGATATAAATGATATTTTTGCAGGCTATTTTTTGGCTGTATCGGGAGTTATTTCTAATTTTGCAACCTGAAATAGCAGGTGTTGACCTGCATCATCAAACTTAGAGGAAAGAATGGACTCGAATCAGTATAATGAGATGCTCACCAGAGCTGTGGACGAATTGTCGGAGAGTGAATCCTACAAAGGATTATTTCATCGCCATGTGGATGGCACGCCTATCCCTTCGTGGAGTGCGCTTAATGAGATGGTGGAACTGGCCCGAGCCATTCTCTTCCCTGGCTATTACGGGCCGTCGGTAATCTATAGCCACACGATGAACTATCACATCGGCGTGGAGGTGGAGCAGCTGCATGGATTGCTTCAGCAACAAATCCTGGCTGGCCTCTGTTTCGGCATGGGCAATGAAGAGGAGGAGCAAACGCAACGCTCAGCACCCTGCACCGACTACCAACGCAAGAAAGCGACCCTCATTGCGGCCCGATTCATCGAAAAGCTGCCGGAGATACGCCGTACGCTGGCCACCGACGTGGAGGCGGCCTACAATGGAGACCCCGCTGCCACCTCGTATGGTGAAGTCATCTGCTGCTATCCCGCCATCAGGGCCATCAGCAACTATCGCATCGCCCACCTGCTGCTCACCCTGGGGGTGCCGCTGATTCCGCGCATCATCACGGAGATGGCGCACAGCGAGACGGGGATTGACATCCACCCCGGGGCGCAGATAGGACCCTACTTCACCATCGACCACGGCACGGGTGTGGTGATTGGCGAGACCTGCATCATCGGACGCAACGTGAAGCTCTATCAAGGTGTGACCCTCGGTGCCAAGAGCTTCCCGCTCGACGAGCAGGGGAATCCCGTCAAGGGCATACCCCGCCACCCCATCCTGGAGGATGATGTGATAATCTATAGTAACGCCACCATATTGGGCCGCATCACCATTGGTAAGGGTGCCACCGTGGGAGGCAACATCTGGGTGACCGAAAGTGTGCCCGCCGGAGCAAGAATAACGCAAAGAAAATAAACAGAGATATATGCAAGAGTTTGAAATGATCGCCAAGACGCTGGAAGGTCTGGAGGAGGTGCTGGCTCAGGAACTGACTGAGCTGGGAGCCAATAATATCGAGAAAGGCAGACGCATGGTGGCCTTTACGGGTGATAAACGGATGTTGTACAAGGCCAACTTCTGCCTGCGTACCGCCATCCGCATCTTGAAACCCATCTGCCACTTTACGGCCACCAACCCCGATGAGGTGTATGAACAGGTCAAGGCCATCCAATGGGAGAATTACATGGGTACGGCACAGACGTTTGCGGTGGATGAAGTCATCTTCAGCAACGAGTTCCGCCACTCCAAGTTCGTGGCCTACCGCGTGAAGGATGCCATTGCTGACTACTTTATGGAGCGCGAGGGCAAGCGACCCGGGGTGCGTGTAGTGGGTCCGGACCTGCTGATCAACATCCATATTGCCGAGACCAAGTGTACCCTCTCGCTCGATGCCAGCGGAGAGTCGCTCCACCGCCGTGGCTACCGGCAAGAGGCCCTCGAAGCACCCCTCAACGAGGTGCTGGCTGCGGGTATCATCCTCATGACGGGCTGGCGAGGGGAGTGCGACTTCATCGACCCCATGTGCGGCTCGGGCACGCTGCCCATCGAGGCGGCTCTCATTGCACGCAACATCGCTCCCGGCGTCTTCCGCAAGGAGTATGCCTTTGAACATTGGCCCGACTTTGACGCCGACCTCTTTGACGAAATCTACAACGACGACAGCAACGAGCGCGAGTTTACTCACCGGGTCTATGGCTACGACAACAACCCGCGCGCCATCGAGATTGCTACCCGCAACGTGAAGGCTGCTGGCCTCTCGAAGTGCATCACGCTCAATGTGCAGCCCTTCCAGACCTTTGAGCAGCCGGTCGAGAAGGCCATCATCGTGACCAATCCACCCTACGGGGAGCGCATCTCGGCCCCCGACCTGCTGGGACTCTACCAGATGATAGGGGAGCGGCTGAAGCACGCCTTTGCCGGTGGTACGGCCTGGATTCTCTCCTACCGCGACGAGTGCTTCGACCAGATTGGACTGAAGCCCACACAGAAGGTGGCCCTGATGAATGGGGCACTCAACTGCCAGCTGCGCCAATACGAACTCTTTGAGGGAAAGTACAAGCAGTTCCGCGAAGAGGGCGAAAAGCTGGACAAGCCACAGGCCGCAGGAGAGAGACCCAAGGCTGCTGCCAAGAAGCGCCCCTTCGGTAGCCGCGAAGAGCGGAAGCAGTTCTTCACCTCGCACACCCCTCAGGATGATCAGCAGAAGAAACGGCGCCCCTTCGGCTCGAGGGAGCAGGGGAAGGAGAAGCGTGAACGCCCCTTTGCTAAAGGGGGAAAACCGTTTGCAGAGAGATCAAATAAAGAGTATAAACCCCGTTCGGGTGAGTCATACCCCGAACGCAAACGACGCGAAGCTCGCGAGAAAGGAAAAGAGATACAATGAACATCTGTCTGAAGCGAGGCCTCCTTATCGCATGTACGATAATGGCTTCTAACCTATTCAACCCCAATGCTATGGCACAAGACAAACCCAAGCCTACACTGGAAGATTTGATTCCTGGAGGCGAGACTTACCGCTTTGCCGAGAACATCTATGGCCTGCAATGGTGGGGCGACCTCTGCATACGTCCCAAGGAGGAGCAGGTCGTGGCCATCGACCCTCAATCGGGTAAGGAGCACCTGCTCTTCACCCTGGAGCAAGTGAACAAAGCGCTGAAAGAGGCTGGCCTCAAGCCCATGCAGCACCTCAGCAACATCCGCACACCCTGGGCAAAGCAGTTCATCGCCCTGCTGCCAAGAGCACAGAAGTATGCCCTCTACAACTGGAGCACAGGCAAGGTAGAAAGCCGCGATGACCTCCCCAAGGAGCCGGCTGCCAACTTCGACTACGAGACCAACAGCCACAATCTGGCCTATACCGTGGGCAATAACCTCTATGTCAACGGGCGTCGTGTAACTGATGAGCCCCAAGGTGTAGTGTGCGGACAGAGTGTACACCGCAATGAGTTCGGTATCTCTAAAGGTACCTTCTGGAGCCCCAAGGGTGCGCTGCTGGCCTTCTACCGCATGGACGAAAGCATGGTGACGGAGTATCCGCTGGTCGATATCACGGCCCGCGTGGGCGAGGTGAACCCCATCCGCTACCCCATGGCCGGCATGACGAGCCACAAGGTGCAGGTGGGTATCTACAACCCCGCCACGCAGCAGACGCTCTATCTGCAGACGGGTGACCCCACCGACCGCTACTTCACCAACATCTCCTGGAGCCCCGATGAGCAGAGCCTCTTCCTCATCGAGCTGAACCGCGACCAGAACCACGCCAAGCTCTGCCAATATGATGCGGCTACGGGTGAACTGCAGTATGTACTCTACGAGGAGCGTCACCCCAAGTATGTGGAGCCTTCGCACCCCATCCGCTTCTTGCCTTGGGACAGCAACCTCTTCATCTACCAGAGCCAGCGCGACGGCTACAACCACCTCTGGCTGATGGACCTCAAGAAGTTGCAAGCTACCCCCAATGAGGCAGCTGGGAAGCAGCTCACTTCGGGCAACTGGCTTGTGCAAGAGGTACTGGGCTTCAACGCCAAGAAGAAGGAAATCATCTTTACGGCAACGAAAGAGAGTCCGCTGCAGAGTAATATATATAAGGTAAGCGTAGCCAACGGCAAGGTGACGCGCATTGACCAGGCCGAAGGGGTACACCGTGCTCAGCTTTCGACATCGGGCATCTACGTCATTGACAGCTACAGCACCCCCGACCAGCCCCGCTGCATTGAGCTGCTGGCCACCACGGGCAACAAAAAGCAACAGCTGCTGCAAGCTGCAGATCCGTATAAGGATTTCGCCATGCCTACGGTGGAAACGGGTACGATCAAGGCTGCCGATGGCACCACCGACCTCTACTATCACCTAATTAAACCGGCTGATTTTGACCCGAACAAAAAGTACCCCGCCATTGTTTACGTCTATGGTGGGCCTCACGCCCAGTTGGTGAACAATAGCTGGCTGCATGGCGCACGGGGATGGAACCTCTATATGGCTAATCTGGGTTATATCGTCTTCAGCCTCGACAACCGAGGTAGCGACAACCGCGGATTGGAATTTGAAAATGCCACCTTCCGCCATCTGGGCATCGAGGAGAGCAAGGACCAGGTGAAGGGTGCTGAGTTCCTCCAGAGCCTGCCCTACGTGGATGGCAACCGCATCGGTGTACATGGCTGGAGCTTTGGTGGACACATGACCACGGGCCTCGTGCTCCGTTACCCCGAACTCTTCAAGGTGGGTGTAGCCGGAGGTCCCGTGATTGACTGGAGCTACTACGAGGTGATGTATGGCGAGCGCTATATGGACACGCCGCAGACCAATCCCGAGGGCTACAAGGAGAGCAATCTGAAGAACCTGGCCGGACAGCTGAAGGGGCATCTGCTCATCATCCACGACGACCACGATGATACCTGCGTGCCGCAGCATACCCTCTCGTTCATGAAGGCCTGCATCGACGCACGCACCTATCCCGACCTCTTCATCTACCCGGGCCACAAGCACAATGTCATGGGCCGCGACAGGGTACACCTGCACGAAAAGATTACGCGCTACTTCGTGGATTATCTCTAATCACTAATCACTAACCACTAATCACTAAAAAAATGAAGATATTACTATTAGGCTCGGGCGGCCGTGAACATGCGCTGGCGTGGAAAATAGCCCAAAGCAAACGGGTGGAAAAACTCTATATCGCTCCGGGAAATGCCGGAACCGAGGCTGTGGGCGAGAATGTGCCCATCAAGGCTACCGACTTTGCTGCACTCAAGGCGTTTGCCCTGGAGAAGGGCATCGACATGATTGTGGTAGGTCCCGAAGATCCGCTGGTCAAGGGCATCTACGACACCTTCAAGGCTGACGAGGCTACTCGCCATATCGCCATCATTGGCCCCACGGCACAAGGTGCACAGATGGAGGGCAGCAAGGAATTTGCCAAGGGATTCATGATGCGCCACAACATTCCTACGGCCCGCTACAAGAGCATCACGGCGCAGAACCTGCAAGAGGGCCTCGACTTCTTGGCCTCGCTCAAGGCACCCTACGTACTGAAGGCCGATGGCCTCTGTGCCGGCAAGGGGGTATTGATTCTGCCTACGCTGGAGGAGGCGCAGAAGGAGCTCAAGGAGATGCTGGGTGGCATGTTTGGCAGTGCCAGTGCCACGGTGGTCATTGAGGAGTTCCTGAGCGGCATTGAGTGCTCCGTATTCGTCATGACCGATGGCACGCACTACAAGGTGCTGCCTGTAGCCAAGGACTACAAGCGTATTGGCGAGGGCGACAAGGGCTTGAATACCGGTGGCATGGGTAGCGTGAGCCCTGTGCCGTTTGCCGACGACCGATTCATGGAGGAGGTGCGTACCCGCATCATCGAACCTACGGTCAATGGTCTGAAGGAGGAGGGTATCCTCTATAAAGGCTTCATCTTCCTGGGTCTGATCAACGTAGAGGGTCATCCGATGGTGATTGAATACAATGTACGCATGGGTGACCCTGAGACGGAGAGCGTCATGCTGCGCATCAAGAGTGACCTGGTTGACTTGATGGAAGGGGTCGATGCCGGTGACTTGGATCAACGTACGCTGGAGATTGATGAGCGTACAGCGACCTGCGTGATGTTGGTAAGCGGTGGCTATCCCGAAGCCTACGAAAAGGGCAAGCTGATGAGCGGTCTGGATGAGGCTGCTGCTACTGGAAGCATTCTCTTCCATGCCGGTACAGCACGTACGGCTGAGGGGGTAGTGACCAACGGTGGACGTGTGATTGCCGTATGCTCGTATGGCCAGGATAAGGCTGAGGCCTTGAGTCACTGCTTCAATGCGGCTCAACTGATTGATTTCGAGAAGAAATACTTCCGTCGCGACATCGGTTTTGATTTATGATAAACCATAGCCGGAAATTGCAGAACAGGATTACAGCGGGCAGGTGGACCCTGCCCGCTGCCATCTTGATATCGGCCACTTGCCAGGTGGCCTCCTACTTTCTATTACCGGAATCGAAGGAGGCCTATTCGTGGGCGAACCGCCTGCTGAGCCTGCTGCTGTGTGGGGCTACCGGCTACTTTCTGATTGTACTCAACAATGCGTTTGCCCTGATTCGGATGAGGGCTTCGGTGCAAACCGCCATCTTTTTTCTCTTGGTGACGGTATGTCCGGTGCTTCATCAGCTTCATGCGGGGAATATGGCGGCAGCAGCATTGCTAGCCTCGTTCTTTTTCCTCTTCAGGAGCTATCAGCAGTTGCAGCCTTCGGGGTTGGTTTTCCATACGTTTGTCTGCCTTGCGGTGGGCTCTCTCTTCTTTCCCCCGATGCTCTATCTGGTGCCGGTTTACTGGATGGGCAGCTATATGTTCCAGTCGCTGACGCTACGGAGCTTTTTTGCTTCGCTGGTGGGGCTGTTGCTGCCCTATTGGCTTCTCTGTGGCTATCTGGCCTGGCAGGGGGAATGGAGCCTATTTGCAGCGTGGGGGGCTCGATGTCTGCCTGTGAGCCGTTCGGTTATGGACCTGAATGCGTGGGAGGTAGCTACGTTGGGCTATCTGGCCCTGCTCTTTGTGGTGAGTGCTGCTCATTGCCTGTTGGCCAGTTTGGACGACAAGCTGCGTACGCGGGCCTATCTGCAGTTTCTGATTCTGCTGGATGTGGTGCTCTTTGTGGGTGTGCTCTGTTTTCCGGCCTATTGCGCCTGTTGGATTGCCATGCTGCTGATTGGCGTGAGCATTCTGGCTGGTCACCTGTTTGTGCTGACCCATAGCAAGGCAAGTAACCTCTTTTTTCTGGGTGCGTTGATAGGATGGGTGCTTTTGTTATTCTATAATATTTGTCAACAATGATTGATGCGTTGGTACAATGGCTGATTGACTGGGGCTACCCGGGGCTCTTTGTCTCAGCATTCCTGGCTGGTAGCTTGATTCCTTTCAGCTCGGAGATAGTGCTCCTTACGCTGGTGAAGCTGGGACTGAATCCCACGGCTTGCCTGGTGCTGGCCACGCTGGGGAATACACTGGGGGGAATGACCTGCTATGGCATGGGGTGGGCAGGTCGTACGGATTGGATTGAACGATATTTGCATGTCAAGCAGGCAAAGGTGGACCGCATGCAACGCTTCTTGCAGGGGAAGGGTTCGATGATGGCTTTTTTTGATTTTCTCCATTTGGTGGGAGGGGTAATGGGGGTGGCCCTGGGATTTATGCGGAGCAATATTCCGCTGACCACCCTCTCGATGATGTGCGGTAAGTTGCTGCGATACATCGTGCTTCTTTGGGCCATGCAGGGGATTATAAGTTAGCAGCTACGAGTTTGTAGCTACGAGATACAAGCTACGAGCTACGAGATGCGAGCTACAAGCTACGAGAAACAACACTATTTAATTTATAGATAGCATACGGTATTAACATAGCATACGATATTAACAATGAAACAAAAGATGATGCATGCAACGCTGCTGTTGCTTGGATTTGGGATAATGGGCCTGTTTTGGAGTAGCTGTAATCCAAAGAAAGGGTCAAGTAAAGATGATGATAAACAGTTGATAACGGTCAGTATAGAACCGTTGCGCTTTTTTACCGAAGCCATTGCAGGGCCATCTTGGAAGGTGGAGACCTTAGTGCCCAATGGGGCCAGTCCGGAGACCTACGACCCTACGCCCCGTCAACTGGCTCGCTTGGCAGAGAGTAAGGCTTGCCTGCGCATCGGCTACGTAGGGTATGAACTGGTGTGGAGCAGTAGATTGGCGGAGAATGCGCCGCATGTGCCCTTCATGAACATGGCTGAAGGTATCGACCTCATTTTCGATAGTCACCATGTGCATCACCATCACCACGAGGGCCACGTGGGTAACTACGAAGAGCAGGAGGAGGAGCATCATCACGATGCCGAGATGGCCGAGAGTGGGGTAGAGCCCCATGTGTGGAACTCACCTGCCAACGCACGTATTTTGGCAGGTAATGTGCTGAAGGCCTTGATTACGCTCGACAAGGAGCATGCCGAAGCTTATCGCCAGCGCCATGATAGCCTCTGCCTACGCATTGACCGGTGCGACAGCATCGTGCGCCAGTTGCTCTCTCAGCCCGAGGCCTCGAGTGCCTTCATGATTTACCACCCAGCCCTCTCCTACTTTGCACGCGACTATGGCTTGACACAGATTGCCATTGAGACGGATGGCAAGGAACCGTCGGCTGCCCGCATGAAGGAGCTGAGCGGTCTTTGTAAGCAGTATGATGTCAAGGTGATTTTTATCCAACCAGAGTTCGACCGTCGGAGCGCAGAGACCATCGCCAAGCAGACGGGTACGCGCATTGTGGGTATCAATCCGTTGTCCTACCATTGGGAAGAGGAGCTGATTGCTACGGCCAAAGCACTCACCACATCCACTACAGCCCCATGACTCCTTTGATTGAAATACGCAATCTGGTCGCTGGCTATGGGCCGCAGCAGGTCTTGAGCCACGTGAATCTCTCCATCTATCCGAACGACTTCCTTGGAATCGTAGGGCCCAATGGGGGTGGAAAGACTACGTTGCTGAAGTGCATCCTCGGCTTGCTGAAGCCCCATGAGGGCGAAATCGTGTTTCGCTCAGCAGAGGGAGACACCGAGGGACGCGCTGCCTTGCGCCTGGGCTATCTGCCTCAGTACAGCCACATCGACAAGAAGTTTCCTATCACCGTGTGGGACACGATACGTTGCGGCTTGATTGCCGAGACCCGTCTTCTTGCCCGATGGAGCCACGAGGAGCAGGAGCGTGTGCGTGAGGTGATAACACGTATGGGGCTGCAGGGACTGGAACAACGGCCCATTGGAGCCTTGAGCGGTGGAGAGCTTCAACGTGTGTTGCTGGGGCGTGCGGTGGTGTCGAACCCCGAAGTGCTGGTACTCGACGAGCCGGGTACCTACATTGACCAACGCACCGAGGCGCGGCTCTATGAACTTCTCGACGAGCTGAACGGTCGTTGTGCCATTGTGATGGTGAGCCACGATACCGACTCCCTGCTTCGTCATGCCCGTTCCCTGGCCGTGGTGGATAGGGAGTTGACCTACTATGCTACAACGGCTGGAATAACTTCGGCAGCAAATCTGGACACATTTCGCATGCATTCCTAATCTATCCTAAATATTTAGGATTTCTTTCATGGTATTAGCCAACAATTTGCTATCTTCGCAGCTTGAATGTGACTGATAGTAACGATTAAAAACGATAAGGATAAGTGAAAGCGATGAAAAAGTACAACACCGTAAATAATGTGACGGGTTGGATAGTCTTCTTGATTGCGGCCACGGTCTATGGTCTGACGATAGAGCCTACCGCAAGCTTTTGGGATTGTCCAGAGTTTATCACCACCGGCTATAAGTTGGAAGTGGGCCACCCCCCTGGCGCACCTTTCTTCATGCTGGTAGCCAATCTCTTCTCGCAGTTTGCTTCTGATGCCACTACCGTGGCCAAGATGGTGAACTACATGAGTGCGCTGATGAGTGCTGCCTGTATCTTGTTCCTCTTCTGGAGCATCACCCACCTGGTGCGCAAGCTGCTGGTGTGGGACAGCAGGGAGATGACTACCGCACAGCTGATTACCACGATGGGTAGCGGTGTGGTGGGTGCCTTGGCCTATACGTTCAGCGACACCTTCTGGTTCAGCGCTGTCGAGGGCGAGGTGTATGCCTTCTCATCGCTTTTCACGGCCGTAGTCTTCTGGCTGATTTTGAAGTGGGAGGATGTGGCCGACGAGCCCCATAGCGACCGCTGGCTGGTGCTGATTGCTTACCTCACGGGGTTGAGCATCGGTGTGCACTTGCTGAACCTGCTCTGCCTGCCGGCTATCGTGCTGGTTTACTATTATAAAAAGGTGCCTCACGCCACGGCCAAAGGGTCGCTGCTGGCCTTGGCTGGTAGCGGTGTACTGGTAGCCGCTGTGCTCTATGGCATTGTGCCGGGTATTGTGAAGGTGGGTGGATGGTTTGAACTGCTCTTTGTCAACGCCTGGGGCATGCCCTTCAACACGGGCGTCATCGTCTATATCCTCTGCCTGGCTGCCGCCCTGATATGGGGCGTCTATGAGAGCTATACGGAGCAGAGCCCCCTGCGCATGAGCCTCTCGTTTGTGCTGGCCATAGCCCTGCTGGGCATTCCGTTCTACGGTCACGGGGTCACTTCGGTGGTGATCGGCCTGGTGGTGATAGCTGCCTTGTGGGGCTACCTCTCTCCCCAGGTGCAGCAGAGGCTGAAGGAGCGTTGGCGGGTATCGGCCCGAACGCTTAACACGGCGCTGCTCTGCACGCTGCTGATCGTAGTGGGCTATTCGTCGTATGCGTTGATCGTCATCCGCTCTACAGCCAATACCCCGATGGATCAGAACTCTCCGGAGGATATCTTCACGCTGGGTGAATACCTGGGGCGTGAGCAGTATGGCACACGTCCCCTGTTCTATGGCCCTGCCTTCAGCTCCAAGGTGGCGCTCGACGTAGAGAACGGCTATTGCGTGCCCCGCGTGAAATACAACGGTACCAAGTTTATCCGCAAGGAGAAAGCCTCTCCCGACGAGAAGGACGCGTACATCGAGATTCCCGGTCGCGTGGAGTATGAGTATGCTCAGAACATGCTCTTCCCCCGCATGTACAGCTCGTTGCACGAGCGCGAGTATCACGCTTGGCAAGACATCAAGGGCACCGATGTGCCTTATGACCAATGTGGCAACATGGTGATGGTCAATATGCCTACCCAATGGGAGAATATCAAGTTCTTCTTCTCCTACCAGCTCAACTGGATGTACTGGCGCTACTTTATGTGGAACTTTGTGGGTCGTCAGAACGATATCCAGGGAAGCGGTGAGATTGAGCATGGCAACTGGATTACGGGCATCGGCTTCATCGATCGCATGCTGGTGGGCGACCAGAGCAAACTGCCCACGGAGCTGCGCGAGAACAAGGGGCGCAACGTCTTCTACTGCCTGCCGCTGCTACTGGGCATCATCGGTCTGCTGTGGCAAGCTTATCGCACCCGTATGACCATCGATGCGCAGGGACGCCCCGTGGAGCATGCCATCGGTGTGCAGCAGTTCTGGGTGGTCTTCTTCCTCTTCTTCATGACGGGTATCGCCATTGTGCTCTACCTCAACCAGACCCCCAGCCAGCCGCGTGAGCGTGACTATGCCTACGCCGGTTCGTTCTACGCTTTTGCTATCTGGATTGGGATGGGTGTGGCTGGAGCGATTGAAGGTGTGAAGCTGCTGCAGAAGAAGGAGGCTACGGGCAAGCTCAACGAGAGTGTAGCCTTGCCTGCAGTGATGGTGCTCATCTGCTTGCTGGTGCCCATTCAGATGGCTTCGCAGACGTGGGACGATCACGACCGCAGCGACCGCTATCTCTGCCGCGACTTTGGTCAGAACTACCTGATGTCGCTGCAGGAGAGTGGAAACCCCATCATCTATACCAATGGCGACAACGATACCTTCCCCCTATGGTACAATCAGGAGACTGAAGGGTTCCGCACGGACACCCGCACCTGCAACCTCTCCTACCTGCAGACCGACTGGTACATCGACCAGATGAAGCGACCTGCATACGACAGTCCGTCGCTCCCCATTACCTGGGACCGTATGGAGTACGTGGAGGGCACCAACGAGTACATTCCCGTGAAGCCGGAGTACAAGAAGAGCATCGACGCACTTTATGCCCAGGCTGAGAAAGAGGTGCTTGAGGGCCATACGGAGGCGATGGTGAATGTGCAGCGTGAGTTTGGTGAGAACCCCTACGAGTTGCAGAACATTCTCAAGCACTGGGTACGCAACGCCAAGGACGAGGAGCTGAAGGTGATTCCCACCGACAGCATCGTGCTCAAGGTGGACAAAGAGGCGGTTCGCCGCAGTGGTATGTACCTGCCCGGTGACTCCATACCCGACTACATGCATATCTCGCTCAAGGGCAAGCGGGCGCTCTACAAGAAAGACCTGATGATGCTCGAGATGCTGGCCGAGGCCAATTGGGAACGCCCCATCTACATGGCTATCAGCGTGAGCTCTGAAGAGCAACTCGGTATGCAGAACCACTTTATCCAAGAGGGACTGGCCTACCGCTTTACGCCGTTCGACACCAGCAAGACAGGGGTGAAGGTGGATTCGGAGAAGATGTACGACAACCTGATGCACAAGTTCCGCTTTGGCGGCATTGACAAGCCTGGTATCTACATCGACGAGAACGCCATGCGCATGTGCTACACCCACCGCCGTATCTTCTCGCAGTTGGTGCAGCAGCTGATGACTGAAGGGCAGCAGCAGAAGGCCAAAGAGGCACTCGACTATGCCGAGAAGGTAATTCCCGCTTTCAATGTGCCCTACGACTGGCAGAACGGAGCCGCTCAGATGGCCCGTGCCTACTATCAGTTGGGAGAGAAGGCCAAGGGCGATGCCATCATGCAGGCGCTGGCCGACAAAGCACTGGAGTACATGAACTTCTATATGAGTCTGGATGATAGTCGCTTCTTCATCTCGACCCACGAGTTTGAATACCATTGGGCCGTGCTCGATGCCGAGGTCAAGATGATGAAGGAGAACAAGTCAGCGCTGGCCACCGACTACGAAGAGAAACTCAACCAGTACTACGACCTCTACCTGCAACGGATGAAGGGGTGATTAGTGTTTAGTGATTAGTGTTTAGTGATTAGTGATTAATCCGCGGGACATCTGCTTGTAGGGGCGGAATATTTTCCGCCCGAATACCGTAACGTAGGATTTTACGTACCAGCCGGCACTTGCACTCTGAACAAAATGAAACTGAAAAATTGAACAACCATAACGAGTTATGCTGATTGAACAACCCTCCAAATGGCTTCGTCGCCTCTATCCGGGTGCGCTCTGGCGAGTCAATCCGGATGAGAAGGCGGTCTATCTGACATTCGATGATGGCCCGATTCCCGAGGTCACCCCTTGGGTGATCGACCTGCTCGAGCGCTACGGTGTGAAGGCCACCTTCTTCATGGTGGGCGACAATATTAGCAAGTATCCCGAGATCTTTCGCCTGGTGGTGGAGAAGGGTCACCGTATGGGTAACCACACCTTCAACCACATCCGTGGCTTCAGTCGGAAATACTTTACCTCCTACAGCTATCTGGAGAATACGGAGAAGGCGTATGACTTGATGCGCGAGCAGATGAAGGGCCTGAACTGTAGCGAGAGCCAGTTGCGCCCCTTGCTCTTCCGTCCGCCCCACGGTCACATGGGCTGGGCACAATACATCACTCTGAAGCGGCGATACCGCATCGTGATGTGGGATCTGGTGACGCGCGACTACAGTAAGAAGCTCCGCGGTCCGCAGGTGCTGGCCAACGTGCTGCGCTACACCCGCAATGGCTCCATTATCACCTTTCACGACTCGCTCAAATCCTGGCAGAACGGCAACCTACAGTATGCCTTGCCGCGGGCCATCGAATTCTTTATGGAAGAGGGGTACCAGATGAAGATGTTGTGAACAACATCTTTGGGGATTGGGTAGTAGGGGGAAGGCTCGTGTAGAATCTCAATTTGATAATCTAATGTAGAATCAATATTTGATACTATAATTCGTCCATTTGATCAGAATAACTATGGAAGATTTTGACATACGGAATCAGCAGCAGCTCAGTAAGGGCGAACGAGACTTTGAGAACGCCTTGCGTCCCTTGGCCTTTGAGGACTTCAACGGCCAGGACAAGGTGGTCGATAATCTGCGTATTTTCGTCAAAGCTGCCCGACTGCGCGCTGAGGCATTGGACCATGTGCTGCTCCACGGCCCTCCGGGACTGGGTAAGACCACCCTATCGAATATCATAGCCAACGAATTGGGTGTAGGCTTCAAGATTACCAGCGGCCCCGTGCTCGACAAGCCGGGTGACTTGGCCGGTATCCTCACTTCGCTTGAACCCAACGATGTGCTCTTTATCGATGAGATTCATCGCCTCAGTCCGGTGGTGGAAGAGTATCTCTACTCGGCCATGGAGGACTACCGCATTGACATCATGATTGATAAAGGCCCTTCGGCGCGGAGCATTCAGATTGACCTCAACCCCTTTACACTGGTGGGAGCCACTACGCGCAGCGGCTTGCTCACCGCTCCGCTGCGAGCTCGCTTTGGCATCAATCTCCACTTGGAGTACTACGATACGCAGGTGCTGGCTGAGATTATCCGTCGGTCGGCCTCGATCTTAAACGTGCCTTGCTCCGTTGAGGCTGCCCAGGAGATTGCGGGTCGCAGTCGCGGTACTCCCCGTATCGCCAATGCACTGCTGCGCCGTGTGCGTGACTTTGCCCAGGTCAAGGGAAGTGGCAAGATTGACACCTCTATTGCCCGCTTTGCGCTCGAAGCCCTCAACATCGACCGCTACGGACTCGATCAGATTGACAACAAGATACTGCTCACGCTGATTGACAAGTTCAAGGGAGGCCCTGTGGGCATCAGCACGATAGCCACCGCATTGGGCGAAGATGCGGGCACGATTGAAGAGGTCTATGAGCCCTTCTTGATCAAAGAGGGCTTCTTGAAGCGTACGCCCCGTGGTCGCGAAGTCACGGAGCTGGCCTACAAGCATCTGGGAAGAAGTATCTACCAGGAACGAACCCTATTTAGTGAAGATTAATTCAACAAAAACAAGCACTATGACAATGAACAACAACAACCCGCTGATGACGTGGAGCAAGAGCCTGCTCTTGCTGCTTACCCTCTTTGTGATGACTGCCTGTGGCGACGATGATGCTCCAGCCTTCGTGTTCGACCGCTATGGCAACTGCACTGCAACTTCAGTTACCCCATTGAGCCAGAAGGACTTTAACCTGCAGGTGGTGGGCAGTGGATGGAAGCACCTCAGCACCTACGAGATTGACACCAATGGCAATCCTACGGGAAAGGAGTATTACGAAGAGAGGATTGGCGTAAGTCCCACGGACTACTACTTCGAGAGCACGACCTCGCTGAAGGCCTACCTCTTTGCCGATGCCATTCCGGCAAGCGGCTACAAGACCTACAGCTACCGCTACAATGAGGAGGACAATACCCTAGGATCAGCTGACTCAACGAAGTCACTCAGCCTCCTTCAGATAGTCAATCTACGGGGTGATTTGATGAAGGTGTTGGTCTATCTGGGTCAACGCAGTGTCGGAGGTGGAACCATGCGCTATGTCTATGGCTACTCCACTTACCAGCGCATGACTGAGAAAGAACTGACCAATTGTCAGGAGACGCATCCTGTCAACTTCGACGGGGAATAGGGTTCTTCATCAATTTTGTTGAAGGTTCCTTCCCGATACTGTAATGGCAGAACATATTCCGCCCGCATACCGCAACAATTACCGCATGAATAGATACGACGAGGTAAAAAACAAATTGGAAATCATAGAAAACGAATAATAACAGCTCGAAATAAAACAACTATGGCCGGATTAAAAAGTTTAGCAAAGGAAACTGCGATCTATGGCATGAGCAGTATAGTGGGGAGGTTCCTCAATTACCTGCTGGTACCTGTTTACACCTCCTCCCTGTCTGCCCAGTCGGGGGGCTATGGCGTGGTGACCAATATCTATGCGTGGGTGGCCCTGATCCTCGTGATACTAACTTGTGGCATGGAGACAGGTTTCTTTCGCTTTGCCAACAAGGAGGGCGAAGAGCCGCAGAAGGTCTATTCCACTACGCTACTGGGTGTGGGGGGCTTTTCGCTCAGTTTCTTGCTGCTGGGCCTGCTCTTCCTTCAGCCCATTGCTGGCTGGTTGGAGTATGCTGACCACCCTTGGTATGTGGGCATGATGATGATGGTAGTGGCCATGGATGCTATCCAGTGTATCCCCTTTGCCTACCTGCGTTACCAGAAAAGGCCTCTGCGCTTCGCTGCGTTGAAGCTGCTCTTCATCGTGCTTAACATCGCCCTCAACCTCATCTACTATGTCGGTATGGGGGGCAAGGAGGTGGGTTGCGCCTTTCTCATCAATCTGATATGTACCTCGGTAGTGATGCTCTGCCTGATTCCTGAGTTGCGACCCTGCCGCTATGGATTCGACCGAGCCCTGTATCGCAGGATGCTGAACTACAGTCTCCCCTTGCTGCTGCTCGGCGTGGCTGGTATCTTGAATCAGGTGGCCGACAAGATTATCTTTCCCTTTGACTATCCCGACCCGTCGCAAGCCTCGGTGGAGCTCGGCATCTATGGCGCAGCCAGCAAGATAGCCATGGTAATGGCCATGCTTACACAGGCTTTCCGCTTTGCCTACGAGCCCTTTGTCTTTGGCAAGAGCCGCGACAAGGACAATCTGCAGATGTATGCCCAGGCCATGAAGTTCTTCATCATCTTCACCCTGCTGGCCTATCTGGCTGTACTCTTCTACCTCGATGTGCTCAAGTTTATCATTGGTCGAGACTATTGGCCGGGGCTCCGCGTGGTGCCCATCGTGATGACGGCCGAAATCTTTATGGGCATCTACTTCAACCTCTCCTTCTGGTACAAACTGACCGACCAGACCAAGTGGGGGGCCTGGTTCTCGCTGGCGGGTTGCTTCGTGCTGGTGCTGCTCAATCTCCTGCTCATCCCCCGCTATAGCTACATGGGGTGTGCCTGGGCCGGATTTGCCGGTTATGGCACCGCTATGCTGCTCTCCTACTTCATCGGACAGAAAAAGTTCCCAATCCCCTACGATCTGCGTGCTATGGGTGGATACGTGCTGCTGGCGGCTCTGCTCTATCTGCTCTCTGCCGTGGTCGAGGTGGAGCATCTGGTGTTGAGGCTTGCCTTCCGCTCGCTGTTGCTACTGCTTTTCCTGGGGTGGGTGATATATAAAGAACGTTTTATATTCAAGAGATAAATTTATGGATAACCAACAACCTATGCTGCGCAATGGATTCTCTATCAAGAAGTTTCTTCGAGATTACCTCGACCTGCGCAAAGATAAAGACAACGAACTGGCTACCGTGGATTCCATCCGCAAGGGGGTGGAGTTCAAGGGGGCCAATCTATGGATTCTAATTCTGGCCATCTTTATGGCCTCGCTTGGACTCAACGTCAACAGCACGGCCGTCATTATCGGCGCGATGTTGATTTCACCCCTCATGGGACCGATCATGGGGGTGGGCCTCTCGGTGGGGCTCAACGACTTTGAGCTGATGAAACGTTCGCTCAAGAGCTACCTCATCACCACACTCTTCAGTGTCACCACGGCCACTATCTTCTTCTTAATCAGCCCCGTGGCCGAGGGACAGAGCGAGCTGCTGGCCCGCACTTCGCCCACCATCTACGACGTCTTTATCGCCCTGCTGGGCGGCTTGGCCGGTGTGGTGGCTCTTAGCACCAAGGAGAAAGGCAACGTCATTCCTGGGGTGGCCATTGCCACTGCCCTGATGCCTCCCCTCTGCACTGCGGGCTATGGACTGGCTACGGGCAATGCCGTTTACTTCTTCGGCGCCTTCTACCTCTACTTCATCAACTCTGTCTTTATCAGCCTGGCCACCTTCACCGGGGTGCGGGTGATGCACTTCCAGCGCAAAGCTTTTGTCGATAAGGCCCGCGAGCTGAAGGTGCGCCGTTACATTGTATTTATCGTGATTCTCACCCTCTGCCCTGCTATCTACCTCACGGTGGGCATCATTCGCCAGATGGTGTTTGACGGCTCGGCCAACCGCTTTGTTAACGAACAGCTGATGTTCGAGGGTACCCAGCTGCTCGATAAGAAGATTCTGCACGGTGCCGAGGGTGACGAGATACGCATCGTGCTCATCGGTCAAGAGGTGCCCGAAGCCTCGCTGGCCCTTGCACGGGCTAAGATGAAGGAGTACAACCTGGGCGACACCAAGCTGACCGTGATGCAAGGTACCAACAACGAGACGCTCGACATCGGTAGCCTGCGGGCCATGGTGATGGAGGATTTCTACAAGAAGAGCGAAGAGCGGCTGCAGGAGCAGAAGCAGCAGATTGCCACGCTCACCAGCGACCTGGAGCAGTACCACCGCTTTGATGCGCTGAGTGTCACTCTGGCTCCTGAGCTGAAGGTGCTCTTTCCCGAGGTGAAGAGCATTGCCCTCTCACACGCCATCGAGCAGCAGGTCGATTCGCTGCATGCCGATACACTCACCTTTGCCATCGTGCAACTGAGCAGACAGTCCAAGCCCGCTGAACGCGCGAAGATGACCCAATGGCTCAAGGCCCGCCTGGGCACTGATCGCTTGCGACTGATTGTTGAAACACGTTAAGTACAGCAGAATATCTTATCTTAAATTTCTTTACTGAAAGTATCCTACCATGAAACATGTTTTGAACCATACGTTGGGCTTTGTGCTCTTGCTCCTTGCAGGCCTGTTTATGTCGCCTGTGCTATGGGCCGATGAAGGAATGTGGTTGCTGGGGCAGCTGGATAAGCGCACCCTCAAGGAGATGAAGCGCGAAGGGCTCCGCTTGAAGCCCCGTGAACTCTATAACCCCCAAGGCCTCTCGCTGAAGGATGCTGTAGTGAGCTTTGGCGGATTCTGTTCGGGGGTGGTAGTGAGCAGCGACGGACTGGTGCTGACCAACCACCATTGCGGCTCCGAGTCTGTACAGTTCCATTCCACTGAAGCTCACGACTACCTCCGCGATGGCTTTGTGGCCCGTACACGTGCCGAGGAGCTGCCCAATCACGACCTCTATGTGCGCTTCCTCTGTCGCCAGGAGGATGTCACCAAGCGGGTACTCTCAGGGGTGACCCCCACGATGAACGAACAGGAGCGTAGCCAGACCATTGACAGCATCTCGCTGGCCATCAGCCAAGAGATTTCCGCTACCGACTCCACCTTGGTGGGCGTGGTGGATGCCTGCTATAGTGGCAATGCCTTTCTCCTGTCGGTCTATCGCGATTACCCCGACGTGCGTCTGGTCTTTGCGCCCCCCTCGTCGGTCGGTAAGTTCGGCTGGGACAATGACAACTGGGAGTGGCCCCGCCATACGGGTGACTTCTGCGTATTCCGCATCTATGCAGACAGCCTCAATCGACCGGCTCCCTACGATCCCAGCAACGTGCCCTACCACCCTCAGGTGGTGGCCCCCATCTCGCTTGACGGCTACCGCCCCGGTACCTTCTGCATGACCTTGGGCTACCCTGGCAGCACCGAGCGCTACCTCTCCAGCTACGGCATTGAGCAGGCCATTGAGGGGCAGCACGAAGCCCAGATAACGATACGCGGCATCAAGCAGTCGCTCTGGAAAGAGGCCATGAATCGTAACCAACAGCTGCGCATCAGCTATGCCGCCAAGTATGACCAGAGTTCCAACTACTGGAAGAACAGCATCGGCACCGTGCGCAGCATCCGCAAGCTTCACCTCCTTGAGCAGAAGCGGGCCCGTGAGCAGCAACTCAAGGAGTGGATCAGAACACAACCGGCTGAACGTGAGCAGCTACTCCACCTCTTCACCAATCTGGAGCAATACTACAGCCAGACGCGCCGTTCAAGTCGTGCCTTTGCCTATCTGGTGGAGTGCTTCTTCAACGGATCTGAACTGGTGCAGCTGGCCTTCGACGTGCTCAACTTAGACACCGATGCTGAGGAGCATGTGGTGGCCGACAACCTACTGAAGCTGCTCCGCAAGTACAACGACTACTGCGAACCGCTTGACCGTTGTGTGACTAAGGCCCTCATGAAGGCCTACCGAGAGCGAGTCGATGCCGAGTTTCTGCCCCCTTGCTATCAGACCATCGATACCGATTATCAGGGCAATGTGGATGCCTACGTCGATAGCCTCTTTAATCAGACCAAGCTGACCTCTACTGAGGGATTACGCCGGGCCATGGAGAACGATTCTACCTACCAGATCTATCAGGACCCAGCCATCGGGCTCTGTATCGATCTGTTGAGCCAGATGTTTGAAATCAGGTCGCTTAGTGGCGATGCCTTGACTGAGATTGCCCGCTGCGAGCGCCAGCTCGATGCTGCGCTCAGGCGCATGGATGACGGGGGGCATCACTATCCCGATGCCAATGGCACCTTGCGACTCAGCTACGGCACCATCGGGGGCTACGACCCCTACGACGGAGTCACTTACGACTACTTCACCACTCCCCTCGGCATCTTTGAGAAGATATGCAACCATCCAGGGAACCCCGACTACCAGGTGCAGCCTGAATTGCTTGACCTCTTCCAGCAGGGCGACTTTGGCCGCTATGCTGACCGCGATGGACAGATGCACCTCTGCTTTCTCTCGAACAATGACATTACCGGTGGCAACAGTGGCAGTGCCATGTTCAATGGCCGTGGCGAGTTGCTCGGCTTGGCCTTCGACGGCAACTGGGAGGCGATGAGCAGTGACCTGCGCTATGAGCCTCGATTGCAACGCACCATCGGTGTAGATGTGCGCTACATCCTCTTCATCATTGAGCAGTATGGTAAGGCTGCCCATCTGGTCGAAGAGATGCAGCTGATTTCTACTTCGCAGGGTCGTTAATGAGGGTGCTATCTTTGCGCTATTTTTTGGGGTACACAGGAATTCGCTGCGGCTCTATTATGTATTATCTAATACCACTATTCTTCTTATGGATTTATTGATTATTGTTGAATTGCTTGTTGTGCTGTTGGCTCTCTATGTGGGCTCGCGATATGGTAGCCTGGCTCTGGGAGCTATCTCGGGCATTGGATTGGCTTTGCTGGTGTTTGGTTTTCAGCTGAAGCCGGGTACTCCCCCTACCGACGTCATCTACATCATTGTAGCTGCGGTGACCTGTGCAGGTATGTTGCAGGCCGCTGGTGGCATGGATTGGATGATTCAGTTGGCTGAAAAACTGCTGCGGCGTAAACCGGAGATGATTACCTTCCTGGCTCCGCTCTGCACCTTCTTCCTTACGGTGATGGTGGGCACGGGGCATGTGGTCTATACGCTGATGCCTATCATCTGCGATATCGCCTTGAAAAAGGGCATTCGCCCTGAGCGCCCTTGCGGAGTGGCCAGTGTTGCATCGCAGCTGGGTATCACCTGTTCGCCCATTGCGGCTGCTGTGGCCTCGTTTGTGGTCATTTCGTCGGCCCACGGATTTGAAATTACCAACTTGCAGGTGGTTGCCGTCACTATTCCGGCTACGCTCTGCGGCTTGCTCTGTGCCTCGGCGCTGAGCTATCGGCGGGGGCTCGACCTAGATAAGGACCCTCATTTTCAAGCCCGCTGTGCCAACTCTGAGACCTATCAGTACATGTATGGTCATTCTGCTACATTGCTTGACAAGGAGGTGACCCGCGAGGCCAAGCTTTCGGTCTATATCTTTCTAGCGGCGTTGGGCGTCATCGTGCTCTTCTCTGTTTGTCAGATGCTGGGGTGTGACATTCGTCCCTCGTTTGTTACCGACCAGCTTGATGCCCAGGGTCAGCCTGTAGTGAAGCCGCTGGCCATGAACATCATCATTCAGATTGTGATGATTGCTGCTGCAGCCTTTATGGTGATTTTGGCCAAGGCAGAGCCCAAGCGGGTCGTGGCAGGGGCCGTGTGGCAGTCGGGTATGGTGGCAGTGGTTGCCATCTATGGCATTGCCTGGCTGGCCGACACCTTTATTGGCAACTACATGGAGGAGATGAAGAGTGCGCTGGGTGGTGTGGTCGAGACCTATCCTTGGGCCATAGCATTTGCCTTTTTTGCCGTATCGGTACTTATCAACTCGCAGGGTGCGGTGGTGGTGTCAATGCTTCCGTTGGCTTATACGCTTGGTATCCCTGGGATGGTGCTACTGGGGGTCTTTCCCAGTGTCTATGGTTACTTTTTTATCCCCAACTACCCGTCAGATATAGCCACGGTCAACTTTGATCGCTCGGGCACTACGCGCATCGGCAAGTACCTGCTCAACCACTCCTTCATGATGCCTGGGCTGGTGAGTGTCTTTGTAGCCACCGTAGTGTCCTATGCGCTGGCGATGCTCTGCTTTTGATGCAATCTAAAAGTTAAGAAGATACAAATTCTTGCCGATCGGATGCAATAGAGTGGGTGGATATGCGTTATTCATAGTGTAAAAACGAATATGAATGCATAACGAAAGGATGGTAACAATGAAAATTTTTAAGATGCTGCTTGGGATCTGCCTCTGTGCATTGATGCCTTTGTTTAGTTCGTGCGATGACAACGATGGTTACTCAATCGGCGATTTCACGCCGCCTCTGTGGGCTACGGTACGCTCGCAGGGTACGGCCTTCTACCTGGATTGTGACGTGTGGGGCACGCTCTGGCCTGTCAATACCCACCTCGACAGCTCTCAGCTGGTCGATGGACAGCGGGTCATCACCTCGTTCAATCCCTTGGCCGATGACTACGAGGGCTTCGACCATGCCGTGAAAATCCTCTCGCTTCAACCGGTATTGACCAAGCAACTGGAGCAGGTAACCCCTGATACTGAGGAGGAATATGGCAATGACCCTCTGCTGATTTACCAAGGCGACATGAGTGTGAGTGGGGGCTACTTGAATCTGCTCTTCTTGCAGAACATGCCAGCGAAGGAGAAGCACCGCATTAGCTTGGTGCAGAGCAAGGAGGATCTGCAAGCGGGTGAAGAAGACGACTACCTGCATTGCCAATTGCGCTACAACGATTACGACGACCTGACGGGTTATCGTGCCTACGGTGCTGTATCGTTCTATCTGGGTGAACTCCCAAAGGACTGTCAAGGTGTGAAGGTGGTGCTGCAGTCGGAAAAGAACGGCGAGGTAGAGGCTAAATTTGATTTCTAGATCGCAGAGAACAACTGCACCTACCACAGTAGGTGTTGAAGACTTCATTCCTCTGTTGGGGTTTATCGCCCTCGTGGGTGTGTCTGGAGGGTATTGATAAACGCATCCTTATGGGTGGAAACTATTGCGGCCATACTAATTATGGGAAGAAACCTTCAACATAGTTAATGAAGAACCACGCAGGCTAGGGTTGTGAATAAGTAATGAACTGGAAGGGACATTTTTGGGGTTTCAGGTAGGGGAATCCTTTGTTCTCCGCCTCTGAATCGTTTGCTGCGATGACCCAGATGTTATCGAAGTCGAAATTCTTAAAGGTATCTTTCTTCTTTTTATTGTTGTCGCTAAACTTGGTGCATTTCCAATTTTTAGGAGCGCTACCATCAAGATAGTATAAATCACTCGTGTAGTACTTCGTGCCGTGGTGTGTACCGAGTACACCATTGCCCTTCTTCACTTGGCCGATGTTGATGCACCGCGAGATGTGGCCATAGTGGTCAATGCAACCCAGCACTCCGCCGCAGTCAGCTTTCATTTCTGCGGTCACTGCACCGGCGTTGTAGCAGTCGTGCGTACGCCATTGGAAGTCATCGCGTGAATCCCCCTCCTCTTGATAGCCCGCAAGTCCGCCAACGTGGGAGTCTTTGTGGTCAGCATGAATAGTACCCCGGTTGCAGCAGTAGGCCAGTTCGATGTTCTTGCCCATCCAGAAGAGGCCGCTGTCGTGGCCTATGCGTCCAATGATACCTCCCACCTTGCTGGATTGCGAAGTACTATTCACTGCACCGTGGTTGGCGCTGAACAGTACCCGCATGTGCGTGCGGTCGCCATGGCCTATGATGCCCCCTACGTTGCCGTTGGCACTGTTCGTAATGCTGCCGTAGTTGGCACAGTACATCACGTTCATCTCTTTTCCATCGTATGCGCCGCTGTCGTAGCCCAGGTAGCCCATGACTCCGCCCACGTTCACGGTGCCGTTGATGGTGCCCACGTTCACTCCATATTCCAGCGAGAACGTGTAGTATCGTGAATGTACAATTAGTTTGCCTATGATGCCCCCAGTGGGGTTCTTGCCCTTCACGTTGGTGTAATTCAGCAGGTAGCTGTAGTGAGCCAGTATAGTCTCAATGTGTCCGGCGATGCCCCCCACTTCATTGCCATCTACGTTGATGTTGCTCATGGCGCTGACCAAGTGGCTCACTGTTCCGCCCTCTTTGTTGTCCAGATAGCCTACGATGCCTCCCACTTTGCTGGTGCCATTCACCGTGCCGGTACAGCAGAGATGGTTCAACTTAGTGGTCCTGGCCAACCCTACAATACCTCCCATGTATGTCCCTTTCCCCGTGCTGTCGCATTGCACCTTACCGGGGAAATTGCTGCTGAAGGTGGATTTACTGGGTATCTTATTGTCGAACGTGATGCTTTTCATCCCTCCGGAGATGGTGCTCTCTTCTGCTTGGCCTACTAGTCCGCCAATAGATTCATGTCCACTGACGGTCATGGTGTTTTCCAGTTTAAAGTGCGATGCATCCAGAGTGCTCCCCTTCAACAGGCCCACGATGCCTCCTCCTTTGAATCGTTTTGCCCAGACGTTGACATTGATTTTATGGACTCCTTTCGAGGTGAAGTTTCCTTCGAGGAAGCCAAACATGCCTCCCGCGCATTCCAGTCCCACGACGCCTACGTCATTGCTATTCGTTTGTCCGATTTTGTTGCACGCGTTGCCATCCGACGAGGTGAACTCCAGTTTGCCCTTGCTGGATAGGTAGCCAAAGAATCCACCGACGTAGATCCTTCCGCTGATGGGGGCATGGACCTCGTTGTCGATGGCAGTGAGCTTTTCGTTGAGCACCATCTTGCCTACCAATCCGCCCACGTAATCTTCGTAGCCTGTCACTGTGGCCGTGACGTTGCATTGTGCCAACGTGCTGCTTCCGTTGATTAGGGCCTCGCCAATCAATCCTCCGATACCCTGTTTCCCATAGATCACGCCAATCTCCTTTTCACTGGCTTGTACGGCCCATTGCAGCTTGACCTGCTTGATGTTGACGGTACAATTCTCGGCCTGTCCCACCAGGCCACCCACTTTGCCTACTGAACCATTGACCATGAATTTGCGTGCTTTCCCATTCTCAAAGTTGGTTACGTTGCTGATGTTGAGGGTAGCTTGCAGGGCATTGCCCACGATGCCTCCCACCTTTTCTGTGCCCAGCACACTGCAGCGCAGTTCCAGGTTGCTCGCGTTCAACGTACCGCTTACTGCTCCAATCAGTCCCCCGACTTCGGTCTTGCTGAGCATGATGGAGCCTAAGACGTTCACATTCGATACCGTGACCTTGCCCGATGCGGTGCCTGCCAGTGTTCCACCCTTGCTGCGTATGCCCGAGATTTCTGCATTCAGGGTCAGGTTCTTCACACTGGCCCCATCTAGTAGCTGGGTAAACATCCCCACATAATCATCTTGCTCTTGCTTCGCTGCACCCGAGAAGGTTACCGTCAGTTTATGTCCGTCTCCGTCGTAGTTACCGGCAAACTTTTCGCCCCGATGGTATCTCCCTTGCGACACTTCATCGGCCGAGGTGGTTTCAATGTCCGCTGTCTGCTTAAAGTAATAGTTGGCTCCATGCGTTTCGGTGTCTTCACCTAGCTCGAACATAAAGGTATCGAAATCCTCATCATCCTTAATCAGATAGGGATTGCTTATTGTTCCCTCTCCATCGAGGCTGTACTCATAATTTACGGCCGAATTCAAGAAGGCGTGGAGCATCTCGTTGCGGAAGGTGACGGCGATGCATCGGTTCAGGCTCTTTCCATCCTCCCGGTAGCCCCGCAGGTCGTAGTCGCTGTCGGGTATAGTGAGCCCTTTGGGAATTTTGATGGTGACCTGAGTCTGGCCGTACAGGTGCTTACAGAGGGCTTCGAAGCGCAATTCGCTGTCATCGGTGTGCGACTTCAGCACGATGTGGAAGTAGAGTACTGACTCGGGGATGTCCCACACATCATCTGAGAGCTGGAAGGTACTCAGACGATAGTCGTCATCTTCCGTGAGTTGAGAACCGATTTCGTTGACGCGCCACAACTCATCGCTGCAGCTGCCGATTGCCACCATCATCATGAAGAGTAGCAGATAGGATAGATATGGTTTACAGTATTTCATCATCGTTATTCTTTAAAGTCTCTTTGCATGGCGGAGTTTTCGGGAACGGGGTAGTAGGATTCCCATTCCGTTACGCTCCAGAGTGATTTCACTTTGTTGATATCCCAGTTGGTGTAGTTGCTGGAGTGGCACAGCTCCTGAAGAATCAACCCTTGGCCTGGGACTGCACCTTCCACTCCGTTGCTCTCCTGTGCTGTGGAGTAGTAATAGTTGTTCTGAAGCCGTGTACTTTTCCCCGTCGTTGCCACGATAGGGTGGCTCCATCCGTTGCCCACGTTTAGACAGTTGGAGACCTCACACGCCGAGCTGGCATGGCTCATTATCCCACCGCCCTTGTCGCTGCTGCTCGTGGTGTGCTTGCCGGCATTCAGGCAGTTGCTGAAGTTGCAATTCTGATGGGCATAGCCGATCAATCCCCCCACATGCTGGGTGTTTCGCGTATCCAGCGTGCCCGTATTGACGCACTGGTTCACCACCACCACGTTCTGAGTGTAGTGTTCTGTGCTCTCTATGATGGCATTGGCTCCGCCGATGATGCTGGGGAAGGCACCTCCGATGATGGCCACCAGTGGGCCTGTTGCTCCCCCCGAGGGCACTAAGCCAGCTACTGAGATGACCAGCGTGATGCCGCTGACCAGCACGCAGACACCGGCCACCACTTTGTGCTCGATCTCCTTTTTCCGCTCGCGGTGTTGCAGCACCTCCAGTCGATTGTCACGCACCTCGTTCATGTGATAGTTCACGTTCTTGGCCAGCTGCAGGTCGTCCAGTGCCTGGCAGACGTTTTGTACCCCCTCCCAATAGCTGGTAATGGGCTCGCTGCTCAGTGGGTAGCCAGGCACGTCGGTTGCAGAGAAGTTGCCCCGCAAGCTCTCGATCAGCGCTTTCACCTCTTGGCTCCGGCCATTCACCAGGGCTTTCATTTCGGCCTGTTCGGCACTACTTTCCTCCTCCGTTAGCATGATGAAAGTGTCCCATGCCAGGCTCTTGCCGATGTCGTAGGCTATCAATCCTCCGTCGAGGATGCTCTCGCTGATGTGGAGCACATGGAAGAATTTCGAGAGATACTTGAAATCGGTGGAGCCATGCAGCACCTCGCCTCCACAACTGATGATGGGCGATGCCACGCCAAGGGCCACATCTACCGCACCAATGACGCAGAGGGCGATATCGTCGGCGCTCCATTTGTGGGCATCGCCGATTTCGCCGATTACCCCTCCCACCGAAGTAGCGTTGATCCCCTTCAGCGTGGCGGTGTTCGTGCAGTAATCCACTACGGTATAGTTGCCAGCCAGTCCGATGATGCCTCCCGTGTAGCGCCCTTCGTTGGTCACCTGGCCCATGTTCTGGCAGCCGTAGATGTTGCCCCAGGTGGCTTTGCCGATTACTCCACCTGCCGAGCCTACCGTGCCGCTCACCGTCCCTTTGTTGAGCGCATTGAAGAGCACAGCCACCGAAGCATTGCCCGCAACGCCCCCCACGTGGCCATTCCTGTAGGAGGCCTTGACATCCCCCGTGTTGTACACCGTGTGACACTCCACCTGCGCCTCGCCTACCAATCCACCCACCGAGGTGAAACCGTTGACATGGCCTTCGTTGTAGCATGCCTGTACAGAGATGTCGTTGAATATCAGTCCATTCTTTACATTGCCTTTGCTGTCTTCATCCCGGAAGATGCGCGTACTGCCGACGATGCCTCCTACGCCCGTGTGCCCCGTGACAGAGGCTGAGTTGCTGCAGGCCACGGCATACCCCGTGCCCGCTCCACCCACGACACCTCCCGTACCCAGGCAACCCACATCATCGGGTTGCTGGGCATTGGCGTATGCCTGAGCTCCCTTGATTTCGCCCCTGTTGTTGCAACAGACCGCCATCAGCGAATCGACAGTACCAGCAATTCCACCTGCCCCTGTATAGAGGGCCGTCACCTTGCCGTTGTTGGTGCATTGGTTCAAGATGGAGCGCGAAGATTTCCCACCGGCCCCCAGCAGGCCACCTACACCATAATCGCCCGATACCTCGCTGGAGATGTTGGCGCAACGCTCCAGCATGATGTCGGCCCTGCAGTCAACCATGCCCACCAGTCCTCCCGCAGCAAAGCCGTCGGCAGATGTGGAGATGTTGCTGTCTTTCACGGTATCGCCAATCAGGGCCACCTTTGCACGCTGGTCGCCCACAGCCATTGCGCAGCCCAATAGGGATCCCACACCCAGGCAACCCGTCACCTGGGCCTTCTGGAGGGTGACCCGCTTGAAGGTGGCCTGCTCAGCAAAGCCGAAGAGGCCTACACAAGCTGACTCGCTGAATAGGGGGCGGTGGATCCACAGGTTCTCCAGGAGGAAGCCGCCTCCATCATAGACGCCACGAAACGGACAGTTCGACAGGTTGCCTATCGGAATCCATCCCATCTCTCTATTGGCCTTCTTCGAGGCCTGGTAGAGGTCGATGTCATTGGTCTGTATGAAGTAGGTTGATGGAGTCAGCAGGGCGTTGGTCTCTGCATCATTGGCCACATTGCGTATCGCCTTTAGGTTGTCCGCACAGGCAATCTTGTAAGGGCACTCCTTTGTACCTTCACCAAAGAGCCCCATCCTCTCGTCGTAGGGCTCTTCTACCACTGTTGAGTCGGCATTGGCTCCCAACCGGATGAGGCAGCCCAGTCCATACTCCACCCAGGTGGTATCCTGCGTGGTATCATCCACCTCGGGGGTCAGGAGACAACGCAGGCGGTAGGCGCCAGGGCGAAGGCCCACCTTAAACCGCAGTTCTGACTGGCCGTTGATGCGTGTATGATGCCCCTCGCGACGTATCCGTTCACCACTCTCCGCACTCAGTTCGCAGACGAATTCAGCCTGTCTGAAGCCCTTCATCGACTCCTTCAGCGTCACCACGTCATACTCGCCCACGTACTGATCGATGCCCACATCGGGGTGTGTAGCCGAGTCGAACTCATCGTCAGTGCAGCTTGTCAGCGACCAAACTGCGAGAGCAACCCATAGCATGGCTCTATACCTCTTCATACGATATGCTATAAGTCTGCCTATTGTTCAATGCCAAATTCAAACCGCTTATCCCACTCGCGTAGGATGGAGAGGGTAACTCGCTTTTTCGTCAGGTTGTAGATCTCCGACCATTGGGTGAATCCCGTGTCGAGCGTGTCGCCAGGACCCTGAGCCACACTGCGCATCACGTCCATACCCTCTTCAAAGGTGGTCTGATACCCACTCTTCTTAAGCGACTCTCGCAGGATCTTGTATCGGTCCATGCCGTGTTGCGACTTGTTGTAGCCGTCGGCCGTATTAACCATGGTGGGCGATACGTAAAAGTTGGTTACGTAGCGTAGCGTGTCGTGTCCACTGAGCACTTCCAGTGAGTCGGGGTAGGAGTCACCGGTATTGATGGGGTTGGTATATTCCACGATGGCATAGTCGCCCGTGGCATCGGCCATGAAGAAGTGGTAGCTGGCCTTGAATTCGTCCATCACCATATTGTATTGCTTCAGCATTTCAGTAGCTTCTTTCACGGTGCTGGCCCTGTCGAGCAGCATACGCATGGCCACGGTGGTGAAGATGTTCTTCTTACCGCTCTCTTTCTGCCAGGTGTGGTTGCCGTCGAGCTTCAGCACGCTGATGGCGAAGCCGTCCTCATTGATGCCATCAAGCACCAGGTAGGGCAGGGCAATCAGCATGGAGAGGTCGGTGCCCTCGGCCGTGTAGAATCCGCTCTCGTAGTACACAAACTGGCCATCAACTAGCGATACCGACTTCTTGTCACCCTTGGGGGCTGTATGAACTACGATGGCCGGAATCATGATGCGTTCCTTGGTACCCGTTCTGAAGTGCCCGAAGTCAAAGTTGCGGCCCATCAGGTAGTGACCTGTGCTTTTGTCGGGGCAGGCGTATGCGCTGCATCCAGCATCAAAAGTCAGCTTGGGCGTAGCATACCTGCTGCCCGCGCTCTTCGGGGTAGCGGTATCAAATAGGTGCTGCTGTATGAATCCCAGCAGCGTGCGTGTGCTGGTGATATTGGAGTTCAGCGCCTCGTCCAGTTTATAGTCGGTGGTGTAGTTCATCTCGTAGAGACGTCCCTTGTCCCCCTCCAGGTCGCGTAACGAAAGAATCATGGCCAGCTTATCCTGGTCGGTGATATAAGCGGCATCGTTGGTGGTAGGTGTCGGTCCGGGTGCCGAGGGTTCATCGTCGCTGCAGGCGGCCACCAGTAGGGAAAACGTGGCCACACAGGCCATCATCAGTAACCAGAGAGAAGGATTTTTCATCCACTTCAAAGAATTCATTGTTGTCATAATCGGTTTAATGTTTGAGTAGGTTAATCTTAAATAATACCTGCAAAGGTCTATTTTTCCATGCAAACATAGTGAAATTCTCTGAATGGGGATAGAAACAAAATGACCACCTCTTTATATTTTGAAGAGATGGCAATTTATTTTGATGAATTCGCACATTTTTGTGTGTTTCCTGTGCGTCAAATTGTGGTTTAGGCAACTGATGGCTTCCTTTTGTTCAAGAGGTTTGTGTCTTGCGCCATCGAGCTGGTGAGCAACCCTCCTTTTCGCTGAAGATGCGGATAAAGTGGCTAAGGGAGAGGAATCCCGATTGTTCAGAAATCTCTTGAATCTTGAGTAAGGGCTGTTGCCTCATGGTGCGTTTAGCATACTCAATGCGTAGATTGGTAATCCAGTCGCGGAAGCTCACTTGATAGGCCCTATGGATGTAGGCCGAGAGGTAGGTGCGGTTGGTACAGAGCAATAGCGAGAGTTCGTTTAGGGTGATGCCTTGCTTGCAGTACCCTTCAGCTTCGATCCACTCCTTTATGCGTCGTGCGATGTCTTGGTGGTAGGCTGGCACCATCTCGTTCATCACCTCCTCATCTGGGGGCAGGCTGTTGTCCATTTCGCCCAATTCGATGTCCTCTTGAAAAGCGCTCTCTACCTGCTCATAGAAGAGCATGTAGTTTTGGTAGCAGCAGTAGAGGTAGATGTAGAAGGGAATGGAGGAGAGAATCCAGATAAAGACGTAGGCATCGGGCAGGAAGGTGAGCACACTGCAGCTCACGCCGAAGCCTATAGCCCAGTAGGTGAAGATAGATAGCCAACGGATGTAGGCTTCGAGGTCGTCGGAATGGGTGTTGGCCACCATCCGAATGGAGCGATAGTAGGTGCGGAACAGGCGGATAGAGAGGAAGATGCCATAGACGATCAGCCAGATAGCCAGTACAATGGTCCCCCAGCTCTGCATCTGCGTATCGTGGAAGCAGAGCAGCACCACTCCTGCTGAAATAACATAAACCACCCACAAAGTAAGGTGGGTGAGCAGCCTTCGGCGCGTGATGTAGCGGTGGTCGAGCAGAGTCATCATGGCCGAGCTGAATAGCCAGTAGCAGGCGAAGTAGGTGACCAGATTCATCAGAATGGTGGCACTCAGGTCTTTCAGTCGGATGGAGAAGAAAAGGTGTACAGAGTAGTTGGCCGCTAGCATGAGCAGGGCCGTGCCCATCAGTCGGCGCGAAAGCAGGAAGTTGGCGAAAATTTTCTTCTCGGGGGTACGCGCAAAGAGCATGTGAAGCCCAAAGAAGAGCATCAGCGGCAGCGCCATGCAGAGTGAGTAGCTATATAAGGATTGATCCATGTTTTCCGAGGTATTACTGGGCAGACAATGAATATAGAGTATCCTTAGCGGAGTGTTGGCTGGAGTTATTTTTCTTGTTCATCATGCCGGTTTAAATTAAAAGGTTGATACTTGTGAATTATTTCGCTGCAAATCTATGAATATTTCTTTAACCCGCCAATCATAAAGGTTGAAAAATGAATCAAAAACAACGCTATCCAAGCAATTCAAGGTACGAAATACATAAGAAAAGCAACGCTATCGCAGGGCTTTGGTGCAATGAGCGTTGCTTTTCGTGGTTACTCTGTTGGCCAATGCCACTTACTGTTGGACAAAAGTCACGACACGCGATTTCATGGATTGGCATGTCAGTGCATCGAGTCCTACCTTCATCAAATATTCTCCGCTAACTACACATCCGTTGAACTTCAAGTCCGAGCTTGATCCAGGCATCAGATTAACCTCCTCAATCTTATACACGGCCTTTGGATTGAGTCCCTGTAGGCAGACCTTGTGCAATGTCTCACTGAAGCGAGGATGGAGATCGTATGCAAACAGTACAGCCAACGATTGATCCTTTGATACGTAGTTTACAGCCATGTGGTTGGTTTCGTAGGGAGATACGAGCCGGTATTGGTCACCATCCAGAATAGCAGGAGTAAGTTGTTTCCAATTAGCAAGGGCTGATTTACAATAAGCCAGTTCATCGTCCGACAGTTCTTTTAGTCCGATATCGAATCCCAGTTTGCACATCGATGCTACGTCAGTGCGGAACTTGACCGACGCACTTTTGTTCCAAGAGGTTACATGGGCACACATAGCCTTTGCAGGGAAGAATTGAGAGAACCCCCATTGAATGAAGATGCGCTCTACGGGGTCAGTATTGTCTGAACACCAGAACTCTGTGAAATATTTCAGTGCTTCATAGTCGCAACGCCCTCCACCGCCAGAACATAGCATCATGGGTACATCGGGATAATTGGTTGCCACACGCTTCATCACCTGCATCACTCCTCGGGCATGGTCGATGTAGAGGTTACCCTGCTGAGTCTTCTCGTAAGGAGAATAGATGTTGGTGATGGGGGCGTTGCAATCCCATTTGAAGAATGCCACCTCAGGATTTTCAGTCATGATGCTTTCCACCACGTGATAGACATAATCCTGCACTTCGGGGTTAGCCATATCGAGCACTAGTTGGTTCCTATAATAATAGGTTTCTCTATTGGGCTGCTTGATGACCCATTCGGGGTGCTTGATCATCAGTTCGGAACGTGGATTGATCATCTCTGGTTCAATCCAGATGCCAAATTTTACTCCAGTTGCTTTGGCTGTTTGTACCAATCCAGGAATGCCGTTGGGCAGTTTCTGATGGTTTACCTCCCAGTCACCTAATCCGGCATTGTCTCCTTGGCGTGCGTTGTCTCCGTTGCCAAACCAGCCATCATCAAGGAGGAAGAGATCTACTCCGAGTTTGCGGGCCTCCTTCATACACTCAGCCAACTTGGCTTCGTCAAAGTCGAAGTAGGTATTCTCCCAATTATTGAGCAGACTGATTCGCGGCCCCATGCCGTCTTTAACCTGATATTGTCGGGCCCAGTCATGGAAGTCGCGCGAAGCTTGACTTCTACCAGTAAAGGAGATGGAAAAGATAAACTCTGGGGTAACAAACTTCGTATGGGGCTTCAGCGTATAGTCTGAAGCGGTCGGGTTGATACCAGGTAAGACGCACAGCAGATGGTTGTTATCTACCTCAAGGGTATAGCGCCAGTTGCCTGTCCATGCTATGGTTCCCATCAGTACGGTTCCTTGCTGTTCTTGTACCGGCTGGTTAAGGCCGATTTCGAAGAAAGGCTGGCAGAACAGATTGGCTCGCGACCCCAGTTTGGTATCGACCATCTTTTTGCCAAAAGTCAGTTCCTGTGTCTGTTCTCGCACCTCTTCAGCCCAGTCGCTCGAAAATTCTGTTAGGTAGTATTTCGAAGCCTCCATATAGAGCATGGTTGAATAGAGGTTGGTCAGCAAGATGGGCTTCTTCTCTTGGTGAGAGATGACCGACCATGTCTTGATGATGTTTTCCTTCGGGTAGCTTACGTAATGCAGATCGACCTTGACGGGATATTGGTTGTCTGCCAGGTGGATGACGGTCTCTTCACCTCCTTCAATGGCACGTCGCTCTACTCCCTGAAACAGCAGGTAGGATGTACGGTTACCGTCAGCATGAACGATGCCCAGAGCAGGTTCGAAGTAATCTTCGTTACCTGAGCACGAATAGACCTCGCGTGCGCGTTTCTCCAGCGTTCCATTGCCCGAGATGTATTCAGGGCGACTTAATAGCCCTACATTGAATGTGTCGGAAAGTCGTTCACCGAGATAGAGTTGATAGAGGCGCTGGTCGGGGGCCACTTCCAGAATCAAATCCACTCTGTCAGTTGAGATGCGTATCTCTTTTCTAAGCGGTTCGCTTGAGGCAAAGCAGGCGATACAAGCCAGCATAAGCAGTGTCAGGACAATTGCTTTTTTCATGGTGATGTATATAATAATGTGTTAATCTTAATTCCGCAACACTTTGATTTTAATTTATTTATAAGTTCCGATCAATAACCTCGCTATTTGCCTTGCTTAACAATCCGTGCCAGGTAGTCGTAGTGGTCGCCCATTTGTATCAGTTCTGCAGTAAAGCCGTGGGTTGTAGCACTGTCGGCCAGGGTCTCAAAGTCGATGTATAGCCAAGGGAAAGCGTCACCCTTGATGGATTTGTATTGCATCTGGTACTCCAGCTCGCCATAGTACGTCCCACCGGGTAGTTCGATGATACCCTCTTCGTCTTCAAACAGGTAGCAGATGTCCGATGAATCCAGCAACAATTGTCCCCCATCGGCAAGTAGCTGTTGCAGGTGGTGGAAGAAGTGGGGCAGTTCGTTCAGTGAACCAACAATCCCGATGCCGTTCATCAGCATCAAGATAGTGTCGTATCGCTCCTCCACCGACCAGAAATCCTGCTGACGGGCATCGTGAACACCGCGCGCTGTCATCGTTTCTACGGCAAGGGGTGAGATATCAATGGCTGTTACCGTTTGGCCCATCTCTTGTAGGCAGAGGCTATGACAACCAGCTCCGGCGCCTACGTCGAGTATGCGTCCACGGGCCATCTGCAACGCCTGTTGCTCCAGTGTAGGCATCTCTTCAAAAGAGCGGAAAAGAGTAGCTACAGGAATCTCATCCTCGTCGAAGTCGGGTGAGAAGACGCGCAAGCGTGCCGCTTTTCCCAGGCGGTGGAAGTCGGCAATAGCTGCCCCCATGGGGTCTTTTTTTGGAGTAATCATCATATTTTCGGGTTGTTTATTCAGTAGGCTTTCTGTTTTTCGCCTGCAAAAGTAGTGATTATTTCTCCACGTTGAGTTCACCGTTAACCTTTTTTCTCTGCACCACTGCAGCATGCAGATACCTCACTCCTGCATAAACTGTCGAACGTGTAGCCCTAAACTAACGGCTATTCTTCATTTTAACTAACGTTGGACCTGGACTTTAATGCAGGCAGACCTTGTCCTTAATTGAGGATTCCGCACCGCAATCCCTCTCCTAATCTTCTGAAAAAAACGAGGTCTACAGCAAACATTCTCACAGTGTCATGTGTTATCAAGGTGAGATAATCAATAAGAAAGGAGGTTTTGGTATGTCAAAGAGATGTGAAGTGTATCGTTGCGCTGTATGTGGTGCAGTGGTTGAGGTAGTGCGTGGCGGCGGTGGCACATTGTATTGCTGCGGTCAGCCGATGGAACGTATGGAAGAGCATACGAAGGATGTTGGGGTGGAGAAGCATCTGCCCGTAGTGGAAAAGGTGGAGGGAGGCTATCGTGTAAAGGTGGGGCAAGTGCCGCACCCCATGCTGGACGAGCACCATATTGAGTGGATTGAATTGCTTACGCCACAAGGCGTTCAGCGTCAGCTGTTGCCTGCTACAGGGAAACCCGAAGTCGTCTTTCAGACAGAAGAGAGGCCCATCGCTGCCCGCGCTTTCTGCAACCTGCATGGCTTGTGGCGCAGCGAGTGGTAGCACTTCGAGGCATCTTGTAGGGTGGTAAAACGAAAAACGCTGATTGCATCAACCAAGGTGCAATTAGCGTTTTTCTTTTCATCGGATTGTTTTTCCCTGATATTGCTAGACTCTTTTTTGGGGGTTAATAGTCACTCTTGGGGTTATCGAACCAATCATATAAGAGAGAGATAGTGCATTGTTTATGGGTTAAAACTGCTGTTGTTCTTCACTCTACTAAGGTATTCTTTCATCGATTGACGTAGGTCATTCGTTCGCTTGACCTAGGTCGAGCGATTGATTGACTTAGGTCAAGCGATTGATTGACGAAGGTCAAGCGATGAAGGAGGCCATTACAAAGGATATACAAATCCAATAGAAAAGCAACAAGAAGCCTACTCGAGTTCCCCACATCTACAGAAGCAACTGTAGTGTGGATTAACTTTGAGTTTTTTTTATGTTGCACAATTCGTATATAGGTTTTCGCTTTTTCTGCATTGCATCGCCATTAGGGTAAAGAGCATGAAAAGTGAACAACTGTTCACTTACTTTAGTTCTAGACAAACGTACCAATAAGAGTACGGATGTATACCCTTTGGCCATCTGTTTTCAGATAGCAGCTAAACGGTATTACTACAAGCTAAAGGATATGGACTATCAAAACGAAAAGTACTTCAATGACGTATGTAGCGTGAAAGGAGCGAAAAGTTCGCTCATGCCTGTTCATGTCGAATGGCTAAAGATGCTAGAAAGCTACAGGGAAAAACTGGAGAAACTGAGCAAGAAGCAGATTTTAACACTCGACCTTATCCGTACTTATCTGACAGGTGCGGAAATCGAATATGATAAAGCTACATCTTTTGTAGGTGTTTGGGAGAGCATTATCGCAAGAATGAAAGCTGAAGACAGGGTTGGTACCGCAGAGAACTACCAGTGGGCACTCAACACCTTCCTTAAATACGTTGGTAATGTGAAGGGCTTCATGGTCGGCAAAAACGTAATTGGCAAGTGGAATGATGTAATGAAAAATGGTGTGGTCGAAAAGGCAAGGTTGTCGGAAAGATTGCCGATGCCACCCGTGGTATGTATCTTCGGACCTGCCGTGTTGTTTGGAATGAATGCATTCGCCAAGGTTTTCTGACCGAGGACAAATACCCCTTCTCCAACAAGGACAACACGCTCATCTCAATTCCACGAGATAAACGTCGCCAGCAATCATACCTTGGTGTTGATGAAATGACGGAACTATATAAAGTCTTCGTCGATAAACGCTATCCCGAAGGATGGGATCCTGCTTATAAGAAACGTGCACACGATTCTTTGGGCCTATTCCTGGCACAATATCTGTGCAATGGATTCAATCTTGCCGATGCAGGACGATTGACTTATAACCGTACCTATTTTGCCGAAGGTGGTCGTGCTTTTGAGTTTATGCGGAAGAAAACATCAGCACGAAGTAACAGTATGTCGGTGGTTATCGTTCCTATTATTGAACCACTCAAAGTGATCCTTGATGAGATTGGAGCCAAGCCAGAGAAGGACTCTTACGTTTTTCCACAAATCTTCAATGGAGCCACAGATGAGACCCTGCGTCGAAAGTTGACGGTACAGGAAAGCTCCAACATCAAAGACCGCATGAACCGTATATGCAAAGAAGTACTTGGGTGGGACAAGGTGGTGTCTGGAACATGGGCGCGTCATTCTTTTGCTACAAATCTGAAGTTGGCGGGCGTAGAGGAACTATACATTTCTGAAAGTATGGGTCACTCGCAAGGTAACGATGTCACCAGCGGCTATCAGGACATGTATCCTCTTGAAATCCGATTCCGTAACAATAGTAAGTTGCTTAACATCGAAAAGGAAGAAGGACCTATCGACATAGATAGCCTTACTCCTGAACAGATGAAAGAACTTTTGAAGAAGATGATGGGGTAACAATAAAAATCGCAATGCGTTGTGATTTTTACGTATTATTATGGCTATTCATAGTAAATTATGTCCAAAATCGCATTTTATTGAGAATTCGTGTCATTATTTGAAAAGAATTGCTTATCTTTGCACCGAAATCGCAATATATTGAGATTATGATACAACAGGAAATAGGGAATGCCATCAAGGAAAGAAGGAAAAAATTGGGTATCAACCAACAAACATTGGCTGACCTGGC
This sequence comes from uncultured Mediterranea sp., assembly GCA_945879145.1. Classification (GTDB taxonomy): domain Bacteria; phylum Bacteroidota; class Bacteroidia; order Bacteroidales; family Bacteroidaceae; genus Bacteroides. The sequence continues at coordinate 56,353 of CAMCUZ010000013.1, forward strand.
AAGTGTAGCTGTTAATACCGTTGTAGCGATTGAACGAGGCGAGGGTAATCCTCAGCTCGCCACCTTGCTCACGATACTCGATACTTTGGGTTTGCAAATAGACATTAACATCAAGCATCTTGATTATGAGACAGTGTAAAGTTTATGTTCACGATATGGAGGCAGGCATATTGCAAGAGACGGATGCTAGGGAATATGTGTTCACTTATGGTGAGGACTACCACGGCGAGCCAGTTTGCTTGGCAATGCCTGTCAGGAAAGAGGCATATCACTCTATCCACCTTTTTCCCTATTTCTTTAATATGTTGTCTGAAGGTTCCAACCGCCAAGTACAATCTATGTTGCATCATATCGATGAAAACGATGACTTCGGCATTATGCTGGCAACAGCTCAGCACGATACCATTGGAGCCGTAACCGTTAAGCCCTTATGAATATGGTAGAAATAAACGTATGCCCTTCTACATTGCAGGAAGGCTTTACCACCTATTCCCCTGTAGCTCGGAAACAACTGTTTGATGAAAAAGAAGTTTCCCATATTCTTGATTTTGGCAGTCCCAATAACGATAGTGGTGACAATGAAGCTTATCTGAACAATGTGGGGCGCATCTCGCTCTCTGGCGTTCAACCTAAGGCGAGCTTGGTGTTGAGTGAAGGACATTTGGTAAAACCAGCTGAAGGTGAACGTGGAACATACATTTTGAAACCTGCTCCAACATCATACGCCTTGCTTGACCGTAAGTATTGCCCTGCCAATGAACATCTAACCATGCAGTTGGCTTCGCAGGTCTATCATATAGAAACGGCAGCAAATGGCATTTGTTTCTTCCAAGATGGTGAAGCTGCCTATCTTTGTCGACGTTTCGATGTCGGCCCTAATGGGCAAAAGTATAGTCAAGAAGACTTTGCCTCTCTTGCAGGACTGACCGATGCCAATGGCGGCAGCGATTTCAAATATAGTAATCTGAGTTATGAGGAATGTGCTGACATCATCCGCAAATACGTCAAGGCTGCTCCCGTCGAAATCCTGAAGTACTTCCGCATCGTTGTCTTCAACTATCTCACTCTCAATGATGATGCGCATCTGAAAAATTTCTCACTAATCAACCGAGGTGACGGAGAATACCACCTCACCCCTGCCTACGACCTCATCAATACCAGTCTACATTTGAGCATGCCACGCATCTTCGCTCTTGATAAAGGATTGTTCAAAGAAGGCATGCAACTATCCGGTACCAGAACTGTTGGCCGCAAGGACTTCGAGGAGTTTGGTCGCCGTATAGGTCTGTCTGAGCGATTGATAAAACGAGAAATGGATTTCTTTGCAGCAGAACATTCTCTGGCAAAGGATATGATTGACCATTCTTTCCTGTCCGAATCCCTGAAACGAAGCTACTGGCTTTCGTACAACTATCGACGTGCGACGTTGGGATTTAAATGATGCGATTACACTTT
>CAMCUZ010000014.1 GCA_945879145.1 uncultured Mediterranea sp.
TGTTATGGCGCCCCGTATAAAATGGGCAAATGCTTCAACTGTCGATAATTGTTGTACCATAAGTAAATTATGTAATATTCTTAAATAAGTGAAATTTATTCTGCAAATGTACAACTTTTATTCATAATACACTGCTGTCAGGAACGATTAATAGAGGAAAAATCTTAGTTTTTTTTCTTTATTGAGACATTTTTTCCGTATTGACACAATTTATAATAGCAATAAAGCCGCCTTCAAGAGCTCTCGAAAGCGGCCTTTTCTCCATTTATCATTTCCCTACAGGGTTGTCTGTCGAAGGGTCATAGGGACAGGTACATTGGTTCACAAACTATTTTCGATTGCAAAGTTAAAAATTCTTGCACAGAAAACAAAGAAAAAACTTATTTTCTATGCGGTATTTTATAACTTTAGTCGAAGCGGAGGTTCCGATGCCGACATCGAGTAACCCCAACCATCCACCCTGGGGGATAACTGTTGTCATCCACCTGTAGGGGCGGACTATACCTTAGTGTAATATTTATAAGATGTTTTGAGCGAAGCTAAAATATTCCGCCCGATAACACCCACATGGGATACATTCGTTGCGGTATTCAGGGCGGAAAATATTCCGCCCCTACAGTGGGTGTGAATACCGCAACGGGGGTGTATTCGTGGGTGTGTATGATTCGGGGAGATGATTTCAGTTATTTCAGATTTCAGTTTTGTTTTCGCACCCCCCTAATCACTAATCACTAAACACTAATCACCCCCCTACTCCAACATCACCCCCTGCGTGGCGCGGCGGGATAGGCTGCTGGCTATCTGCTCCTGACGAAGCGGCGGCGTGCTTCGGGTGGAAGCCTGCGAAACCGATTCGCTCCCTGCCTGGCCGGCAATGTAGGAGAGCGCGGTGGAGAGCAGAGCCTCTTCGGGGGTGCCCAAGGGGAGGAAGTGGGCCAGGTAGTTGTTCTCGTCGATGCGCAGGGCGGAGGTGCTGGCCGAAAAGCCCTTGTCGTAGTCGCTCTGCCCCAGGGCGTTGTAGATTTTGCAAATCATGGGCGTGATGGTAATCATCTGGTCGGCATTGTCGAAACTGCGGGCACCCATGTTCTTGCCTACCGTGGTGGTGCCTATCTGGATGACCTCCATGTAGGGCTGAAGGCAATTCATCACCATCTCTGAGGCCGAAGCGGTAGCCCCCGTGGTGAGCACAAAGAGACGCTTCAGGTCGAGGTTGGTACCCTGACCGATGCGCGAGGCATCGAGCGACATCTCCACGGGCTGGAAGTGGGCGTTGTACTCCAGCGTGGCCAGGGGCTGACCAAGTGCTGAAGCGGGAGCCAGCAGGGTGGCAAGCAACTGAGCACAGCTGATGTAACCGCCATTGTTGTAGCGCAGGTCGAGCACCAGTTCGCTGATGCCGGCTGCAGCCAGCTGGGTCGATGCTTGACGGAGGTCATCATCGTAGTTGGTGGCGCTACCCAGGGCTGTGGCGGAATAGGCGCTGCCCGGGGTGAAGTGGTTGTAGGCCAGATAGCCCACGCGAATCCCTTGCACATCAAAAGCCTTGACACAATAGACCGGATTGTCGTCGATGGGGCGAGCCGCTGGCAAACGGCGAGGAGGCTCGTCCAGAGCCACCACCTGATTCGAGTCGGCATCGTATCGACCCACCACAATCTCGGCGGCAGCTCCTCCGAGCAGGGCGGTATAGTTCTTACTGGTGAGCGGGGCACCATTGAGGCTCATCACCCAATCACCGCGCTGCAAGCCAGCCTCATCGGCAGGGCTATCGGCCACGGTATAAAGTACATGGGCATAGTAGGCCGTATCGTTCACCTTGGTCACGCTATACTCCATTCCGTAGCTGTAGTCCGTCGAGCTGATGCTCCGAGTGGAGGCCGTGGAGGTGAAGAGGCTGTCGATGGTGGAGAACTTATCGCTGGTGTGAAGCAGGCCTTTGAAGAAGGTGGCAGGAGCCTGGAAGTAGTTGAGGTGCTTCGACTCGGGCATCTGCTCTGCCCAGTAGTACCACACGCGCATCGTGTCGTCAATCCACCGGTCGGTAGCCGTCTGTGTGGCATAGGCAGCCCAGCGATCTTCGCCACAGCCGCTCATGGCCAGGTTGAGCCCCAACAGCAGGGCCATGATATAGGGAATCATTCTTGCTTTCATCTTTCAACAATTATGAGCTATGTGCTATTAGGTAATCCGATTATGATGGGGCAAAGATAGTGCAAGCTGAGAGAAATACAAAACGAAAGCTTGCCAGTTTCAAAAATAATCGTACTTTTGCACAAAATTTCAAAAAAGAAAACGTTCCAAACTGAAAAGAACCATGAATTTCCTTGAAGAAAAGATTCTGCGTGACGGCGTAATCAAAGAGGGCAACATCCTGAAGGTGGACAGTTTCCTGAATCATCAAATCGATGTAGATACCATCCGTCAGATGGCCTACGAGTTCAAACGGCGGTTTCGCGGTGTGGAGGTGAACAAGGTGCTCACCATCGAAGCCAGCGGGATCGCGATAGCCACCCTGATGGGTCATCTCTACGACGTGCCGGTAGTGTTTGCCAAAAAAAGTGAGACGGCCAACAGCACCGACGACAAGTATGTGTCGCAGGCCTTCTCATTCACCCACAAGCGTCACAACAACGTATTCGTGTCGCGGCCCTATCTCTCGGCCACCGACAAGGTGCTGATTATCGATGACTTTCTGGCCGATGGCGAAGCGGCCCACGCCCTGATTGACCTGGTACACCAAGCTGGTGGTGAGGTGGTAGGCATCGGCATCGCCATTGAGAAAGGGCAGCAGAAGGGTGGACGCGAGCTGCGCGCCGAAGGCTACCGACTGGAGTCTATTGCCATCATCGAGTCGATGGATTGGCAGGCACAGACCATCCGCTTCCGTGAGCAGCCTCCCCACCCCCTGGTCAACACGACGTTGCAGATGGCCTAAGCGAAGCGGAGACGGTAAACAGAGTATGTACATACGCAACAAAAACTCACACAGCATGAACGCTCAAAATATCTACCAGTTAGACGGCCGCGTGCCTTTGCAGCAAGCGGTACCCTTCGGTCTGCAACACGTGCTGGCCATGTTTGTAGCCAACATCACCCCAATCATTATCCTGGCCAACGTGGCAGGCATCGAGCCCTCGCTCAGCGCCACGCTGGTACAGAACTGCATGGTGATAGCTGGCATCGGCACCCTGATTCAACTCTACCCCGTATGGCGCATCGGCTCCCGTCTGCCCATCGTGATGGGTATCAGTTTCACCTTCCTCTCACTGGCCATCGCCATCGCCACCACGCGAGGCATGGGCACGCTGATGGGTGCCGTGATAGTGGGTGGCCTGCTGGAGGGGTGCCTGGGACTATGCTCTAAGGCCTGGACCCGCTTCATCACCCCCGTAGTGGCCGCCACGGTGGTTACGGCCATCGGATTCTCGCTGCTACCCATTGGCGCCAACAGCTTTGGGGGCGGACAAGGGACAAGCGACTTCGGCGAGCTGCACCATTGGATCGTGGGCACGGTCACCCTGCTGACCTGCCTGCTGACTCACGTCTATGCCCGCGGCTTCCTGCGCTCCCTCTCTATCCTGGTAGGACTGATCGTGGGCTATGTGGTGGCGCTCTGCATGGGACTGATTGACTATTCGGCGCTGCAGCAAGCCGACGTGGTGGCGCTCCCCAAGCTGCTCCCCTTTACGCCCGAGTTCCACCTCGACACGATTCTGGCCATCTTCTGCGTCTATCTGGTATCGGCCACCGAGACCATCGGCGATACGTCGGCCCTCTGCTCGAGCGCCCTAGGTCGCGAAGTGAAGGAGCGGGAGCTGGGCGCTTCGGTGTCGTGCGACGGTTTCGTGAGCTCCGTAGCCGGTCTGTTTGGCTGTACCCCCATCACCTCCTTCTCGCAGAACGTGGGACTGGCGGCCATCTCTAAGGTGGTCAACCGCTTTGCCATAGCCACAGGGGCCGTCATCATGATTCTGGGCGGTCTATTCCCTGCCGTGGGCGTCCTGCTTACCACCATCCCGCAAGCCGTACTGGGTGGCTGCACGCTGATGATGTTTGGCAGCATCCTCTTTGCGGGATTCGGCATGCTGGCCAAAAGCGGATTCTCACAGCGCAATATGGTCATTGTGAGCATCTCGCTCAGCGTGGGACTGGGCTTCACTCAGGCCTCATCCCTCTTCAGCATCTTCCCCCAGATGGTACGCACCATTTTTGCGGACAACTGCGTGGCCGTGGTCTTCCTCCTGGCCCTGCTGCTGGAGCTCACCCTGCCGAAGAAGGTGGATTAACTAGCAATCATTTATTTTTCTAAAATTAAACCCCTATCACAAACAACAATGAAAAAGATCATTCTCTTAGTTATCTGTTGCACCCTAACCGTTGCGACACAAGCACAAAACCTGCAAGTACACTACGACTTTGGACGGAAAATCTATCCGGATGAACAACATACCCGGCAAATGGTGACCCTCACCTTCGAACAGTTCAAGGCCGACAATCTGGGGTCGTGGTTCTGGTTCATCGACCTCGACATGTACCACGATGGCATGAAAGGGGCCTATACCGAAATTTCACGCGAGTTTACCCTGGCCTCGCCCTCCAAGAGCAGTTCGCTGGCGGCCCATGTGGAATATGATGGCGGTATGACCAGCTTCAGAGAGGGCGGAGGCACCCGTTTCCAGAATGCCCTTCTGCTGGGCCCGGCCTGGAACGGCCACAACAGCGACTTCTCTGCGACCTGGTCTGTGCAAGCCATGTACAAGCAGTACTTCAAGTACAAGGAGAGCAAGGCATACGCCTCGTTTCAGCTGACCGGTGTATGGGGGCTGACCTTCGCCGGGGGCAAAGGGACCTTCTCGGGGTTCCTTGACCTGTGGCGTGGCGAAAAGGCCAACCACCACGGCCAACTGGTGCTGCTCACCGAACCGCAGTTGTGGTACAACGCCAGCAAGCATTTCTCCATCGGCACCGAGGTGGAGCTGAGCAACCACTTCATCTACCCCGAGTGTGCCTCGGACAAGAGCTTCTACGTCAACCCTACTCTGGCGGTGAAGTATAACTTCTGAGGCTCATCCCCCTCCTCCTCCACCCCCGCAGCATGATTTACTACTTCAACCCAGATACCGAGATGGCGCTGAGAGAGGGCCCATCGGCGTTCTACATCGCTCCAGCACCCGTGAGGCAGATGGCTCGTGACCTGAGCCTGCTGCCCCTCTGGCTGGGCGGAGCAGAAGACAAGGTCCTGGTTGAAGAGCGGCCACCCAGCGGATTCATGGAACAGCTCCAGGCGCTCCTCCCCCTGGGGGGAGTGCCGGCTATACTGACCCCTGGGCAACTCCGTCAAGAGCCTTTTACCCCTTGGGGATGGAACCCCACCCTCTTTGCCAAACTAAGGCAATGGGGCCTCTGCTACCCCGATGAAGAGGCTGCTGCCCCCCTGCGCTACGCCCTGGGCAACAAGGCCAACCTCCAGCTGCTGGACCAAGAGCTGATGAGGCGCGGCGTGCAATCGGCAGAGAGACGCCACTTCGCCATCCACAGCACAGCGGAGGCTGAGGAACTGCTCAAGCGCCATTCACAACGCTTTGCCCACGGCTTTGTGCTCAAAGAGGGCTACTCCTCCAGCGGACGGGGGCATCGCTGGTGTCGCCGTTCGGCTGGAGACCGATCCCCTCAGCAGCTCCTGAATGATGAGCTGCGTGGCTGGATGAGCCGACGCTTCAACCGCGGTGAGGTCATCGACCTGGAGCCCCTCTACGACAAAGTAGCCGACCTGGCCCTTCTCTTCCAGCTCACCCCCGAGGGCGAACCCCACTTCAGCGGCTACTCCCTCTTTGAGACCACCCCCGAGGGCGCCTATCGCAGCAACCTCCTGGCATCCAACGAGGCCATACTCCACCACCTGGGCCAGTTGATCGACCCCTCCCTCATCGAAGAGGCCCAGCTGGCCTATCTCCACTTGTTCAAAGCACAATACGCCAGCCTCAGCGGCCCTGTCGGTGTGGATATGATGATCTACCGCGATGCCGAGCGTGGCACCTTCACCCTGCACCCTGACGTAGAGGTTAACCCCCGTCCCACCATGGGACTCATCGCCCGCCATCTGTGCGACCGTCTGCTCCCTCCGCCGCGGCTTTGCCCCGACTCCCTCACGGGGTGGCGCTTCGTGGTCGAGGGCTCGGCCTCATCGCCCGATCTGCAGCAACGCCATGCCACCGACCTGGCCCTTCATCCCCTGCTTCGAGATGCCTACGGGAGCCCTTCGGATGGCTACCTCCCCCTTACACCCGTAACCAACGACACCCGCTTTCGTGCCTACTTGTTCCGATAAGCGCATGTTTTAGTAAAATTTCACCTAATGAATAGTTTTTTGCTATCTCTACTTTGCATTTCTGAAAAAAAACACTACCTTTGTGCCCGATAAGACGATAAGTAACAAAATGGAAGCATTCTATCGTACACATGCATATCTTGTAGAGCACACAAATGCCCCTGTGCGCCGTGCCCTTATGGATGAAATTGACTGGAACGACCGTCTTATCGGTATCAAAGGTACCCGAGGGGTTGGTAAAACCACCTTCCTGCTGCAATACGCCAAGGAGAAGTTTGGTACCGATCGTTCGTGCCTCTTCATCAACATGAACAACTTCTACTTCAGCGACCATAGCATCGTGGACTTCGCTTATGAATTCCACCGCCGTGGAGGCAAGGTGCTGCTGATTGACCAAGTGTTCAAACACCCTGGCTGGAGCCAGGAGCTGCGGACCTGTCACGACCGCTTCCCCAAACTGAAAATCGTCTTCACCGGTTCGTCGGTGATGCGCCTCAAGGAGGAGAATGCCGAGCTGCGCGACATCGTGAAGAGCTACAACCTGCGTGGATTCTCCTTCCGCGAATACCTCAACCTGATGACGGGCAACAACTTTCCTGCCTACTCGCTCGAAGAGATCCTCTCCGACCACGAACACATCGCCAAGACCATCCTCTCGAAGACCCACCCTACCACCTACCTGCAGGACTATCTCCACCACGGCTTCTACCCCTTCTTCCTGGAGAAGCGCAACTTCTCAGAGAATCTGCTCAAGACCATGAACATGATGATCGAGGTAGATATCCTCCTCATCAAGCAGATCGAGCTGAAATACCTGCACAAAATCAAGCGTCTGCTCTACAAGCTGGCTGTGGATGGGCCGCAGGCACCCAACGTGAGCCAACTCGCTGCCGACATCGAGACCTCGCGCGCCACGGTCATGAACTACATCAAGTACCTGGCCGATGCACGCCTTATCAACATGATTTTCCCCGCCGGAGAAGATTTCCCCAAGAAGCCCTCGAAAATCATGCTCCACAACAGCAACCTGATGTACTCCATCTATCCGGTCAAGGTGGAAGACCAGGACCTGCTCGACACCTTCTTTGTCAACACCCTCTGGAAAGACCACAAGGTGAACAAAGGCGACAAGAACTCCACCTTCATCGTGGATGATGTCATGCCCTTCAAGATTTGCCCCGAAGGGACCAAAATCAAGAACAACCCGGGCGTGACCTATATTCTACACAAAGCAGAGTTGGGCCGCGGCAACTTAATCCCCCTCTGGCTGCTGGGATTCCTCTACTGACGCCCACACCTCGTGGGCGCACACAATATAATATAAATAAGGTACATGTTATTCTTTTAACAGCATATCGAAACAGAGATAAAAACAACATAGTATAACCCAACAATTAAATTGTTAATTTATGGCTAAAGAAAAAAAATTCATCACCTGTGATGGTAACCAGGCCGCAGCGCATATCTCGTATATGTTCTCTGAAGTGGCCGCTATCTACCCCATCACTCCCTCATCTACGATGGCAGAATACGTAGATGAATGGGCTGCCCAAGGCCGCAAGAACATCTTCGGCGAGACAGTCCTGGTACAGGAAATGCAGTCAGAAGGCGGTGCCGCAGGTGCCGTACACGGTTCGCTGCAGGCTGGTGCCCTGACCACCACGTACACCGCATCGCAGGGTCTGCTGCTGATGATCCCCAACATGTACAAGATTGCTGGTGAGTTCCTGCCCTGCGTATTCCACGTATCGGCCCGTACTCTCGCTTCGCACTCTCTCTGTATCTTCGGCGACCATCAAGACGTGATGTCAACCCGTCAGACGGGCTTCGCCATGTTGGCTGAAGGCTCTGTACAGGAGGTTATGGACCTGGCTGGTGTAGCTCACCTGTCAACCATCAAGAGCCGCGTGCCCTTCGTCAACTTCTTCGACGGCTTCCGCACCTCGCACGAGATTCAGAAGATTGAGATGCTGGAGAACGACGACCTGGCTCCGCTTATCGACCAGAAGGCCCTGGCTGAGTTCCGCAGCCGCGCCCTGAGCCCCGAACATCCCGTTGCCCGCGGTATGGCTGAAAACCCCGATACCTTCTTCACGCACCGCGAAAGCTGCAACAACTACTACAATGCAGTACCCGCCATCGTAGAAGAGTACATGAACGAAATCAGCAAGATTACCGGTCGCCAGTATGGTCTGTTTGACTACTACGGTGCTCCCGATGCTGAGCGCGTCATCATCGCTATGGGTTCTGTTACTGAAGCTATCCGCGAAGTGATTGACTACCTGACCGCTCAGGGTGAGAAGGTGGGCCTCGTGGCTGTTCACCTCTACCGTCCCTTCTCGGCTAAGCACTTCCTGGCTGCTGTGCCCAAGACGGCTAAGCGCATCGCTGTGCTCGACCGCACGAAGGAGCCCGGTGCCAACGGCGAACCCCTCTATCTGGACGTTAAGGACTGCTTCTACGGCCAAGCCGATGCTCCCGTCATCGTAGGTGGCCGCTACGGTCTGGGCTCTAACGACACGACGCCCGCTCAGATTCTGTCAGTATATGAAAACCTCAGCTTGCCCGAACCCAAGAACCACTTCACCGTAGGTATCGTGGACGACGTGACCTTCACCTCGCTGCCTAAGAAGGAGGAGGTCGCCCTGGGTGGTGCCGGCATGTTCGAAGCCAAGTTCTATGGCCTCGGTGCTGACGGTACGGTAGGTGCCAACAAGAACTCTGTAAAGATCATTGGTGACAACACCAACAAGCACTGCCAGGCTTACTTCTCTTACGACTCGAAGAAGTCGGGTGGTTTCACCTGCTCACACCTGCGTTTCGGCGACAGCCCCATCCGCTCTACCTATCTGGTCAATACGCCTAACTTCGTGGCTTGCCACGTACAGGCCTACCTGCACATGTATGACGTGACGCGCGGTCTGCAGAAGAACGGTACCTTCCTGCTGAACACCATCTGGGAAGGCGAAGAGCTGGCTAAGAACCTGCCCAACAACGTGAAGAAGTACTTCGCTGACAACAACATCACCGTATATTACATCAACGCCACGAAGATTGCACAGGAGATTGGTCTGGGCAACCGCACCAACACGATCCTGCAGAGCGCCTTCTTCCGCATCACCGGCGTAATCCCCGTAGATCTGGCCATCGAGCAGATGAAGAAGTTCATCGTGAAGTCTTACGGCAAGAAGGGTGAAGATGTAGTCAACAAGAACTATGCAGCCGTTGACCGCGGTGGCGAATACAAGCAGCTCCCCGTAGATACCGCTTGGAGCAATCTGCCCGCTGACGAAAAGGCTGCCAACGACGATCCCGCCTTCATCAACGAGGTGGTTCGCCCCATCAACGCTCAGAATGGCGACCTGCTGCCCGTAAGTGCCTTCAAGGGCATCGAGGATGGTACTTGGCCGCAGGGCACTGCTGCTTACGAAAAGCGCGGTGTGGCTGCCTTCGTACCGGTATGGACCGCTGAGAACTGTAGCCAGTGTAACAAGTGTGCCTTTGTTTGTCCTCACGCTTGCATCCGTCCGTTCGTTATGGACGAGCAAGAGGCTGCCGGCTTGAACGCCGCTACGCTGGAAATGAAGGCTCCTGCTGCCCTCAAGGGCATGAAGTTCCGCATGCAGGTAGGCGTAATGGACTGCTTGGGTTGCGGTAACTGCGTTGACGTATGTCCGGGTCTGCCCAAGACGGGTCCTGCCCTCAAGATGGTTCCGCTGGAAGGCGAACTGGGCGAGGCTGCCAACTGGAACTACCTGGTGAAGAACGTAAAGAGCAAGCAGAACCTGGTAGATATCAAGTCGAACCCCCGTGTATCTCAGTTTGCTACGCCGCTGTTTGAGTTCTCAGGTGCCTGCTCGGGTTGCGGTGAGACTCCGTATGTGAAGCTGATTTCTCAGCTCTTCGGTGACCGCGAAATCGTGGCTAACGCTACGGGTTGCTCGTCAATCTACTCTGGTTCAATTCCTTCTACTCCCTACACCACCAACGAGAAGGGTCAGGGTCCTGCATGGGCTAACTCCCTGTTTGAGGACTTCTGCGAATTCGGTCTGGGTATGACGCTGGCCAACAAGAAGATGCGTGCTCGCATCGAGGCTCTGCTGAAGGAGGTAATTGCCAACGAAGCTGCTCCTGCTGAATACAAGGCTGCTGCTGAAGAGTGGATTGCCGGCAAGGAGAATGCCGATGCCAGCAAGGCTGCTGCTGCTAAGCTGCTGCCCTTCATCGAGGCTGGTGCTGAGAAGGGTTGCGAGGCTTGCAAGCAACTGAAAGAGCTGAGCCACTTCCTGGTTAAGCGCAGCCAGTGGATCATCGGTGGTGACGGTGCCTCATACGATATCGGTTACGGTGGTCTGGACCACGTCATCGCATCGGGCGAGGATGTGAATATCCTGGTACTCGACACCGAGGTTTACTCGAACACGGGTGGTCAGTCTTCAAAGGCTACTCCGCTCGGCGCCATCGCTAAGTTTGCCGCTTCGGGTAAGCGCGTACGCAAGAAAGACCTGGGTATGATTGCCACGACCTACGGCTATGTCTATGTAGCACAGATTGCCATGGGTGCTGACCAGTCGCAGTGCCTGAAGGCCATCCGTGAGGCTGAGGCTTATCCCGGTCCTTCGATCATCATCGCTTACGCACCCTGTATCAACCACGGTCTGAAGAAGGGTATGGGTAAGGCCCAGGCCGAAGAGGCTGCTGCCGTAGCTTGCGGTTACTGGCATCTGTGGCGCTTCAACCCCGCTCTGGAGGAAGAGGGCAAGAATCCGTTCACGCTCGACTCGAAGGAGCCCGCATGGGAAGGCTTCCAGGATTACCTGAAGGGTGAAGTTCGCTTTGCCTCGGTAATGAAGCAGTACCCTGCTGAAGCTGCTGACCTCTTCAACGCTTGTGAAGAGATGGCCAAGAAGCGCTACCAGAGCTACGTACGCATGACCAAGATGGATTGGAGCAAGTAATGCGCGTATAAATAAATCTGGATAGAATAAGGACGCATCCTATGCATGGTGATTCATGCCGGATGCGTCCTTTGTTTTTGTGATGGGAAATGAGAAATGGAAGGGTGCAGAGGCTACTTCAGCTTGATGACGTCGCACCAGCGGGTGGTAGGATTCGGACTACGAAAATCATGCTTAATCGCATCGGCAAAGACACCCGCCTTGCCATCCCCATCCTTGAGCGTGTATTGCTGTGCACCAAGCACCAGCGTCTCCGTACCATACAGGCGGTTGATGCGGTCCATGGTCTTATCGAGCGACTTGAGCCGCTCGTACTGCCCAGGTTGCAGGTCAAAGAGGTCGTGTTGAATGGGATGGTCGGCCGCAATACCCATCACGATGACCCCTGCCTTCTTGTACTGATACCCCGTGCGAAAGATGCGCATCAAGGCCTGCTGAGCAGCCTGCACAATGGTTACGGTCGAGCTGGTAGGCGTCACAAGCCGCTCCTCCTCGAAACTCCAGTACTGGCCAAGGTCCTCACGGAAAGGATTGGTATGGATAAAGACACCCACCACCTGGGCCACCGTCTGCTGCATCCTCAGCTTCTCAGCACAACGTGCAGCAAAATTAGCTACGTGGGTATTCAGGGTTGGGAGGTCGGAGATCATGCCGCTGAAGCTGCGGCTTGTACAGATACTCTTCTTCTTGGCATACTCCTCATTGGGCACGCAATCACGGCCATTCAACTCGGCCCATGTACGATAAATGACGATATGGTTGAAGGCTGTCTTCACAAAGTCGCCATGAAGCTGCGCAAAGTCATAGGCCGTCTTCACCCCATAATCCACCAACTTGGCGGCATAGCGTCGGCCTACTCCCCATACCTCCTCGACCGGAAATAGCGAAAGCGCCTTGATACGCTTCTCTTCGCTGTCGATCACACAGCAATGGTTGTAACCCGGATACTTTTTGGCAAAGTGGCTTGCCACCTTGGCCAGCGTCTTGTTGGGAGCTATGCCGATACTCACCGGCATACCCACCCACTGCTTCACCTTTCGGTGGAGCTCCTCACCCCAGTGTTTGTAGTCGAGACCCTCCACCCCCTGGAAATAGACAAAACACTCGTCTATGGAGTAGCGGAAATAGGCCGGTGCCTCCTCCTTGATGATGGAGACAATACGGCCCGTCAACTCACCGTAAAGCTCGTAATTGGAGGAGAAGACTGCTATCTTGACTTCAGGGAAGAGCTTTTCGAGTTGAAAGAAGGGGGTTCCCGCCTTAATGCCCAACTCCTTGGCCTCGTTGCTGCGAGCCACCACACATCCATCGTTGTTGGATAAAACCACGACGGGTTTCCCCTCCAAATCAGGACGGAAAACCCGTTCGCACGAGACGTAGCAATTGTCACAATCAATAATGCCGTACATCGTACTCCCCCTCTCCCCCTCTGCTAAAACGTTTCAAACGTACGGATAAGGTGTACCACCACGCCCCATACCTCAAAGTGACTCCCCTCCTCCACCTTGAAGATGGGGAAGTCGGGATTGGCTGGGCGGAGCTCAATGTAGCCGTCGCGCTGGTGCGTCAGGTCGAGGTACTTCATGGTGAATTCCCCATTCCAGAACGCCACCACAATTGAGCCATGGTGAGCCTGCACGGCGCGGTCGATGATGACCCGGTCACCGTCCAGAATCCCGGCATCTCTCATCGAGTCACCCTCAACATCGCCATAGAACGATGCCTCTGGGTGACGGATGTAGTCGCGGTTGAAATCGAGCGTCTCATGCCGATAGTCATCAGCTGGTGAAGGGAACCCCGCCACCACCGAAGCATGTTCCAGCTCAAGCTGTGTATCAAACACACCTCTTCGAATCTTGATATTGCTCATACAGTCTCTCTATACCAGCTATTGCGTGCTGACTGGGCAACACAATCATAACTACTAATAATCCCCCTGCTGAGAAGCTAATCGCTCACGGCTGAAGAGTGAACTTCTCACAGCTGAAGAGTTATCTTCTCACAGCTGAAGAGTTAACTTCTCACGGTTGAAGAGTTAACTTCTCCGAACATGTGATTCAGCGGAGGGCCTTGAGTTGTTCAGCCATTTGGGCCTGCACCTCTTGGGCTGCACGACGTGAAGCAGCAGCAAACTGCTCACTCTTGTCCACATAGATGATGCCACGGCTGCTGTTCACAATCAGACCGCACTGGCTGTTCATGCCATACTTGCAGACCTCCTCCAGCGAGCCACCCTGTGCACCAACACCTGGCACGAGCAAGAAGTGGTCGGGCACGATACGACGGATGTCCTCAAAGGCACGTCCCTGCGTAGCACCTACCACGTACATCATCTGCTCGTTGCTACCCCACTGCTGACTCTTGCGGAGCACCTTCTCGAAAAGGCGCTCTCCCTCAGCATCGGCGGTGAGCTGAAAGTCGTGACTACCCTTATTGCTGGTCAGCGCCAACAAGATGACCCACTTGCCTGGATAAGCCAAGAAGGGGCTCACACTGTCTTCACCCATGTAGGGGGCCACCGTCACAGAGTCTATGTCGAGCTCCTCGAAGAAACTGCGGGCATACATCGTGGAGGTGTTGCCTATGTCGCCGCGCTTGGCATCCGCAATGATGAACTGGTCGGGATAGTGCTGCTTGATGTACTTCACGGTCTTCTCAAAGGCAATCCATCCCTTTACGCCCAGGCTCTCGTAGAAAGCCAGGTTGGGCTTGTAGGCAATGCAGAGGTCCTGCGTAGCGTCGATAATCGCCTTGTTGAAGGCAAAGATAGGGTCTTCCTCCTTCAGGAGATGTTCGGGTATCTTCTTGATATCCGTATCCAGTCCCACGCAGAGGAAACTCTGCTTGCGCAGGATATTTTCAAAGAGTTGTTCTTTCGTCATATTGTTTGAGTTTTAGGGTTAATGTTTTTATCTGAGGAAGTTCAGAGTTCGCTCTCCTTGAGGCGCTCTGCATTCTCGGCCACAATGAGGTGGTCGATGCAATCCTGGATTTCGCCATCCATGAAGGCAGCGAGATTGTAGATGGTATAGTTGATGCGATGGTCGGTGATGCGCCCCTGCGGATAGTTGTATGTGCGGATCTTGGCCGATCGGTCGCCGGTAGAGACCATGGTCTTTCGCTTAGAGGCGATGTCGTCGATGTACTTTTGATGCTCCTTATCATAGATAAAGGTACGCAGGCGCGAAAGGGCACGCTCCTTGTTCTTGGGCTGGTCGCGCGTCTCGGTACACTCAATGAGAATCTCCTCTACGACACCAGTCAGCGGATTCTTCCAGTTGTAGCGCAGGCGTACACCCGACTCCACTTTGTTGACGTTCTGTCCGCCAGCACCTCCACTGCGGAAGGTGTCCCACTTGATTTCGCCCTCGTTGATTACCACGTCGAATTCCTCCGCTTCGGGCAGTACGGCCACCGAGGCAGCCGAGGTGTGCACACGACCCTGGGTCTCAGTAGCTGGCACACGCTGTACACGGTGTACACCCGACTCATACTTGAGTGTGCCATAGACGTTGTCGCCCGTCACCGAGCAGATAATCTCCTTGAATCCACCTGCAGCTCCTTCGTTGGCGCTCGACACCTCCATGCGCCATCCCTTGATGTCGCAATACTTGGAGTACATGCGAAACAGGTCTCCGGCAAAGAGAGCGGCCTCATCACCTCCCGTACCACCACGGATTTCGAGGATGGCATTGCGGCTGTCCTGCGGGTCGGCAGGTACCAGCATCAGCTTGATTTCCTCCTCCAGCTGGGGGAGGCGTTCTTCACAGGCCACCAACTCCTCACGAGCCATCTCCTTCATCTCAGGGTCGGTCTCGTTGGCCAGAAGCTGCTTGGCCTCGTCTATGCCAACCAAAGTCTGCATGTATTGCTTGCGGGCCCCCATCAGGTCGCCCAGCTCCTTGTACTCCTTGGTCAGCTTCACGTAGCGCTTTTGGTCGGCAATCACAGCAGGGTCGGTAATCAAGGTCGAAACCTCCTCAAAGCGGGCCACCAGTCCATCGAGTTTCTCTAATATCGTATTGTTATCTGCCATATTGTCTGTCTCAGGTTACTTGCAAAGATAGTTGGCCCAGCGATACTGGCGGGTGACGATGTTGAAGGTAATCACCAGCCAGCCCAGTGTGCCGAGCATGAAGAGGATTGCATGGAGCGTGAAATCGCGACGCTGGATGAGCAGCCACGACTCGTAGCACATATAGACCGTAGCGCAAATGCTCGCTATACAACAGAGGAAAAAGAGTATTTTTCGCATAACTAAAAACTTATTAGCTCGTAACTTGTAGCTCGTAACTCGTAGCTCGTAGCTGAAGAATCAATACACAAACTCCCCAAATTCGCTGCGGATAATCAGTTCCTTCTTGTCACTCTCCTCAATGCGGCCGATGACCTGTGCGTCAATGCCAAACGATTGGCTGATGGCAATCACCTGCTCAGCATGCTCAGGCGCAAGATAAACCTCCAGGCGATGGCCCATGTTGAACACCTTGTACATCTCACTCCAGTCGGTGTTGCTCTGCTCCTTGATTGTGCGGAACAGGGGCGGTACAGGGAAGAGGTTATCCTTGATGACGCGGCAGTTGTCGCCCACAAAATGGAGCACCTTGGTCTGTGCCCCACCGGAGCAGTGCACCATACCGTGAATCTGCGGACGCAGGGTATCAAGCAATTTCTTCACTACCGGGGCATAAGTACGCGTAGGCGAGAGTACCAGTTTACCCGCATCCAGCGGCGAGCCCTCTACAGCATCGGTCAGTTTCAGTGCCCCGCTGTAAACCAGTTCCTCGGGCACAGCCTTGTCATAGCTCTCAGGGTACTTCTCAGCCAGGTATTTGCTGAACACATCATGGCGCGCTGAGGTCAGACCGTTGCTGCCCATGCCGCCGTTGTACTCCTTCTCGTAGGTAGCTTGGCCAAACGAGGCCAGTCCCACAATGACGTCGCCGGGGCGGATGTTGGCGTTGTTGATGACGTCGCTGCGCTTCATGCGGCAGGTGACGGTACTGTCCACGATGATGGTGCGCACCAGGTCGCCCACATCGGCCGTTTCACCACCCGTAGCATACACTCCCACGCCCATCTCACGCAGTTCGGCCAGCAGCTCGTCCGTACCGTTGATAATGGCCGAGATGACCTCGCCAGGCACGAGCAGTTTGTTGCGTCCGATGGTCGAAGAGACCAGTATGTTGTCCACTGCACCCACACAGAGCAGGTCGTCGATATTCATGATGAGTGCATCCTGTGCAATGCCCTTCCAGACGGAGAGGTCGCCCGTCTCCTTCCAGTACATATAGGCCAAGGATGACTTGGTGCCAGCTCCGTCGGCGTGCATGATGTTGCAATACTCCGGGTCACCGCCCAGGATATCGGGGATAATCTTACAGAAGGCCTGTGGATAGAGGCCCTTATCAATGTGCTTGATGGCGTTGTGAACGTCCTCTTTCGATGCGCTCACTCCGCGCATCATGTATCTTTGATTGGTGCTCATAAGGCATAAAATTATATTCTGTGTGCAAAAATAGGGATTTTCGGCGAGTTTACCGCATAAAATAGCAGATTACCCCGAAAAAAAAGGAAAAATCACTTCACCTTGATGCGGTCAAAGCCATCGCCATAGGCACCAATCACGGCGCTCTGCGTCACGTAGGCATCAGGGTCAATCTCCTTGATGAGGCGGAAAATCATGGTGCTATCGCGTTTCTTGGCCATCACAAAGAGCATCTTCACCTCGTCGCCGCTGTAAAACCCGTTGGCGTTGATGACCGTCACTCCACGTCGCGGACCCACCACGATGCTATGTCCTATCTCCTTGTATTTCTTACTGATAATAATAAACTGCACTGATTGACGCGCACTGTTGACCACCTGATCGAGCACAAAGCTGCAGATGTAGAGCGTGGCATAACCATAGACCACCTTCTCCCAGTCCTGAAGGGCAAAGTAGCCGCAAGAGATGATAATGAGGTCGCACATCAGCATGACGCGACCCAGGGTGACGTCGCGATACTTATTGATAATGGCCGCAATGATATCCGTTCCACCAGTAGATCCATTGTGCGAAAAGGCCAGTCCAATACCCAGTCCGCAGCAGGAGGCACCAATAACGCAGGCCATGAAGGGCTGGTCGTGCAACAGATGAAGGTCCTGCGTGAACTGCTGAATGACGCCCGTAATGAAGGTCAGGGTGAAGACCGCATACACCGTCTTGATACTGAATTTCCAGCCCAGCACCTTGATGGAGAGAATCAGCAGCACAAAGTTGATGGCAAAGTAGGTGTACTGCACAGGGAATCCCGTAGCGAAGAACACGATAGAGGCAATACCTGGTACACCACCCGTGGTGATGTCGTTGGGCAGCAAGAAGATGGTCCAGCCAATGCCATAGAGCAACAGTCCGAAGGCTATCATCAGGTAGTCCTTAATTTCGTTGAGCAGCGCCTGACGCGAGAAGCGTTGTCCGAAAAAGTTCATGGATTTTTTCATTTTCAGTAATCTGATTTATAATTTATAAGTTGTGAGTTATGAATTTCAAGGAATGCGTTCAAAGCGTTCCCCTTGCCAACGGTAGGTCAACAGGGGATGCAGATAGGGTTCCAGTCGTTTGCGAGCCTCATCGTCGATGGTGTCGGAGGTTGTAAAACGAATCTCCAGTTGCTCCCCCTCGGCAGTGAAGGTGGCCTCAGTCAGCAGAAGAGCTGCCGAAGCGTGCTTTGCCTGAAAGCTGGCCAGCGCCTCGGTCGAGAGAAAATCTTCGAGCCGTGGAGGCTGAGGCATGACCTGCTCCAGCGGCAGGGAATTCCAGCAGCCATCAAAGAGCAACAGATGACTGTCCACCACCGGTGTGCGCACCGTCTGTGCCACACAAATCAGCGTGTCGCCCTTATGCGTGGTGAGCAGTTTCATCTGCCAGTCGGCCTGTCCGCTGTGCTGCAGCCGCAGGTAAGTAGGCGAAAGCTGCGTCATGCGCGTACGTCCAGCCAGCCGGTTATCCACCTCAGCCTTCATGCCGTTGGCCATGAAATCCACCAGGTCGGCCCGGTTCACAGCCGTAAGCAGAGGTGAGAGCGAGTCGGGCATAGCCACGAAGCGCTCACCACATTCCACACCTTGCGGAGCTGCTGCATGGGCTTCATCCGTTGTTTGCATCACACGCTGCTGCCCCATGAGCCCCATCGAGAAGCCAACCAGCAGCACAATCATCATCCATAATCTATGGTTCATATTGTTGTTTCTGTTTATCTGTTTTTTCAAGTTTCATATCACGACCGGCTTCCAAGGTAGAGGAAGAACATGCCAATCAGCACCAAAATCAAATCCACCGCCTTGCTCTTGAGGTTCTTTTCGCGGAATACCCAGGCCCCGAAAAGGAACGAAACCACTACGCTGCCCCTACGCACCATCGAGACAATGCTCACCATCGAGCCAGGCAGGCTGAGCGCATAGAAATAGACAAAGTCGGCAGCACAGAGAAAGAGGGAAATCAGCATGATGGTCCAGCGCCAGTTGAAGGGGGTGCTCTTCTTGCGCAAGGGCATCCAGAGCAACAAGATGACCGGACACATGATGAGCACTTGATAAAGGTTGTACCAGGCCTGCACCAACATGGGAGGCAACTGCTTCATCAGATACTTATCGTAGAGTCCGCTCACAGCTCCCATCACGGCAGCCAGCACGATGAAGAGAATCCAGCGGTTGTGCTTAAAGTCGATGCCCTCTTTCTTGCCCGATCGGCTCAACATGAAGAATGAAGCTATAGCCAGCAACACACCCACCCACTGGTAGAGGTTAAGCCGCTCGCCAAAGAGCAACATAGCCCCCACAAGCACCATTACAGGGCGCGTGGCGTTGATAGGCCCCACGATGGTGAGTGGCAGATGCTTCATGCCGAAATAGCCCAGAATCCACGAAGAGAGCACGATAAACGATTTGAGCAGAATCAGCCCCTGCGCCTGCCACGATGCCGAGGGGACGTAGAACAGGCTTCCCTGCAGCGCCGTAGGGGCAGCGACCGACACGAGGATAAAGGGCAAAAAGACCAAACTAGAGAAGATGGTATTGAGAAACAGCACGGGAAGCACCGCGTTGTCCTTGAGCGACTGCTTCTTAAAGGCATCATAGAAGCCCAGGAGCGTAGCCGATAGAAATGCTAACAGAAGCCACATTGTCTTTGCTGTTGTATAGTCAGTTAAAAATCACGATTTGCGGCTGCAAAGGTAACGTTTTTTTTCCACACTACCACCCTCGTGGGCTACAATTTATTTCTCCGGCTCATCATCCGGTTATTCCTCCAGCCAGCCAACGCCCTGACGCACAATTTCAGCAGTTCCCTCCGTGCAGTCCACCACGGTGGAGCCCTCGCTGCCTCCGGTGCCTCCGTCGATGACCAGGTCCACCAGCTCCCCCCACTTCTCGTGAATCAGTTCAGGCTCGGTGAGGTATTCCTCTTCCTCTCCTTCCTCCAGGGGGAGTGAGGCAATCATCAGCGGAGCTTGCAGCTGAGCCAGCAGCTCGCGCAGCATGGGACAGTCGGGCATGCGGATGCCCACCTCGCGACGTCCACCAAAGATTTTGGGTAGCCGCGTAGTGCCTGGAAGGATGAAGGTGAAGGGGCCGGGCAGGTTACGCTTCATCAGCTTGAAGGTGGCGTTATCCACCTTGGCATACTCGCTGATGCTGCTCAAGTCGTAGCAGACCACTGAGAGGCGGTTCTTGCGCGGGTCAATCCCCTTAAGGTGGCAGATGCGCTCAATAGCCCGCTCCTTCAGGGCATGGCAGGCCAAGGCATACTGCGTGTCGGTAGGCACTATCATTACGCCCCCATCGTTCAGGTTGCTCACCAGCCGCGCCATCACCTCGGGACTGTTGTTCTTGGGATATAACTTCTGTATCATAACGTCGTCCTAACTACTTGTTTTCAGCGGGCGAAGATAGCGATTTTCAGCCAAAAGCCCAAGCCTTTTGCACAGAAGCAGCTGCTTTTCGGAAAGAAAGCCGACGCAATCGTTTGCGCTATTATTTGCAAACGTTTGTCAAAGGGCGCTCTACCTTATAGATATTATCACTACCTTTGCAGCACGAAAAACCAACATGACCATGGCCAACACACCCATCACCATCAAAGATATCGCCCGGGCGCTCAACGTTTCGGTAAGTACCGTTTCGCGAGCGCTCAAGAACAATCCCGACATCAGCAAGGAGACGCGCAAGCTGGTCAACGACTATGCCCGTCAGCACAACTACAAGCCCAACGTGATGGCGGCTAACCTGCGTAGCAGCCGCTCGAACATCATTGGCGTGATTGTGCCCCAGCTGGTACATCACTTCTTCTCGTGCGTGCTGAGTGGCATTGAGCGGCAAGCCTCAGCTGCTGGCTACACCATCCTCGTGGCCCAGAGTACGGAGAGCTACGAAGAGGAGGTGCAGATTGTGCGCCGCTTTCAGGAGGCGCGCGTGTGCGGAGTGATTGCCTCGCTGGCCAAACAGACAGCCCACTACGACCACTACCAGGACCTACTCGATGCAGGCATCCCCGTGGTGTTCTACGACCGCATCTGTACCGGCGTAAAGACCGAACGCGTGGTGGTGGACGACTATGCCGGCGCCTTTACCGCCGTAGAGTACCTGATACAGACCGGCTGCAAGCGTATCTGCTTTTTCGGCGCTGACCCCCACCTGGAGATTACCAAGAACCGTCGCAACGGCTACCTCGATGCCCTGCGTCGCTACAACATTCCCATCGACGAATCACTCATCACCCTCTGCGATACGCGCCAGAAGGCCATGGCCCTCACCCCCGACCTGCTGGAGAGCCCGCTGCGCCCCGATGCCTTCTTCGCCATCAACGACGAGACGGCAGCGGGTGTCCTCTTTGCCTGCAAGCTGGCAGGGGTCAAGGTGCCCCAGGAGGTGAGCATCTGCGGATTCAGCGACGGCATGATTGCGCAGAGTACCGACCCTAAGCTGACCACCGTGGAGCAGCATGGTGACGAGGTAGGCGCCAGCGCCTTTGCTATCCTGCAGGAGAAGCTGGAGCGCCTCAGCCACAAAGAATCGGGAGCGGGCCCTCTGATCAAAAACCGCATCGTACGCACCAACCTCGTAGTACGAGGCACCACCAAATAATCCCTATTCATCAGCCTATAAATCATCACACAACAATACCATTATGAAACAGAAACCCGACTTAAGTTTTTGGAAGCTGTTCAACATCAGCTTCGGATTTTTCGGCGTACAGATTGCCTACGCCCTTCAGAGTGCCAACATCAGCCGCATCTTTGCCACGCTGGGCGCCGACCCCCATCAACTCTCTTTCTTCTGGATTCTCCCACCGCTGATGGGTATGCTGGTGCAGCCCTTAATCGGCGTGCTGAGCGACAAGACGTGGTGCCGCTTTGGCCGACGCATCCCCTACCTGTTTGTGGGCGCTATTGTGGCTGTGGCCGTGATGCTGATGCTGCCTAATGCCGGTTCACTAGGACTCACCACGCAGGTGGTGATGTGGGGATTGTCGGGCACTATGCTGTTTGGCCTGATGTCGCTCATGTTCCTCGACACCTCGATCAACATCGCCATGCAGCCCTTTAAGATGATGGTGGGCGATATGGTAAACATCCGCCAGAAGGGTTTGGCCTACAGCATCCAGTCGTTCCTCTGCAACGCCGGCTCGCTGGTGGGCTACCTCTTCCCCTACATCTTCACCTTCCTGGGTGTGCAGAACACAGCCCCCGAGGGCGTCATCCCCAACTCCGTCATCTACTCCTTCTACATCGGCGCAGCCATCTTGATACTCTGCGTGATCTATACCACGGTGAACGTCAAGGAGTACTCGCCCGAAGCGATGAAGCAGTTTGGTCCTGAAGAGGCCGAAATCATCCCCTCGCAGGCCACTGAGGCCACGGCGCAGCAGAAGGTGAGCATCCCCTACACCTTCATCTCCATAGGTCTGGTGCAGTTCTTCTGCTGGGCCGCCTTCATGTACATGTGGACCTACACGCCAGGAGCCATTGCCGCCCAGTGCTGGGGCACGACCGACGTAGCCAGCCAGGGCTATCAGGATGCAGCCAACTGGGTAGGCGTAGTCTTTGCTGTGCAGGCCGTAGGCTCCATGCTGTGGGCTTGCGTGATTCCGCTGTTCCGCACGCTCAAACTGGCCTATATCGCCAGTCTGGTGGTGGGTGGTGCTGGGTTCATCTCCATCTTGTGGGTACACCATCCCTACGTGTTGTGGGGCAGCTTCCTGCTGATTGGTGCCGCCTGGGCTGGCATGTTGGCCCTGCCCTTCACGCTCTTCACCAACGCCCTGCAGGGCAACCCCAAGATGGGTACCTACCTGGGCCTGTTTAACTGCACCATCTGTCTGCCGCAGATAGTAGCAGCCATAGCTGGCAGCCCCATCCTGAAGAGCCTCACCCCCGAAGGTGGCGAAGCGCCACAGGTGGATATGCTGGTCATTGCCGGCATATTGCTGCTGATAGGCGCAGCCTGCGTATGCTTCATCAAGGAGAAGAAGTGATTTTTAGCTACAAGCTACGAGCTACGGGCTACAAGCTACAAGCTACGAGCTACGGGCTACGAGCTACGGGTTACGGACTACAATTCCATCCTGTGTGCGCAGTTTTTTGCTGTAACGTTTGTAACGATTGTAACGGCAACGTCAATTTAAAATTAAAAAATTAAAATTTAAAATTAAAATCACTAAACCCTAATCACTAATAACCATGAATAAATACCTGCATATTGACGAATGGAACATCGTGGAGGAGGGGTTTGACCCCGACCGCCAACGGATGAGTGAGAGCATTTTCAGCCTGGGCAACGGACATATCGGCCAACGTGGCAATTTTGAGGAGCAATATGACAGCGACAGCTATCAGGCCTCGTTTGTGGCAGGCATCCACTTTACGGAGCGCACCCGCGTGGAGTGGTGGAAAAACGGCTTCTCACGCTTTACCTCGCGCATGCCTGTGGCCGCTGACTGGAGCCTGATCAAGCTGCGCCTGGTGAACGAAGAGCTCGACCTGGCCCACTGGAACGTGACTCACTTCTGCCGGCGCCTCAATATGCAAGAGGGTATCTACGAGCGAGAGGTGGAGGCTACCTCAACCAAAGGCAACAGCCTGCAGCTGCAGGTGGAGCATGTGGTCAATATGGCCCACCCCTCACTCTGCCACATCAAGTACAGCGTGACCTCCATCAACTACACCGGCCACCTCTCCCTGCTCCCCCTGCTCAGCGTAGAGGAGGATGAGGAGATCAGCCCCGAGGAGAAGGTGTGGAACATCCTGCGCTCAGAGTGCGGCAAGGAGTGCGCCGACCTCTGGACACAGACCCGCCGCGAAGACAATCAGGTGTGCTACGCCATGACCTATCAGTTCTTCAAGAACCATACGGAGAGCAGCCACGGCGCCATACGCATTGAGAAGGAGCGACAGAGTGGCTACTGCCTGGGGGCCGACGTGCGACCGGGCGACCGCATCACCCTGATAAAATATGTAGCCGTAGTCAGCTCGCTGCAGCAAGAGGTGCGCCACATCGTGGACGTAGCCCAGCAAAAGGCCCTGCAGGCCAAGCAGCTGGGGTGGGAACGGCTCACCGCCGACCATCGGCAGGCCTGGCACCAGATTTGGGAGGAGACCGACGTGCGCATTGAGGGCGACCCCGCCGCACAGCAGGCCATCCGCTACAACATCTTCCAGCTCTTCCAGACCTACCGGGGCGACGACCCACGGCTTAACATTGCCCCCAAGGGATTTACAGGCGAGAAGTATGGCGGCAACACCTACTGGAACACGGAGCTCTGCTGCGTGCCCTTCTTCCTGCTGGCCTCGCCCCACAACATCGTGCGCAACCTGCTGCTCTACCGCTACAACCAACTCCCACGAGCCATTGAGAACGCCCGCCGGCTGGGCTTTGACGGAGGTGCCGCCCTCTTTCCGCAGGTGACCAACAACGGCGACGAGTGCCACAGCGAGTGGGAGATCACCTTCGAAGAGATTCACCGCAACAACATCATGGTCTATGCCATTGCCCAACATGCCTTGATGACCGGCAAGATAGACTACGTCGCCAGCAATGGCCTGGAGCTGATGATTGCCGTCTGCCGCTTCTGGAGCCAGCGCGTCTCCTTCTCAGAGCCCAAGCAGCAGTATGTCATCCTGGGCGTCACCGGCCCTAACGGCTATGAGAACAACGTGGACAACAACTGGTACACCAACTTCTCCTGCCGCATGTGCCTGCGTATCACCCTCGAATTCATGAACCACATGCGCCAGCATCAACCCGAGGCACTGCAGCGGGTGATGCAGAAGACCCACTTTGACGAAGCCAGCGAGACCGCCCGCTGGCGCGAGATCATCGACCACCTCTACCTGCCCTTCGACGAGCAGCGGGGCATCTTTGTGCAGAACGACGGCTTCCTGGACAAGGAGCTGCGCACTACGGCCAGCCTCTCCCCTCAGGAGCGCCCCATCAACCAGCACTGGTCGTGGGACCGCATCCTGCGCTCCTGCTACATCAAGCAGAGCGACGTGTTGCTCGGACTCTACCTCTTTGCCTACCTGTTTGACGAGGAGACGCTGCGCCGCAACTTTGAGTTCTATGAGCCGATGACGGTGCACGAGTCGTCGCTCTCGCCCTTCATCCACGCCATCCTGGCGGCCCGACTGGGCAAGCTCGACAAGGCCTACGAGCACTTCATGCACTCGGCCCGACTCGACCTGGACGACTACAACAACGAGGCCGACCAGGGGCTGCACATCACCAGCATGCCGGGCAGTTGGCTGGCCATCGTGCGCGGTTTTGGCTACTTCATGATTGTGGACAACACCCTGCCCTCGCTGGCCCCCGTGCGCCCTCCACAGTGGACGAGCTACAGCTTCAAGGTCTATTTCCGCCTCGCCACGCTGCAGGTCACCGTAGGCCAGGAAGCGCGCATCACCCTCACTGGCCCGCAAGCTCAGGAGGTCATCCTCTATGGTCGTCACTACCTGCTGCAGCCCGGGGAGAGCTGTTCCGCCCCCCTGCCCTAAAATTCTTGCCGCCCAGTGAGCCATCCTACCGATATTTTGCGTACTTTTGCCACCCCAAAAAAAGAGAAACAGACAACGTATGATGAATCAAGACCCTCGGCATATCCGCATCAGCGACTACAACTACCCGCTGCCCGACGAACGCATCGCCAAGTTCCCCCTGAGCGAACGCGACCACTCCAAGCTGCTCATCTACCGCCACGGAGCGGTGAGCGAGAGCCAGTTCTTCCACCTGCCCGAACTGATTGAGGCTGGTGAACTGATGGTGTTCAACAACACGCGCGTCATCCAGGCACGCATGCACTTCCGCAAGGCCACCGGTGCACTGATTGAGGTGTTCTGCCTGGAGCCCCTGCTGCCGGCCGACTATGCGCAGAACTTCCAGCAGACGGCCCACACGGCGTGGCTCTGCCTGGTGGGCAACCTGAAGAAATGGAAGGAGGGCACCCTGGAGCGCGAGATGCTGGTGAAGGGCGAGACGGTGAAGCTATCTGCCACCCGGGGCGAATGCCGCGGCACGAGCCACCGCATTGACTTTGCGTGGGACAATCCGCACGTGACGTTTGCCGATATCCTGGAGGTGTTTGGCGAACTGCCCATCCCGCCCTACCTCAACCGCGAGACGGAGGAGAGCGACAAGGAGAGCTACCAGACGGTCTATAGCAAAATCAAAGGGTCGGTAGCTGCCCCTACGGCCGGGCTGCACTTCACGCCGCAGGTGCTCGACGCGCTACGCGCCAAGGGGGTAGAAACTGAGGAGGTGACCCTCCACGTAGGTGCAGGCACCTTCAAGCCGGTGAAGAGTGAGGAGATAGAGGGGCACGAGATGCACACGGAATACATCTCCGTGAGCCGCCACACGCTGCAGCGCCTTATCGACCACGGCGGACGGGCCATCGCCGTAGGCACTACCTCGGTGCGCACGCTCGAAAGCCTCTACTACATGGGGCTGACCCTGCTCCGCAACCCGCAGGCCACCGACGAGGAGCTGCACGTCAAGCAGTGGCAACCCTACGCAGCGGCATCTGGCAGCTGTACAGCGAATTCTGCAAGTAATGCAGCGGTATCTGGCAGCAGTGCAGCGGCACAAGACGTTGTAGGAAATCAGGCTGAGCCAACGGCTGTAGAGGCGCTGCAGGCGCTTGCTCACTACATGGACCTCCACGGTCTGGAGGCGCTGCACAACAGCACGCAGATCATCATTGCCCCAGGCTACAAGTACCATATAGTCAAAGCGATAGTCACCAACTTCCACCAGCCGCAGAGCACGCTGCTCCTGCTGGTATCGGCTTTTGTAGGGGGCGATTGGCACACCATCTACGACTATGCCTTGAGCCACGACTTCCGTTTCTTGAGCTACGGCGACTCGTCGATTCTCTTCGGAGAGGAGAGGGATTAGGGATTAGGGATTAGGGATTAGGGATTAGGGATTAGTACACCTCCGCATTACTTCAGCGTGAAGGATTGTGAACCAATCAGATTGCCGTCAGCAAAGATATCCAGCCGATAGGTTCCGGCAAAGAGGAACTCCTTGACGTCCCAATAGACCGTTACGGCCTGCTCCTCGCCATTGTACTCGATGTACTTCTTGATGGAATAGGGCAACTGGCGGTTCTCGTAGGTAAAGTGGTTGTTGGCCTCATCCTGGGTCAAGATGCTGTTGTCAGGCTTGACGATGTTCACGTAGATGATGCGCTCCCCATTCTCGGCCGTGATGTTCTTGGCGATGGTGAAATCGACCTTGAGCTGCACCACGTCCTTCACCCGCTTGGCCGTTTTCTTATTCTTGTTGCGAGGCTGCACGCTGATGGCCGTAGCATCGAGCTGTGCGGCCAGGGTTACCTTCTTGTCCAGGTTGCGCTTCTCCTCGGTGAGCGTGCTGATCTGCTGCGAGGCGCGGTTGAACTTCTGCGTCACGTCGGCAATAATCTCCTTCTGCTGAGCCGTGAGGCGATTAAGCGAGTCAATCTGATTGATATAGCCCACCATCACCTTGCGCAGGGTGGCCAGCTCCTTCTTCAGTCGGCGTATCTCGGTGGCGTTGGTGCTCTTCACGGTGCGCAGCTCTTCGAGCAGACGCTGCGTCTTGAGCTGTTCCTGCTCGAGAAGCACCTGAAGCGAGTCGTTGGCAATGGTGGTGCGCAGCTCGTCATACTGCTTGGAGAAGTCGGTATATTGATTTTCCAGATCCTCCTTCTCCAGTTGAAACTCCTGTGTCAACTCGTAGTTGACCTGTTTTTCGCTCACCAGAAGCACCGTAACCAGCACCAGAAGCCCTACCAGCAGGGCTCCGGCAGCATAAATCCACTTGGTATTTAGGTTGTTCATATCCAAAAGCACGTAAAAATAATCCTATTTTTTCATTTTCGAGGGGCAAAAATAGGGCAAAATTTTGATATTTCAAAAAAAAGCGGTAGTTTTGCGGCGAATTTCGGCACGAAAGATGCCATTCAACATGGGGTTGACTGGATTTGACAGCGGGCAGAAAGGACAGGTAAGCATGCAGTGCGTCGTAGATTAGCACTATAATCTCAGTCTTCAAAAGATTATCTGGCGAAAACAATTACGCTCTCGCTGCTTGATTGAAGTACAGTAGATCGAAGCTTAATCCCGGCACCAGGTGCTGGGACGTGACATCACTCGGAAGCTGTTGCTCCGAAGCATTCCGGCCAAGTGGTGCAGCCAAATCGGGGATAGTCGGCGCCGGCCTCGCGGCGTAGATGAAGCTTTAGAGGATAAGGCATCGGTTGATGGCTTTGGTTCTGCCGCTGCACGAAAATGTAGTCAAAGATAAGCATGTAGAAAGCTTGTGTTTTCCTCGTTTGGACGAGGGTTCGATTCCCTCCAGCTCCACAATAAACGCTGATAATCAGCAATCTACAAGAAATGCGCCCGATTTTACACCTGGTATGTAGAATCGGGTGTTTGTATATATTTCAGCATTGAGCTGGGGAGAAAAATTAGGCTTGAGATTGCACATAGCAACGCTCCAAAAACAGACCTGTTGGAGTGGGTCAAATCGGCGCAAGCGTTACAAACGTTACAAACGTTACAGCTGTTTTGGGCGCACACACATCTGCCTGGACTCACCATGGAGAAAATGATTATCTAATCTATAATAATATATATATATAATTATATATATATATATTATTATAGAATTTTATTCTCACTACCGAGGGGTGGAAGCATGAGTGCGCAGATTTTTGCTGTAACGTTTGTAACGATTGTAACGCCTAAAGCGAAGAAAAATTGCACACTACCCTATTCTCCGAAAATGAGAGAAAAATTTTATCGTTTTATCCCACTGATTCACAGCGTATCTACAATTAATAAATGTTAAGTTTCAACATTGCACACACCAAACAGCGTATAACTATATGCCACGTGGAGGGCGAACAAGGCGTTACAGACAGGTAACGCTTGCTCCACAAATTACCCGTGCGGCCTACAAGGTTCTACAAGGCGGGCGTAGAGAAACCTACAGCAGGCTTAGGGAAAAATGTGCTCTTTGACGTCATGAAAGGGTGATTTCACCACTGCCGATACAGAGGCGACGGTCGGGGGTATAGACCACGCCAAACTGCCCGGGGGCTATGCCTTGCAGGGGAGCCTCGGAATGGAGGGAGCAGCTGCCGTCGGCATGCCACGTGAGGTGACCCGTAAGGAATTCGGGGGTGTGGCGAATCTTGAAAGCCACCTCTTGCGGCTCCTCCTCATGACCCAGCCAGGGATTGGCGGTGATGCAATGAAAGGCCTTCATGCTGAACTGGTGGCCATACTGCAGCGGGGTGTCGTAGCCGCGCGACACATAGACCACGTTCTCGTCCACATTCTTCGCCACCACGAACCAGGGGCCTCCACTCAGTCCGAGCCCCTTACGCTGGCCGATGGTGTGAAACCAGAAGCCCTTGTGCTGCCCCAGCAGGCGCCCGGTCTCCCACTCCACTATCGGGCCCGCCTGCTCACCGAGGAAGCGACGCACGAAGTCGTTGTAGTTGATGTCGCCCAGGAAACAGATGCCCTGACTGTCGCGGCGACGTGCTGAGGGGAGCTTGGCCTGCTCGGCAATGGCCCTGACCTGCTGCTTCATCAGTCCGCCCAGGGGGAAGAGCAGTTTGCTGAGTTGCAGGTAGTCAATTTGAGCCAAGAAGTCCGTCTGGTCCTTCACGGGGTCAACGGCCGTGCCGAGCCAGTGGAGTCCGTCCACCAGATGAGTGGTGGCATAATGACCGGTGGCGGTATAGTCAAACTGATGCCCCACGCGCTGCTCAAAGCAGCCAAACTTGATGAGTCGGTTGCACATCACGTCGGGGTTGGGTGTCAGTCCCTGCCGGATCTTCTGCAGCGCATATTGCGCCACGCTGTCCCAGTAGTCGCGATGCAGGTCCACCACCTCGAGCGGCAGTCCGTAGCGCCGCGCCACCCAGGTGACCATCTCCATGTCCTCCTCCATGGGGCAGTCCATAAAGTCGGTCCCCTCCATGCCGATTTTGATGTAGAAGAGGGCCGGGTGATAGCCCTGCTCGCAGAGCAGATGCACCACCACCGAACTATCTACGCCGCCCGAAATCAGCACGGCAATGTGGTCGCTAACTGGTTTATCAGCCGCCATGTTGGCAGCGCCTTGAGGTAAAATTGGGGTATTCATTTGGGGTTAAGTTTATACGTTTTCAGATGAATCCGAGGCGCTGGATTTCGCCCTCGAAGTTGGGTGTAAAGAGTCCTGAGCCCAGTTGCTGACGGATTTCGTCGAGGCTCCAGAAGCGACCGCCATCCAGCTCTTCGCTGGGGCTGACGGGGCCATCGTAGGTGGTGCGGTGCACAAAGACCAGTTCACGCTCTGTGGCACTCTCAAAGACGTAGTGGGTCAGCACCTCGGGAGTAAAGTCGGTGATGCCCAGCTCCTCGCGCACCTCGCGCCGCAGGGCCATCTCCACGCTCTCGCCCAGGTCCACATGTCCGCCCACGGCGGTGTCCCACTTGCCGGGCTGGATATCCTTCCACAGGGGGCGACGTTGCAGGTAGAGCTCCCCGCGCGAATTAAACAAATGCAGGTGCACCACGGGGTGAAGCAGTTTGCTGCCGTTGTGGCACTCTCCCCGCGAGGCAGCGCCCACGATATTCCCCTCGTCATCCACCAGAGGAAACATTTCTGCTAAATTATCTTTCATAGGCCTGGAATAATTTGAAACGACAATGTCAAGTAAAATTTAAAAAAGCTCAGTGAATCGTGACGAGGGTGGCGCCAAAGCCGTACTCCTGAAACGAGGCATCCTGCGCCTTGCAGGTGGGGTACTTGCGGCGGAGCTCGTCGAGCAGCGCCTTGCGCAATACGCCGTCGCCCTTGCCGTGGATAAAGACGATGCGCTGTTCACGCTTCTGGCGGTACTGGTTCATCACCTCGCGAAAGCGGTCGAGCTGGTAGTTGAGTATCTCGCTGTTGCTCAAGCCACGCGTATCATCGAGCAGCTCCTGGGCGTGCAGGTCAATCTCCAGGATGCCGTTGCGACTGCGGCGTTGCGGCTGACCCGCGGCGCGCTGGGCCGAGCGATCACCCGGAGCAGCAGCGTTGCGATGATCCGCAGTGGACTGGTCGGCCTTGACCTTCTGAATCAGCGCCTGCTGCAGCGAGGCAGCATCCACATAGACCTGCTGCACGGGGCTATCGTTTCGCACCAGATCATAAATCAGGGCCGGCGTGCTGAAGAAGTCGCTCTCCATGAAGGTATGAATCTTATAGAACTTCACCACGTCGAGCCTGAGCTCCACGCTCACTGCCGGCTTGAGCTGAAACGCCCGCTTGTCCTTGAAGGCAATGAGCTGCACAGCCACACGCTCGCGCTCGTTGAGCGCGCTCTTCTCAAACTCCTCCAGCAGCAGCTTGGTGTTGGGCTCAATAGCCCCCATGGAGCGCACGGTCCAAGCCTTTCCCTCGGCTGAGAGGTAGGTATAGTAGAGGCAGAAGTTGCTGTCGTTCACCAGATAAGCCTCGAAGGGGGTGGTGCTCACCGCCTTGATATCCACAGGCACAAAGGCCAGGCAGACGTTGAGCGCATCTCCACCACGCACCTCGGGCTGGCGATAGCTTGAGAAGCGCGCCGAGGCCATCAGCTCGCTATCGGGCGCAGCAGCCTGCGTTCCCCCTTTCGGCGCTGCCTGGGCCTCTACAGCAGCACTGCGGGTGGGAGCTACAGCGGCGCTGCGGGTGGGCTTGCCAGCAGGTTGAGCACCTGCCTGAGCCTCTGCAGCCCGTTGCTTAGCCGCCCGGTCGGCCTGCGTAGGGATGTTGTAACTATCCGTCTCAATCACCACACACTCGTTCACGGGCATAGGGATAGCAAAGCCATCCTCGTCCTCTACCAGGGCGATGTTCTTGCCCTGAAATCCTGTCACTACTCCGCCTCCTATTTCGCTGAGGAAGCGCACTTTATCACCTATTTTCATACATTATACATTATTACAGGGGGCAAAACTACAAAAAAAATAGCACTCTGACCACTATGTCCGGCAAAATTACGCCTCAAATTCCTAATAAATGAGGATTGCACAACCCAGGGAATATAGCGTACTTTGCAGCCGGAATTTTTAAAGCAAAAATAATCAGAATAGAAACAACAAAGCAACACGTCATGAAGAAACCCCTACTCTACCTGCTGACAGCCGCCCTACTGGGCACACCAGCCTGGGCCAATGCCACAGCATCTACAGCATCTACAGCATCTACAGCATCCACAGCCCTCACGCCCGATACAAATCCTGCTGACACCATCAAGGTGGTGGATGTAGAAGAGATTGTCATCATCGCCACCCCCAAGGAGAACCGGAAGCTGCGCGAACAGCCCACCTCGGTCACCCTGCTCTCGCAGCAGCAGATGCAAGAGGCACAGGTCAACGGCATCAAGACCCTCACCGCCGTAGTGCCCAACCTCTTCATCCCCGACTATGGCTCGCGCCTCACCTCGGCCGTCTATATCCGCGGCATTGGCTCGCGCATCAACACCCCCTCGGTAGGCCTCTACGTGGACAACATCCCCTACATCAACCAGTCGGCCTTTGACTTTGGCTATGCCGACGTAGAGCGCATCGACGTGCTGCGCGGCCCACAGAGCACCCTCTATGGCCGCAACGCCATGGGCGGACTCATCAAGGTCCACACCAAGTCGCCCTTCAGCTACCAGGGCACCGACCTGCGCCTGGGCGCTGCCACGCGCAACGACTACCACGCCTCGCTCACCCACTACCACCGCGTGAGCCCCCGCTTTGCCTTCTCCACCGGAGGCTACTACGACTACCAGGGCGGATTCTTCCGCAACGCCACCCTCGGCGGCAAGAAGGTGGACGATGCACAGCGCATAGGCGGACGATTCCGCGGCATCTTGCTCCCCACCGACCGCTGGAAGCTCGACCTCAGCCTGAGCTACGAGTACAACGACCAGGGTGGCTATCCCTATTATTATATGGGCAGCGTCAATCCTGAGCAGCAAGCCGAGGCGCTGAAGCCCGCAATAGGCACCATCAGCAACAACGAGCCGGGCAGCTACCGACGCAACCTGCTCAACGCAGGCCTCAACCTGCAATACCAGGCAAGCAGCTTCACGCTGAGCGCCGTGACGGGTTACCAGTGGCTGAGCGACCGCATGTTCATCGACCAGGACTTCACCGCTGCACCCATCTACAACCTGGAGCAGAGGCAGCGCATCCACACCCTGAGCGAAGAGGTGGTGCTCAAGGCCAACCCCGGCAAGCGCTGGCAATGGACCACTGGCGCCTTCGGCTTCTACCAGAACCTCCACACCAACGGCCCTGTGACCTTCCACCGCCAGGGCATCGACGAGATGATTGAGGGCAATGCCAACAGCGTCTTCAAGCGGCTGGCTGCCCAAAACCCCAAGATGCCCACCATGGAGCTGACGGTGAACAACGAGCAGCTGGGCGTGAGCGGCCGCTTCAAGACCCCCACCCTGAGCGGCGCCCTGTTCCACCAATCCACCTTCAACGACCTGCTCACCCCCGGTCTGTCGCTCACCCTGGGTCTGCGCCTGGACTACGAAAAGCTGAAGATGGAGTACCTCTCGGCCGCCGACCCTACCGACCTCAGCTTTGCGGTGAAGATGGGCCCTATGAGCATTACCAACCAGAACCCCATGCAGGCTGAGGCTGCATATCAGGGTCAGCTCTCCACCGACTACCTGCAACTGCTGCCCAAGGCCGCCCTGCAATATGAGTGGAGCAAGGGCAACAACCTCTATGCCTCGGTGGCCCGCGGCTACCGCTCGGGAGGTTACAACATACAGATGTTCAGCGACCTGGTCAGCGGCAAGCTGAGCAACACCATGATGGACGCTATTGCCGCCGACCCCAGCTTCAGCCGCTTTGGCGAGATGATTGGCGGCATGAAGAAAGAGCTCCCCGAAGTGCGAGAGGCCACCTACTACAAGCCTGAATACAGTTGGAACTACGAGGTGGGCAGCCACCTCACCCTCTGGAATGGCCGACTCACAGCCGACCTGGCCGCCTACCTGATGGAGACACGCGACCAGCAGATCGCCCGCTTTGCCGAGAGCGGACTGGGACGCATCACCGTCAATGCCGGACGCAGCCGCAGCCTGGGCGCCGAAGCAGCCCTCCAGGCAGCCCTCACCGAGGCACTGACCCTGCAGGCCGCCTACGGCTACACCTACGCTACCTTCCGCCACTACGTCACGAACGACCGCCAGCAGACGGAGGTGGATTACCGCGGCCGCTACGTACCCTTTGTACCCAAGCACACCCTGAACGTGGGCGGCTCCTACCGCTGGCAGTTCAAGCGCAGCAAGTCCCTGCTCGACCGCATCGTGCTGAGCGCCAACTACCAGGCTGCCGGACGCATCTACTGGACAGAAGAGAACAACGCCAGCCAGGCCATCTACGGCACACTCAACGGCCGTCTGAGCCTGCAAAAGGGCAACGGACAGATTGACTTCTGGGTACGCAACGCGCTCAACAAGGAATATACCGCCTTCTATTTCGAGAGCGTAGGCAACGCCTTCCGCCAACTGTCGCGCCCCGTACAAGCCGGCATAGAGCTGCGCTGCCGCTTCTGAGCCTCGACCAGCCAGCCTCCACATGACCCTATAGATGAAAACCCGATAATTCAACCCAGCGGATGCCCTCACCAGCAGAGCATCCGCTACTTTTTTCCCCGCCCCATCGTAACTAAGCCTCCCCTGTCACGCAGCTTAAGTTAAAATAGCACCATTCAGCCCACATACAGGTAGGCAAAAAACAAAACTGAAACTGAAACTAACTGAAACCATTTCCCATAGTTCATGCAAAAGCAATCCCATGCGAACGGAAAAAGATGCCTGTTCGCACGAGGCTGCATCGTACTATTCATCCCAAGAAAAAAAGAGGTGGAGGCCACGGTAAGTGCATCATACACGAAGGCACCCCAGCATAGTGCTAAAGGCTGTCGAAATGCTGATAATGTCGTCTGGATAACGAATTTCCAGTTTTCGTTCTAAGAGATTAGCCTGTAGGGGCGGAATATCTTCCGCCCGTAAGCCGCAAGACGGGTGCATTCGGGCGGAAAATATTCCGCCCCTACAGTGGATTAATCACAAATTCCTCTCTCTCAAACGTCGTTCAGCAGCCCTACAGAGGTGCAATGCGAGCCGGGTTTGCGGGGATTCTATTTATCGAAATCTGCGGACCAAATGCTTTAAAACCATTGTATGCCCCCTCAATGATCATACCTTCTCCAGCAGTCATTCATCCCCCATTTTTCTCAAAAGTGTTTCAGTATTTCAGATTTCAGTTTTGTTTTCGACACCTTAATCACTAATCACTAAACGCTAATCACCTCGAGTTTCCCACACCAACAGAAGCGGCATTAGTGGGGATTAACTCTCGATTTTTAGTGTGATACAATTTGTATAAAGGCTTATCGCTCTTGATGCATATTCTGGGGAGATACTTGTGCTTACTTCACAAATCCAGGAGCAGGGAGGTGCATGCCGTAGATCGTGAGATGGTTTTCGCGTGCATAGTTCAGTATGCGCTGGCGCGACTGACGGGCTGCATCGGCATCCATGTCGTAGGAAGGACAGTATTCAGGATGCCTCAGTTGGAGCGCGGCACCGTGGATGAGATCGGCGATAATGAGTAGGCTGTCTTTCTGAAACAGGGTATGGCCGGGAGTATGACCGTAGGCGGCAATTGAAAGCACTCCTCCTTCGAGCGTGTCACCAGCCTCGAAGAGATGCAGGCGCTCTTTGTAAGCCTCAAGCACACTTTTCGCCAATTGGGTATGGTCACCCTCCATAGCCTGCCAGGCTTCGGCCTCTACACGGTTGACATAGAGATGAGCCTTCGGGAAGGTAACCTGGCCCTCCTTCAGCAGACCTCCGATGTGATCGGGATGGAGGTGTGTGATGTAGATAAGCTCGAGCTCCTCGGGCTTCACCTTCAACTCCTTCAGTTTGGAAAGGAGTTGGCTAAAGGGTGCGCCAAGACCGGCATCGAGCAGTATGTTCTTCCCCCCTGTCTGGAGCAAAAAGCAATTCATGCCCGAAGGAACTCCCTCCTGAAGTCCTAACGCATTCCATAGCGAGTCGGGCACTTCGGGGTAGAGCGCATGAGGCTGCAGGTTTCCTCCTAGCTTATCTTCTATCCAGGTGATGGTAGTAGGCTGCTCATCGCTGGCAGCTGTTTTCTGGTTCTTCGGTGCGCAGGCTGCCATCATAAGCAGACATGCAGCGAATGGAGTGATTGCTTTCATAGAGTACATGTTTAAATTCGGAACCGTAGCAGGAATGGGGGGCCTGCAATACGGTGACAAAGATACAAATTTATAGCACAAAAATAATGCAACAAATACAGATTTCTGTATCTATTGCATTATTTTGTTCAGATGCAGGTGCAAACCGACGTAGCCATCATGGGATGCAGCTCTACTTGCTTCACCAACGCAACATCTTGACAGGCTCCTCTTCGCCATCGTCGAGCGGACAGCTGGCATAGGCTGCGGTAGTGAAGTCGATGCTGTGCAGGTCAATGCAGCGGATGGTGCTTTGCTGAGCCGTACGATAATAGACGCGCAAGGCGGTCAAGTCGATGACCGACGTCCATTGTGTGGCACTCAGCATATCGGGGCTCTCATACATCGGATGCTCCAATCCTACAGGCACATCAAAGCTGTTGAGCAGGTGGAAACAGAGCCTCACGGCACTCCATCCATCGGGCTGGATGGGGGCAGTCTGCCGCAACATAGCAGCCCGTACAAAGCGACTGGGTGAGGTCATATCTCCAGGCAGTCCCAGCATGCCCGAACTGCCACTGATGGGGCGAAGCGTGAAATTACCCACCATACCTATGGGAGCATCGCCGGGATAGAGGTTGACGTAGTTGTTGAGGTTGGTCAGGTGCCAGGCAAAACCTGGTCCGTTAGCCAACACGCCGACGGAATTGGTAAACCAGTGCTGCTCACCGCCCACAATCTCAAGCACCTCTTGCCGACCTTCGGCATCAGCCAGTCGCCAATGAATGACCGACCCCTCGTTCAGCCCCACAATATGGAGCTGCCTCAGTCCCTGCTTCACCTCGTCGATGGTGGCACATTGCGTCAGCATCCAAGCGGTAAGCTGCAGGTCACCCACCGTTTCGGATGCCCGTGCCGGCTGATAACTTTCGTAGCTTCCATAGCGGGGGAAGAAGAATAGCCCTACAGAGAGTCCCCGCTCGTTGATACCCTCTGCAATAAAATCTGGTTGACTCACAGCCAACCCCACTGCCCCCCAACGTGCCTTCAGCGTGGAGCCCACCTTTCCGTCGGGCAACATCATCTGCATCTCATGTCCACGAGGGATGCATACGGCATAGCTTGGCAACCGTTCGCGAGCCCACTCGATGGTGCGCCCCTGCACCCTACTTCCATCCTTTGCCACTAAAGCAATACCCGTGCATCCCCATGCTGAAGATGCCCCACCCTGTGCTGCACAAAGCATCAACAGACCCATCATCCATTTCTTCATAACCATTCTCCTTCTTATCTATTTGATGTGAATAAATCTTCACTCATACAACAAGAAGCGAAGTAATTATGTTCGCTTTCAGCGGATTAAAAAAATGGGAGGAGCTTCAGCAACATGCCAAAAAAGGGGTAACCTGTACCGTACTGGATACGACGGTAATCAGGTCACCCCCTATGGAATCTAAGTGAAGATGCGCTTTATGACAGTTTGTGGATAATCAGTCCGCTGCGCAATTTGGGTTCAAACCAAGTGGTCTTCGGCGGCATGATGTTGCCTGTATCAGCTATGTCCATCAGTTGCTTCATGCTGACAGGATAGAGCGCCAGGGCTACCTTCATCTCTCCGCTATCCACACGACGCTTCAGCTCACCCAATCCACGAATACCACCTACAAAGTCAATGCGCTTGTCGGAACGCAAGTCCTTGATACCCAAAATCTGGTCCAGAATCAGGTTGGATGAGATGGTGACATCAAGCACACCAATGGGATCATTGTCATCGTAGGTACCCGGCTTGGCCGTAAGGCTGTACCACTTGCCCTCGAGATAGAGGGAGAAGTTGTGTAATGCAGCAGGCTTGTAGATTTCCGCACCCTTCTCCTCTACGTCGAAGTGCTCGGCTACAGCCTTCAGGAACTCATCGGCCGTCAGTCCATTAAGGTCCTTCACTACGCGGTTATAGTCGATGATGGTGAGTTGATTGGCAGGGAAGCAAACAGCCATGAAGTAATTGTACTCTTCATTCCCTTTATGGTTGGGGTTCTGCTTGGCCTTCTCTGCACCTACAAGAGCAGCAGCAGCACTACGGTGGTGACCGTCGGCTATGTAGAGTGCCGGCATCTTGGCAAACTCAGCCGTAATGGTAGCTATATCCTCGGCCTTGTCGATAATCCAGAAGGTATGACCAAAGCCATCGCCAGGGGCGATGAAGTCATAGACCGGTTTTTCAGCCGTATAGCGGGCAATGATGGCATCGAGTGTGGCATTGTCGGGATAGGCAAAGAAGACGGGCTCAATATTGGCGTTGTTGACACGCACATGCTTCATGCGGTCTTCCTCCTTGTCACGACGGGTCAGCTCATGCTTCTTGATGGTACCGTTCATGTAGTCGGGCACGTAGGCTCCCACCACCAGTCCATACTGCGTCTTACCGTTCATGGTCTGGGCATAGATGTAGTAGTTCTCCTTCTCATCCTGTACCAGCCATCCCTTGTCCTGGAACATCTGGAAGTTTTCTGTAGCCTTCTGATAGACCCGAGGGTCGTGTTCATCCGTTCCTTCGGGGAAATCGATTTCGGGTTTGATAATATGATAGAGCGACTTCTCATTGCCCGCAGCTTCGGCACGTGCTTCAGCCGAGTTGAGCACATCGTAGGGGCGTGAAGCCACCTGCTCTACCAACTCTTGGGGAGGACGAATGCCTCTGAATGGTTTGATTGTTGCCATAGCGGATTGGTATCTATCGGTTTATTTATTGACTCTGAATTTCTCGCAGCCATCCTTCAAGAAGCCCACAATCTGCTTGGCGGCAGCAATACCGGCATTGATATTGGCCTCGGCCGTCTGAGCACCCATCTTCTTGGGTGTAGAGAAGTAGCGACCTGCAAACTGCTCAGCGAACTCAGCATGGTGAGCAGGCATAATGTCGGTGACATACTTCAAGTCAGCCCGATCGTTGAGAAGACGTATAAGGTCGGCTTCGTGAATCACCTCCTTACGGGCCGTGTTCACCAGCACACCATTCTTCGGCATACGGTTCACCAGGTCGTAGTTAATGGATTCCTTGGTCTCGGGCGTAGCAGGTATGTGGAGCGACACCACGTTGCAGGTGGCATAGAGTTCCTCTACGCTATCCACAGCCTTCACACCATCCTTCTCGATCACCTCCTTGGGACAGAAGGCATCGTATGCGTAGATTTCCATACCAAATCCCTTGGCGATACGGGCTACGTTGCGGCCCACATTGCCAAAGGCATGGATACCCAGCTTCTTACCTTTCAGCTCCGTACCCGA
Organism: uncultured Mediterranea sp.; assembly: GCA_945879145.1. Taxonomy (GTDB): domain Bacteria; phylum Bacteroidota; class Bacteroidia; order Bacteroidales; family Bacteroidaceae; genus Bacteroides. The sequence goes on from CAMCUZ010000014.1 coordinate 39,343, forward strand.
GGTGCCATTATACATATTGCGAACGGCCATCACCATCATACCAAAAGCCAACTCGGCTACGGCATTCGAGTTCTGACCCGGTGTATTCATCACGCATACATTGTGAGCCGTTGCAGCAGCCAGATCGACATTGTCGTAACCAGCACCAGCGCGGACCACAATCTTCAGCTGCTTGGCAGCATCGAGCACCTCTGCATCGACCACATCACTGCGGATGATGACCGCATCTACATCCTTCACAGCTTCCAGCAGTTTGGCCTTTTCACCATACTTTTCGAGCAGTACCAGTTCATATCCGGCAGCTTCAATCTCTTTACGAATGCCGTCAACCGCCACTTTGGCAAACGGCTTATCAGTTGCAACTAAGATTTTCATTCTATTCAGCTTTAAAAAGGAGTCACCACAGATTACCCGAGGATGCGCAGGAGATCGAGTGAAAGCATCAGCCCTACCCTGCTGCAACTCATTTAATCTGTGGTGAACAGCATGATTTATTTTACGTGAAGTTTCTCAAATTCCTGCATGCAGTCAATCAGTGCCTGCACGCTCTCCTTCGGCATGGCATTGTAGCATGATGCGCGGAAACCGCCCACTGAACGGTGACCCTTGATACCTACCATACCTCTTTCCGTAGCAAACTTCAAGAAGTCAGCCTCCAGTTCCTTGTATTCAGGAGCCATCACGAAGCAGATGTTCATGCGTGAACGGTCTTCAGGCTTGGCTGTACCTACGAAGAGCTTGTTGCGGTCAATCTCGCCATACAGCATGTCGGCCTTCTCAATGGCACGGCGTTCCATCTCCTTGACACCACCCTGGGCCTTAATCCAGCGCAACGTCAGCAGCGCAGCATAGATAGGCAATACGGGTGGCGTATTAAACATTGAGCCACCGTCGATGTGGGTCTGATAGTTCAGCATCGTGGGGATGTAGCGCGACACCTTACCTACACAGTCGTTCTTTACAATGACAAAGGTTACACCGGCAGGAGCCAGGTTCTTCTGTGCGCCACCATAGATGCAGATGTACTTGGAAACATCAATCGGACGAGAGAAGATATCCGACGACATGTCGGCAATCATCGGTACATTGACGTTCAGGTCTTCCTTGATTTCTGTACCATAGATGGTATTGTTGGTCGTGATGTGGAAGTAATCTACATCAGCAGGAATCTCATAATCCTTGGGGATATAGGTGTAGGTTGCTTCAGCCGAAGAGGCTACCTCAACCACTTCACCGAAAGCTTTAGCCTCTTTCATGGCCTTCTTGGCCCACACACCGGTATTGAGGTAAGCGGCTTTCTTCTCCAAGAAATTATAGGGAATCATGCAGAATTCCAGGCTTGCGCCTCCACCCAAGAAGAGCACAGAGTTGCCTTCGGGAATATTCAGAAGTTCCTTAAAGAGAGCTACAGCCTCGTCAACCACTGGTTGGAAATCCTTGGCACGATGGCTGATTTCCATAATTGAAAGACCAGAACCATTGAAATCTAATACAGCTTTTGCTGTGTCCTCAATGACTTCGCGCGGAAGGATGGAGGGTCCTGCATTAAAGTTATGCTTTTTCATTGCAACAATAATTGTTTGGTTATACATTTCTTTATTCGTTGTCCTTAGACATTGCGAAGTTACGGAATTATTTCCGTATAGCAAATCTTTCCTTATAAAAAAGCATCATTCAGGGGCGAATCCCTTCTATTTTTATATATTTTCGGTATAAATATACGCAAATTTGTTATCTTACAATAACAAAATCCCCCTCACTACTTACAAAACAAACAATTTCTCACACTGAAAAAGCAAAACAATAACCAAAATAAAGAATACAGAGACTAAAATGACATTATGTAATAAAACAATATGTTTAATAGCAATAATACGGTATGTTTAGTAACATATTTCTATTCATTCCACCCTATTTCGCCTCTTCAATCAACGTTTTCTGTCCCTTCAGTTTTTCACCCTGCACCAAGGCAAGCAACTGCTTCACCTTATCGCGGCGCACAGCCACAAAGGCATGATGATCCATCACATCTACACTCCCCACATCGTCGCGCCCCAATCCTCCTTTTTTATAAAGGAAGCCCACGATGTCGATTTTGTTCACCTTGTCTTTCTTACCTCGACCAATGTACAGGGTGGTCCATCGGCTCTTGGGCACTTTCTGGCCCTCTTTTACCTCAAACGAAGGGATATCCTGCGGGACATAGTTGGGCAACTGCTCCTCCGCATGAAGAATGAGGAATGAGGTACCGGTGGATTGCCAACGGGCGGTACGGCCATTGCGGTGGGTGAAAGCCTCCTCATTGACCGGCAGATGATAGTGCACCACATGATCCACATCCGCAATATCCAATCCACGCGCGGCCAAATCCGTTGAGACCAGCACCGGACAGGAGCCGTTGCGAAACTTATAAAGTGCCTTCTCACGCAAGGGTTGCTCCATGCCGCCATGAAAGGCATCGCAGGGGAACTTCTTCGAACGGAGAAAGGCCACCACGCGCTCCACACTCTCCCGATAGTTGACAAAGACCAGGGTCGATGCGCTGCCCAATGTGCAGAGCAACTGAAACAGGGTCTCGAGCTTATCCTTCTGTGGCGAATCCACCCGCTGTAGAAGCAGCCGATCGCTCACCTTCTCTTCGGTCAAGTAATCCAAGCGGATATAGTGGTTATCGGCTAACCGCTGCCCTACAAAGTCGGGAATCGCTTCAGCATCTGTAGCCGAAAGCAAGACGCGCTTCTTCAGCAAGGGCAGCTGACCAATCACCTCAGCCATCTCTTCTTGAAAGCCCAGCTCCAACGACTTGTCGAACTCATCAATCACCAGCAGTTCCACTGTATCAGCCTGGAAGTTCTGTTTATGCAGATGGTCGTTCATACGGCCTGGGGTAGCCACAATCACCTCGGGAGCGAGGGCCTTCATGGTACGATGCTCCTCCATAGCCGGTCGACCACCGTAGCAGCTCATCACGTGGAATGCGCTCTTCATCTGCTTCATCACCTGCTCCGTCTGGAGTGCCAACTCACGCGAAGGGACCAGCACGACCGCTTTGACCTGGCCCTGCTGTTCAACAGGCAAGCCCTCCAGCCATTCTACCAGGGGCAACAGATAAGCCAGCGTCTTGCCCGAACCTGTGGGCGATAGCAACACCAAGTCACTCGGTTTACGAAAAGCCTCCGCTGTGGCCTCTTGCATCGGGGTAAGCCTTTCAATCTTCAAATTACGATATAGCACATCGCGATTCATACCTATTATCTCCTATACCTTATTATATATATGTAGCAAAAAGAAACGGATTACACGCTTTGCACTGCCCACCTCACAGGTAAGCCAGACAACCCGCGTGTAATCCGTTGAAACGTTGATTGGAAAATCAATCCCTCCTGATCGAGCGATTAACCACCAAAGTTATCATACATAATCGAGCTCTCCTCAACGCCAAGGTCAGTCAGCATAGCGACAACTGCCTTCGACATCGGGCCAGGACCGCACATGTAGTACTCGATATCCTCAGGAGCTTCGTGATCTTTCAGATAAGTGTTGAGCATCACCTGATGAACGAAGCCAGCGGTGTACTTCACGCCCTTTGCATCAGCAGCAGGATCGGGACGGTCGAGTGCCAAGTGGAAGTGGAAGTTGGGATATTCCTTCTCCAGTCCGAGGAAGTCGTCGAGATAGAACACTTCGTTCAGTGCACGAGCACCATAGAAGTAGTGCATCTCGCGGTCGGTAGTGTGGAGCGTCTTGGTCATGTGCATGATCTGTGCACGCAACGGAGCCATACCGGCACCACCACCTACCCAAATCATCTCACGCTTCGAGTCGAAGTGCGGGTGGAAATCACCGTAAGGACCACTCATCATCACCTTATCACCCGGCTTGAGGGTAAAGATGTACGACGAAGCAATACCCGGGTTCACATCCATAAAGCCACTACGATCGGGCTTGAAGGGAGGTGTAGCAATACGCACTGTCAGCATGAAGACATCGCCTTCAGCAGGATAGTTAGCCATAGAGTAGGCACGGATGGTAGGTTCGGGGTTCACACACTTCAAAGGGAAGAGGCCGAACTTCTGCCAAGCAGGCAGGTACTCATCACCAATCAGGCTCTTGTCGATATCCTTGTCATAATCCATGCTGAAAGCAGGAATCTTAATCTGTGCATACGAACCAGGCAGGAAGTCCATGTGAGCACCCTTAGGCAGCTGCACCTTGAACTCCTTGATGAAGGTAGCCACGTTCTTGTTGCTGATTACCGTACATTCGTACTCCTTTACACCCATGACTGAATCGGGCACCTTGATACCCAAATCGCCTTTTACCTTGCATTGGCAGGCCAAACGCCAGTGGTCTTTGATTTGCTTACGGGTGAAGTGGCCCTTTTCAGAGTCCAGAATCTCGCCGCCGCCCTCAACGACCTGACATTTACACTGTCCGCACGAGCCCTTACCACCACAAGCCGAAGGCAAGAAGATGCCCTTTTCAGCCAGGGTTCCAAGCAGGCTTCCGCCCTGCCCTACAGAGACCGTGTCTTTTTCATTAATGGTCACATTCACGTTGCCAGAGGGAACCAGGAACTTCTTGGCCACCAGCAGAATCACCACAAGCAGAAGAATCACCACGAGGAATACTCCAATGCTTGCTAATATCAAATTCATATCCATTGTATATTCCTTTCTTTATTAGATGTTCAAACCAGAGAAACACATAAAGGCCATGGCCATCAGACCTACGGTGATGAACGTGATACCCAGTCCACGCAGGGGAGCCGGCACATCTGAGTAAGCCATCTTCTCGCGGATAGCAGCCAGACCGACGATAGCCATCAGCCAGCCAATACCTGAACCCAACGCATAACCCAGTGCGTCAACCACACCGCCAATAAACTTCGGATCACTATTGCCCAAACCAATACGCTGCTGCATGAAGAGCGACGCACCCATGATGGCGCAGTTCACGGCAATCAGCGGCAGGAAGATACCGAGCGAAGCATAGAGCGAGGGGCTGAAGCGCTCCACAATCATCTCTACCAGCTGCACGATACCGGCAATCACCGCAATAAAGAGGATAAAGCTCAAGAAACTCAAGTCCACGCCTTCCACCAGGGCATTGGCGCCAAGGACCTTCGTCTGGAGCAGGTAGTTGACCGGGAGCGTTACCACCAGTACGAAGGTAACGGCAATACCCAGTCCGAGGGCAGTCTTCACATTCTTCGATACAGCCAGATACGAGCACATACCGAGGAAGAATGCGAATATCATGTTGTCCACAAAAATCGAGCGGACGAATAAACTAAAGAAATGTTCCATATCTTACGAATTGAATCAGTCTATTTATTTTTCTTGCAATTCCTTGTTGTGTGCACGTTGGTACCAGATGATGCAAGCCACGATAATCAGAGCCATCGGGGGCATCAGCATCAAGCCGTTGTTCACATAGCCCATCTCCTTGAGCCAATCCCAGTTAAGGATATTGAAACCCAGAAGCGTACCCGAGCCGAGCAGTTCACGGAAGAAAGCCACGATAATCAAGATCTTGGCATAACCCAATCCACTGCCGATACCGTCGAGACACGACTCCCAGGGTCCGTTCTGCATGGCAAAAGCCTCGAGACGGCCCATCAAGATACAGTTGGTAATAATCAAGCCCACATACACTGAGAGCTGCACGCTTACGTCGTAGGCAAAGGCCTTGAGGATTTCGCTCACGATGGTGACCAGCGCAGCGACCACCACCAGCTGCACGATGATACGGATGCGGTTGGGCACCGTCTTGCGCAGCAACGAGATGACCACATTGGCGAAAGCTGTAATGACCGTCACCGAGAGGCCCATCACGATGGCCGGTTCCAACTTGGCCGTCACAGCCAGCGCCGAGCAGATACCCAGCACCTGCACCGTAACGGGGTTGTTCAGGCTCAGCGGAGCAGAGAAAATTTCCTTATTCTCTTTAGAAAAAAGTTTTCCCATAATCTTATTCCTCCTCGTTCTGTTTAGAAGTTAAAAAAGCTTTGTACTCACTGAGGCAGTTGTGAAGCATATCCTTCACACCCATTGAAGTGATAGTACCACCTGAGATACCATCCACCTGGTAATCGGCATCTACTACCTTACCATTCTTGACCACTTCGAGCGCTACCTCACCCTCTTTCACCGACTTGCGGCCAGGGAACTGGTCCTTGAACTTGGCGCTGGTGATTTCGGCACCCAGACCGGGGGTCTCGCTGGCATGAGAGAAATAGACGCCATAGACCGTATCCTTGTCACCATCCAGTGCCACATAGCCCCAGATAGCGCCCCAAAGACCTGCACCATAGACGGGGAACACATACTTGGTTTCACCCTCTACCTCAGCCACGAAGACGTGCAGACGTTGGTTCTCCTTAGCCTCCTTTTCGTAGGCAGTTACAAACTGGCCCGTGTATTCCACCAGCGAGCCGTCGGCCTGCATCACCATGTCAGCCTTTACATACTTATTATATTCTGCATCGGCATCTTTCACCTCGTTCACCTTGAGGGCAGAGAGGATCTGCTTCTTGGTGTCAAGCTCCACGTTCTTGTTCTGTGTCTCTTTGAGCGACGAGCTCACAAAGGCCAGCAGGAATGCCACGATGACAACCATCACCGAGGCATAAATGATTGTATAACTATTGCTATTGGTATTCATAAGTCTATCCCATTTTAACATGTTCTTTTCGCACGGCGACTGATGTTTTTCTGAACCACACAGTAGTCAATCAGCGGAGCAAAGATATTCATCAACAAGATGGCCAGCATCATGCCCTCGGGGTAACCGGGGTTGAGCACACGGATTACGATAGCCATCACACCAATCAAGAAGCCATAAATGTACTTACCCGTCTCGGTACGAGCTGAAGTGACAGGGTCAGTAGCCATAAAGACCGCACCAAAGCAGAATCCGCCCAGCACGAGGTGTTCGTACCAAGGCATGTGAGCAATCGCCGTGTCAGGACCGATGGCATTGAATACCCAACCCATGAAGGCACCGCCCACAAAAACAGAGAGCATCACCTTCCAGCTGGCAATACCCGTCCAGAGCAACAGGATAGCACCCAGCGCAATGGCAATGACACTGGTTTCACCGATAGAACCGGGAATCAGACCCGTAATCATCTCATTCAGCGAATAGGGCATGTCGGCCACCTGACCAGCAGGAGTTGTAGCAGCAATACCCAGCGGGGTAGCCACCGTCAATCCATCTACCTGCTGACCCAGTCCCAGGATAGAGTCGCCTGATACCCAAACGGCATCACCCGACATCTTGGTAGGATAAGCAAAGAAAAGGAACGCGCGCGTGATGAGCGCCACGTTGAAGACGTTCATACCCGTACCGCCAAACACCTCCTTGGCAAAGATGACCGAGAAGGCCGTGGCCACAGCCAGAATCCAGAGCGGGCAATCTACAGGAACAATCATCGGGATCAGCATACCCGAAACGAGGAATCCCTCTTGGATTTCCTCCTTCTTCCACTGAGCCACAACAAATTCGATACCCAGACCTACCACGTAGGATACAATAATCTTGGGCAGAACAGCCAGGAAACCGTAGGCAAACAGTTCGCAGAAGCTACCCTCAATGCCTGCAGCCTTAAAATGCTGATAGCCCACATTGTACATACCAAAGAGCAGAGCAGGAATCAGCGCGATGACCACCATCGACATGATGCGTTTGCTGTCGATGGCATCATGAATGTGCGTGCCCGTCTTCGCCGTGGTGTTGGGGACGAACAAGAAGGTCTCAAAACCGTCGAACACCGAGCGAAATGCGTGCAGCTTGCCTCCCTCTTCAAAGTTCGGCTTTATCTTATCGAGATAATTTCTTAACGCTTTCATTTAATTTAGTTTATTTGATTTTCAGTTTATCCATATTACGCCATCTCTGCACGCAGCATATCGAGTCCAGCACGGACAATACGCTGAATCTCCACCTTTGAAGAGCAAACGAATTCGCAAAGGGCAAAGTCTTCGGGAGCTACCTCGTAGATACCCAGAGCCTCCATACGGTCGATGTCGCCAGCGATGATTGCTTTCAGCAGGTATTCAGGGAAGATATCCATGGGGAATACGCGGTCATATTCGCCCGACATGATCATGTGGCGCTCGCCACCCTTGATACGGGCATCGATGACATACTCCTTCTTCTTGCCCATCAGCCAAGAGAAGTACGAGTGGTTCACGCTGTATTCGCCAAAGCGGGGCATGATCCAGCCCAGCATTTCGTGGGTTTCGTCACCCTCGGGGATTACAGTCACCTGGCTATCGAATGCACCCAGGTAGTCGTTGGCCTTGATCTGCTTGCCGGTCAGCACGTTGCCGCTGATGTAGCGCAGGTCCTTGCCCTTGCTCACCTTATCCTTGAGCACATCGGTCAGTAGCGCAGCGGTCTTCAGTTTGACGTAGGTAGGTTTCACTACCTCACTGCCTGTGATAGCCACCTTGCGCGTCATATCCACCCGTCCGGTATTCATCAGTCGTCCGATGAAGATGACCACCTCGGGCGATACGGTCCAAACGGTTTCACCCTTGGCAATGGGAGCGAGGTGATTGATCTGCACACCTACGTTGCCCGCAGGATGCGGTCCGTCAAAGGCGGTGACGGTCACATTCTTGGCCTGTGTCAAGGCCGTAGCCGTCTGCTTCGCACTGATGCTCAGGTAGGTTTTGGCCATCTTCGCCAGTGCATCCAGACCCGTCTGGAAGTTAGCCTCATCTCCCTGGAGCTGGAACTCAAAGTCGGGAGCCAAGGGAGCGCTGTTGAAGGCCGATACGAAGATAGCCTTCGGCTCTACGCTGGGGTCAGCAATGACATCGTATGGACGCTGACGGAAGAATGCAAACATACCCGCATTGAGCAGCGCCTCTTTGACTTGGGCAGCCGTCATGCGGGTAGGATCCATTTTGCCGAACTCTTCATAGTCCTGTTCGGCAGCAGCCTCCACCACGATGCGCAGCACTTTGCGGCGCTCGCCGCGCTCCACACTCGTTACTACGCCACTTACGGGCGAAACAAATTTCACTTCGGGATGGTTCTTGTCAACAAACAAGGGACCTCCGGCCATCACATATTCCTGTTCCTTCACGACCACTTTGGGTTTTACGCCCGTAAAATCGTCAGGAATCAGCGCATAGAACCCCGGTTCCTTCACCGATGTGAGTTCTGCTGCAGCCTTACCTTTCAGGTTAATGTCAAGGCCTTTACGTAATTTGATTACATTTGCCATGCTTATATAAAATAATGGTTTCAATAATTTGCTGCAAAATTAGCAAAAAATTATGTGAAATACACGAAAAAAACAGAATGAAATAAAGAGAAAATTCATCAAATCGCCCCGTTTGCGCACACGCCACCCTTATCACAAGCTTTTCACCCCTCCCATACGAGGCATATTCCATGCTCAACCCGTAGCGATGCCGTACAAATCCCGCTGCAATACCACACAAACCTCGTAGGTCTTATCCCCCCCTGTAGCCTGTAGGGGCGCCAGATTTTGCGCCCTGCATACCGCAATCGTGGGTGAATTCAGGGCGGAAAATATTCCGCCCCTACAAAATGATGAGATTCTATTCAACGAAATCGCAGAAGAGCCCGATTACACCCACAAAAGCAATAGTAAGGGATGAGGCGTCCTGTACATCAAAGATAATTCGTGGTGATTTCTCCGGCAAGATTGGAGTTCATCCGTTCCCTGACTTCCTGTTGCGACAGGCCGTGCCCTAAGAGGAACATCAGTTTGGTCACAGCACACTCAGGCGTACTGTCGTATCCACTCACCACCCCAGCCTGCAGCAATTGCAGTCCGGTTTCGTAACGCCCCATTTCCACGGCTCCACTTTGGCATTGCGTGATATTGACCACCACAATACCCCGTTCGGCAGCCTCTGTCAGTTGGCGAATCAGCCACTCCTTCTGCGGCGCATTACCCGAGCCAAACGTCTTCAGCACCACAGCCTTCAGCCCCGGCACATGCAGCACGGAGTGGATGATACTCTCTTGAATACCAGGGAAGAGGGTCAGCATCACTACATTCGTATCAAACAGGTAGTGCGGCTTCATAGGAAGCGACGGGTTAGGCCTGCGTATCAAGTGGTTGTTGTAGCGAATATGGATGCCCACCTTGGCCAATGAGGGGTAGTTGAACGAGCGGAATGCGTTGAAATTCTCCGCATTGATTTTTGTGGTACGATTTCCACGCATCAACTCGTTCTCGAAGAAGATGCACACTTCAGGCACCACGGGTGAGCCGTCGGAATGCTTAGCCGCTGCAATTTCGATGGCCGTAATCAAGTTCTCCTTACCGTCCGTGCGCAATGTACCAATAGGCAGTTGCGAGCCGGTGAGAATCACGGGCTTAGCCAGGTTCTCGAGCATAAAGCTGAGTGCCGATGCCGTATATGCCATCGTGTCCGTACCATGCAAAATAACAAAGCCGTCAAAATGGTCGTAGTTGTAGTTGATAATCCGTACGATTTTGGCCCAGAAAGCCGGTTCCATGTCCGACGAGTCGATGGGTGGCGTAAAGGCATACGACGCAATGCGGTAATTGAACCGCTTCAGCTCGGGCACCTGCTTTTGCAGTTGGTCGAAGTTGAAGTTCTCCAAGGCACCCGTTTCGGGATTCTCAATCATCCCGATGGTACCCCCAGTATAAATAAGGAGTACAGAGGGGCAATTTACATTCATGAACATGGCAGCAGCGATTAGGTGAAACTTTCTGGCTGCAAAGTTAATTGTTTTAAACGAACAATCCAATGCCCTCGACAGAATAATACGAGGTAAAAAGGAAGAAAGTTGCCAAATGCGAACGTAAACTTGACACATTTAACCACTCCAAATAGTTATTTTTTATTAATAATCTACGAAGAGAGAGAGAAATAAGGTTTATATGGACAAATAAACGTATATTTGTGAGCCATAAAATATGTATATATGAAAACCAACCTGCATAATCACCCCTTTATCGGGGTGTTTATCCTTCTGTTGCTTGCCTTGTTGAGCAGCTGTGTGAAGGACCTTTTTAATGAAGAGCTGGTACAGAAGCTCTACGACGACGCCTTTCCGGTGAAGGACATCGATCCGCAATTGGACTGGAAGATGACGCGTATGGTCAGTGTTACCGTCAAGGTGTACGACCACAACGGCAGTGCGTACGATATTTTGATTTACGACACCAACCCGTTGGAAGAAGAGAGCAAGGCTACCCTGCTCTGCAAGAGCGAGGCCACCACGAAGAACGAGTTCTATACCCGTTTCGACTGCCCCACCTACCTTGACGAACTCTTTGTCTGCAAGCGCGACACCGCAGGCCGCGTAGTGGCTCACCTGGTTTCTATCAGCAACAATGCCGTCAGCACCACCTTTGGCGAGACAGCCTCCACCCGTACCTTCAGTACCCGTGCAGGCAGTTCGTTGATTCAGCCCTACACCCCGCCTCAGAGCGAGAGTGAGATACTCAGCATGGCCAAAGGAGCCAAGAAAATCAAGTCCAACACCACGGTGAAAGCCAGCGAGGTATGGAAAATCCCCCAAAGCGACATCTTCCGTAATGACTTCAGGGTGAAAAGCAACCCCAGCAACCCCGCCACCATCATCATCCAAGGCACGTGGCGACCTGGCGGCAACATCTCCGCCATTCAGACTGGTGCCAACATCGTAGTCACCTCCACAGGTCGCATTGAGCTGCCCGATGGCAGAGCAGACAACAAGAGCCTGAAGCTGAATGGCAACAGCACCCTTACAGTCTATCCCGGAGGCTACGTGGGCGGTCAAGACGGCAAGAAACAAGGCTACATCGTGATGCCGACAGGCTCCGACGGGCGTGTCAACTACAATGCCGGCACCATAAAGGTCAACACCATCGACATGCGGGGCAGCAAAAGCCACTTCTATAACTGCGGCAATCTGGATATCGACGAGTTGCTCATCAGCGACGAAGGCGGCAAGCTTACCAACATGGGACAAGCTACCATTGGCAGTACAACAGTCAGCAGCACCATTGAGAACGGTTGCTTCCTGCGAGTCACTCAGAACCTCTGCGGCAACCTGCTGATGGACAACAGCTGTGCAGCGGTGCTGGCCTCGTATGGCAACAATGGTAACAAAAATAAGACCATTCGCCTGGGGCAGCAATCCATGATAACCATCGAGGGAGATGCCCGCCTGGCTTACGGCAACAAGGTGCAAGGCCCCGATCGCGGTGAAGCCCTCTTCCGTATCAACAACCTGGTATCACTCAACGGCTTCAGCCACCAGGGCGGATGCGTCTATTACGAAGTCAAAAAGGTTTCGGTCACCGAATGGGAGAAGGCCACCTTCATGCACTACCTGCTCAATAGCCAAGGCACCTTAGCCCGCTGGGGAGAATCACCCATCCTTATTGAAGCCGACCAATGTACCGGGGAGGGCAACAAGCCCGCTGAAAGCGGCAAACCTACCCCCGAGCAACCCCTCTCCTACACCTACGTATTCGAGGACAACTACCCCCTGGTGGGCGACTACGATTTTAACGATGTGGTCATTGACGTGGTTCCCACCTACCACCGAGAGAAAGAGAGCAACCGCATCAAGCGTATCCAGCTCGACGTCACCCTTACCGCCGCAGGAGCCAGCAAAACCGTAGGCATTGGTCTGCGCCTGGTAGGCATTCAGAAAGAACAGATAGCCGCCGTGCGAAGTGGTGGAGCAGACAGCCGCTTCCAGGAATCACTGAAGAGCAAATACTCCCTGTTCACCTTCAATCCCACCTCCTTGCGCGAGGATAGCGACCCCTCTGTCGTGATTCCCATAGCCGGCGAAGTACACGAAGTGTTCGGGGTGAATTATGGCCAACTCGTCAATACAGGCCAAGGTACCACCGCCAAAACCTATACTTACGAAATCATCCTCGAGCTGGCCGACCAGACACGTACCGAGCCCATCCTTACCAAGGATAACCTCGACTTCTTTATCTGCTACACCTACAAGAGCATGCCCAAGCGCATGGAGGTTCACCTCTATGAATTCTGGAAGTATGGAGCCACAGCAGCTGGCACCATCCAGAAGCTTAACCTCGACTTGGCAGGCAACAACACCTGGGCTGTCTGCGTACCCTACGGATTCCGTTATCCCAAAGAGTACGTCAACATCTCCCGTACCGATACCCCGGCCGAGTGTGCCTATCCCGAGTTCATCGACTGGGCCCGCGACCGTAATCAGGCTCAAGACTGGTACCTCCGCCCTAACGCAGGCTACGTGATGCGTTAAGTCCAACAACAGAGAAACAACAATCAAACAACATATCAACAACATCAAAACCATTTACCCATACAATGAAAACCATTCTTTTTGTAGATGACAAACCCACGATAGGAAAAGTACTCCAGGTCTATTTAGGCAAAGAGAACGACTTTGTATATTACGAAGACCCCCTCAAAGCCATCGACTGGCTGAGCCAGGGCAACGACCCCGACCTGGTCATTACCGACATCCGTATGCCCCACATGGACGGCAAGGAGTTCCTTCATTATATGAAAAGTAACCCCCTGTACAACCACATCCCTGTAGTGATTCTCTCCAGCGAGGACAGCACCACCGAGCGCATCCAGTTGCTCGAAGCGGGAGCAGCCGACTTTATCCTGAAGCCCTTCAACCCCATGGAGCTGAAGGCCCGTGTCAAGAAATACTTAGTATAAGGCCATGGGACAAGGCATGATTTATACCCTCTACGTAGGTAGCCATACCGACACACTGCAGCATCTCTCTGCAGTATGCCCTGGTATGTTCATCCCGCTGCCTACCCTTCAGGAGGCTTGCCAGAAGATTGAAGGCATACGCGAACGCTACGACACCATGCTGCTTGTAGAGCAGACCCGTGCCGAAGAGCAATGCCCAGAACTGGCCGAACTGCACAAACGCTTTCCGCGCATCTATATCCTGCTAATCAGCTCGGTCGCCCCCATCGGCGAACAGCGCAAAAGCTACCTGCAATCCGGAGTGAGCAACCTGATTGCGCCCGACGTTACGGCCCAGCGGATGAAAGAATTAGGAGATTTCCTCCACCAGCGTAAAATGTATAAGCTGCAAGAGTTCAAGCAGAAGTACAAAGACAATCTGCCCCACCCCTTCCACCTTCCCCTTTGGAAGCGTTGTTTCGACGTTGCCGTTTCCTTAGGAGCCCTGTTGGCACTCTCTCCCCTGCTGATTGGCACAGCCATAGCCATCCGTCTGGAGAGTAAAGGCCCCATCATTTACAGCAGCAAGCGTGTAGGTACCAACTATCAGATATTCGACTTCCTGAAGTTCCGCTCCATGTACACCAATGCCGACCGCCGTTTGAAAGAGCTCTCCGCCCTCAACCAATATGCCGTTAACTCACAGCCAGTAGCCCAGACCACTCCCATGGAGATGCCTCAGCTGACCGGCGACGAAACTGACGATACCCTGCTGATAGGCGATGACTTCGTCATCAGCGAAGAGGAATACACCCAACAGCAGCGCACCAAGCAGGCCAATGCTTTTGTGAAGATAGAGAATGACCCACGCGTTACCCGTGTAGGTCGTTTCATCCGTAAGTACAGCATCGACGAGTTGCCTCAGCTCATCAACATCCTCAAGGGTGACATGAGCGTAGTGGGCAACCGCCCTTTACCGCTCTACGAAGCCGAACAGCTGACCAATGATGACGACATCGAGCGTTTCCTGGGTCCTGCAGGCTTGACCGGTCTGTGGCAGGTAGAGAAGCGAGGAGGCGCAGGAGCCATGTCGGCCGCCGAGCGTAAGCAGCTCGACGTGCGTTATGCCCACGAGTTCTCTTTCGCCATGGATTTCAAGATAATCCTGCGCACGTTCACGGCCTTTATCCAAAAAGAAAATGTCTAACCCCAAGATAACGATTTTGTAGAGATGAAATACACAAAGACGAACTATATGAAATGGATTCAGCTAGCCGCCTGCCTACTTTGCTTGACAGCGACCACCCATCTATATGCCCAAGAGAACATAGACCAAAGCCAACGTATCAAGCTGCTAGATGCCCTCAAAGAGGCCGATGCAGCACTGGACTCCATGTCAACGGGGGTACCTACGGGGATTGAGAAGATTCAGTTGCCACCGCTGCAGGTGTTTCTGGATGCTGTGACAGAGAATGCCACTGTAAAAAAAGCCCGAAGCCAAGTTGAGCAAGTGAAAAACGAGTACCAATTGCAAAAGCGTGACTGGTGGAACAACTTACGCTTTAACGGTTCTTATTCATATGGACGTTACAACATTTTAAGTAACAACAGCGATGAATACACCCCGTTGTACCAAACAAGTATGGCAAGTGCCCAACACAACTTTAGCATAGGAGCAAGTATCAGCATTCCCTTAGGAGACTTTACAAATAGAAAACTAAAACTAAAAAAATACCGTTACGATATCGAACAACTTCAATATCAACAAGAAGAAGTGATGGAGGAAAGACGATTAAGGGTGCTTGAAGCCTACAACCAGGTCACAATACAGCTAGCAACAATTGGAACCAAGGCAGAAACAGCAGCACTCTATAATGCTCAAATGAGAATTATTGAATACAATTTCATCCAAGGGAAAATGACAATAGACGCACTAGCAATTGAAAGAGCAAGACGCTCAGGTGCTGTCACATCATACGAACAAAGCCGAGTAGAGTTACACAATTCCATAACGCTACTAGAAATGCTCACCAATGTGAAGATTATTAATGACTAAACAGACTATCTATGGATATCTTGCTCTTTATTTCCCAGTTTCTCTACCGCATACGCTATCGTTTGATATGGGGATCGCTCATTGTAACAGGACTGGTCATTTATTTCACCCAGTTTCTACCCTACAGCTACAGCGTAAAAGGGAGCATCTACACTGGAGTATCTACTCAGACTTCTTTAGATGGCACTTCAACAAACTATGCAGCTATTGCAAGTTCTTTTGATAACCTGATTAATATTGGAAAATCCCAGCAAACGCTACAGGAAGTATCTCTTCGTTTATTGGCCAATGCCTTTACATACGGTGAAGAATGGAATGACAATCGCTATATTCAAGCTAAACATTACCGACAACTCCTGGAGATGGCACCTCGCGAAGTATTAGCTTTAGCAGATAGAAAGGACGTCAACATAACATTAGAGAAACTCAGAAGCTATAAAAAAGAAGATAGACACAATTTCATTTACCAAATGTTGAATAGTTATGTCCAATTTTATAGCTTATCTGCACTCGATGGCATTGATATTCGTCGTGCGGGCAATAGTGATATTCTTCATATCTCCTATACCTCGGCAGACCCAGGCATGACTCAACAAACTGTTGAATTTTTAATTGAAGAGTTGAAGAAAGCTTATGAAATTCTCCGTTTTAAAGCGACCAATGATGTAATTGCCTATTTTGAAGAACAAGTACGAATCACAAAGAAAAAATTGGATGAAGAAGAAGATGACCTCATGCATTACAATGTAGCACAACAGGTCATCAATTATGGAGAAGAAACCAAAGCGTTAGCTGGCACTAGATATCAAGTGGATGATAGATACGAAGAAGCTGAACGAACGTATCAAGGGGCTGTTTCTCTTCGAAAAATGTTAGATGAAAGAATGGATATTAGAGCAAATATTATTCGAAATAATTCTGCATTGCTCCAAGAGTTAAACAGAGTAAGTAGCTTGAATCAACAAATCATGGAGAAAGAGATTTTCACAAACTCTGATCCTGAGGTGACCCAAAAAGAAAGAGAAGATTTAGCACGTACTGAGCAAAGAATCAGTCAAATATCAGACAGCTTGAATCAATTCAGTTTCACTAAAGAAGGCGTTGGAATTGAAGATATGGTAACAGAATGGTTAACCGCTTGTGTGAATGAAGCGAAAGCTAAAGCTGAATTGGATGTGCTTAAGCGAAGACAGGAAAGCATTATGGAGCACTATGCCCACATGTCTCCTATTGGAACCCAAGTCAATCGTAAAGAGCGTGCCATCGGTATTGCAGAAGATAATTATCGTGTACAATTAGATGGATTGGCAAAAGCCCACATGCGATTAAAGAATATTGAGATGAGTACTAGCAATCTTCAAACAGTAGCTCCACCACCCTATCCATTGGCAGATAATGGCCGTAATCGCATGATGTATGTGCTGATAGCATTCATTGGGAGCATACTCTTTATCATCTCCTTCTGCCTTATCATTGAAGTACTTGATAGAACCTTACGCGACGCATTCCGCAGCCAGCGTCTCAGTGGACTTCCTGTAATTGCCGCCTTCAACGGTATCAGCAATCTAAAATACCGTGGTTTCCTTAAAGCTTGCAACCGCATGGCGGCAAGTTACAGTTGCCGTAGATTAAACAAATA
>CAMCUZ010000015.1 GCA_945879145.1 uncultured Mediterranea sp.
AAGACTTTGCTGCCGAGATGACCAGCGTGAACGTGCAGACCAAAGACCTTCATGGAGAGAAGAACATCACGCAAGAGCATATTGACAACAATGCCGCTGTAAGGAAAATGCTAGTGGAGCGAGGCATCATTCCCGAAAATCTTCCTCCTGCCGAGGATGTAAAGAAGGTGGAGCGGAGGTTGGAGAGTGAACAAAAAAAAATGTTAGGGAAATAATAACGATTATAAGAAGGATTTAAACTGGATAAAGGTCGTGCTTGTAGAACATAATCGAACCAACAAATGGCTTGCCGAACAACTTGGCAGAAACTAAGCAACCATATTTAAATGGTGTACTGATTCTGCACAGCCAAGCCTAAAAGTTCTTATACAGAAAGCACAATGCCTAACAGTAGATGTAAAAGAACAAATCCGCTTCCAGAAGTTGAAATTAAAAATGATTGAGAAACGATGAAAAAGAAATCTTTGATGTTGCGGAGATACTTCGCAGGTATCAGCCTAAGGCATGAAACTCCCTATGACTCCTGAACAACGGCACCGCAACATGGCGGCCATACGCGGCAAGAACACCAAGCCGGAACTGCTGGTGCGCAAGTTCTTATGGAGTCACGGTTTCCGCTACCGGCTGAACCACCGCGGCCTGCCTGGGAAGCCGGACATCGTGCTGCGCAAATACCGCACCTGCATCTTCGTGAACGGTTGCTTCTGGCACAAGCATGAAGGGTGCAAGTACTACTCGCTGCCGAAAAGCCACAGCGACTTCTGGCTCCGTAAGATGAGTCGAAACCAACAGCGGGACAAGGAGGTGCAGCACCTACTGGCCCGTATGGGATGGCACTGCATCACGGTGTGGGAATGCCAGCTGAAGCCTGACTGCCGCGAAGCCACGCTCCAGAGCCTGGAGCTGACCCTTAACAAAATCTTCCTGGATGACCGACGCGTCGCCAAGCCCTACACATTGCCCGAAGCCGATCCACAGCTGGCTGCTGAAGAGTGACCCCACCCAAAGGCTATGAATAGAGCAGCACGTAGATTCTGTCCAGCTCAACCTTTATACTGTCCAGAAAAGCATCCTTCTCGGCATCCTTGCCGTAGCCCCTCCAAGCCCCAAAGAAAGGTTCTTCAAGAACCACTCCCTTGTAAGCCTCGGGATATGCATCATGATGCATTTTTATACCAAGCTACTTTATACCCAGCTGCACCATCCGTAAAACGAACAGCATGCTGGACGAAAAATTATCCACTCTTTGGCTTGGCGTTTTGAGGGGAAATGCCTATTTTTGTAGCGTGAACTGGATGGGTGACCTTCAAAAATCGGATAGGGTTATGAAACAGATGCTATGGATAGGAATTCTGCTCGTGCTCTGGCTCGGAATGGGAAGCACGGTCGCAATCGGAGCTACTGGGTATAGGGCGGTGGACGACAGCCTGGTACTGCCAGACAGCACGCTGACACTGCGAGGCATCGTGAAGGATGCACAGAGTCGCAAGCGGCTGGCTAACGTCAACGTATTTCTTCCTCACAGCGAGGTGGGAACCATGACCAATGGTGATGGAGTGTTTGTGTTGAAAGTCCCCCGAAACGAGGTGCCACAGGAGCTGCACTTCGCCTGCCTGGGTTATGCCTGCCGCAGCGTGGCCTGCAGCGAAGTGATGCAGAAGCCAGAGGGCATCACGGTGCTGCTCGTGCCGGAGTCGCGCCTGCTGAGCGAAGTGACGGTCTATGGCGGCGATGCCAAGGAGCTGGTCTATGAGGCACTGGCCAGGGTGGGTGCGAACTATCCCCTGCAACCCCAGATGCTACAGATGTTCTACCGCGAAACCATTATGAAAGGTAGCCGCTTCGTGGGCATCTCGGAAGGGGTGATGGAGGTCTTCAAAGAGGGATACAAACACCGCTCTTTGGGCAAGGACCGCGTCAGGATAGAGCGCGGGAGGAGGCTGCTGAGCCAGAAGTCGCGCGACACACTGGCCATCAAGGTGCAGGGCGGACCCACGCTGTCCGTACACTTCGATGCGGTGAAGAATGCCGACTTCCTGTTCGACGCCGAGACCATGGGCTACTACGCCTTCCGGCACGAGCGGATGGACGTGCTGCACGACCGACTGCACTACGTAGTGAGCTTCAAGCCCTTGGTGAAGGTGGAGTATCCGCTCTTCACAGGCCTGCTCTACATCGACATGCAGTCGCTCTGCTTAGCGCGCATAGAGTGCGCCCTGGACGTAAGCAACGAGGAGAAGGCCAACAAGATACTGCTGCAGAAGAAGCCTGCCGGGCTGCGCTTTCGTGTGCGCGAGGCCAGCACGGTGATTGCCTACCGCCAGCACGGCGACCGCTCCACGCTCGACTATGTGAAGAGCACTATCCGCTTCAAGTGCGACTGGAAGCGCCGCCTCTTTGCCTCGGCCTACGTGGTGACCTCGGAGATGGTGACCGTTGACCTGAACAAAGCCCCCAAGGGCAACATCCCGCTGCAGGAGGCCTTCGGCAGCAAGCGGCTCTTTGACGACGAGGCCGAAGCCAACTGGGATGCCGACTACTGGGCCGACTACAACATCATCGAGCCCACCGAGTCGCTGGAGAAAGCAGTAAAAAAACTCAGAAAACAGCAGCAATAAGTTGCACAGTTCTTCCCATGCACGCCACCCACACCGCTTGCCAAAGCAATCGGCAGCTACCCCCCTACTTCTACTCCCAGTTCAAGCAAGTGATGAAGACGTCGCCCACTACCTATCGAATCAAGCCCCTCAACCGCTGAAGAACTGGGAGAAACATTGAAAATATATTAATTCGTATATGATTGACAGAGTAATTGATGAACATTACAGGCAGTCCCGAAAAGCCTTATTCCTAACTGGCGCACGGATGAAGGGCACCGAAGGTTGCGCTGCCCCAGGCTTGAATTATTGTTTTACGCAAAGATAGCCTTCTTTCCCTCCACCACAAAAGCAGAGATACTAATAATGGGCAAATAATCAAAAATTATCTTCTTTTAGCGAAAATTGTTGCTGATATGAAAATAAGCCCTATCTTTGCAACGCATAAGCATAACCTCATTTTGAAAGCCAATGAGAAACAGATTACTTACCATCATTATCGCAGCAGGAATGCTGAACCTCCTACCTGCCAGCAGCAAGCAGGCACAGGCACAGGAGAATGCGCACCACATATCGCAGGACAGCCTCAAGTTCAAGCCCATAGAGACCTTATCCCGTTCGGCAGATAAGGTGACCCGCGACCGCATGAACAAAGGCTTGGTCAACAACCCTATCGAAGCCCTCAGCGGTCAGGCAGCTGGCGTGAGCATCACGCCAGCAGGCTCCAACCCCACCGCCATGCTCAACAGCGTGCGCGTGCGCGGTACCACCTCGCTCACGGGCGGCAACGACCCGCTCGTCATCATCGACGGTGTATCAGCCGACCTGACCACCCTGAGCAGCATCTACCCTGGCGACATCGAGAGCTTCACCATCCTGAAGAACGCCGCAGAGACTGCCAAGTATGGTTCGCGAGGTGCCTCGGGTGTCATCGAAGTGACCACGGTCAAAGGGCACGGCGAAGCCTTCCAGATATCCTATGATGTCAACATGAGCCTGCAAGCTGTCTATAAGAACATCGAGATGCTCAACGCCAGCGAGTACATCGCACTGGCCAAACAGGGGAATAAAGGGTGGATTGACGGTGGCTACGACACCAACTTCCCGGAGGCCATCACCCGCACGGGCTTCGTACAGAACCATCACCTGGCCTTCAGCGGCGGCAACAGCTCCTCCAACTACCGCGCATCCATCGGCTACCTGGACAACAGGGCGGTGGTGAAGACCAACGCCTACCGGAACTTCATCGCCAAAGTGGACCTGATGCAGAAGGCGTTCGACGACCTCCTGACCATTGACCTGGGTGTGTTCGGTTCGTCGCAGAAGAGCAACGAGCTCTTTGACACGCAGAAGATATTCTACGCTGCCGCCTCCATGAACCCCACGATGCGCTACGGCAGAGACGCTTCCGGCTCCTGGAATAAGAACCCCAACGCCTCGCAGATAGACCCACCCGACGCCCTGCTCCGCATGAAGAACGACACCAAGATGCTCAACTTCAACACCCACATGCAGCTGGGCTTCCGGGTGAGCAACGACATCAGCGCAAAGCTCTTCGGCTCCTACACCTATACCTCGCAGGAGAATGGACAGTTCTGCCCCACCTGGGTATGGGCACAGGGACAGGCCATCCGTGACGAAGCCAAAAGCGACAGCTGGCTGGTCAACGCCACCCTGGACTTCGCCCACCGGTGGGGGACACATACCCTGAAAGCCACCCTCATGGGCGAGTATCAGAAGGAGACGCACTCCGCCTTCTGGACGCAGGTGAAGGGATTGTCGTCCAACGAATTCGGATACAACAACCTGGGTGCCGCCTCCATCCGTCCCTACGGAGGGACCGGCAGCAGCTACGACTCCCCCTCGCTCGCCTCGCTGATGGGGAGCGTCAGCTATACGCTGAAGAATCGCTACACACTGGCCTTGACCAGCCGTGCCGACGGCAGCTCGATGGTGGGCGACGACAACACCTGGGGCTTCTTCCCCTCCATCTCGGCAGAATGGGATGTCAAGGCCGAACCCTTCATGAAGCACGTGGGTTGGATCAGCCGCCTCGCACTGCGGGCAGGACACGGCCAGGCAGGAAACCTTGGCGGCATCAGCCCCTACTACTCCATGGCCCTGATGGAGCAGAACGGCACCGTACCCATGTTCGGTTCACCCACCGTGACCATGACCTACCTGCGCAACTACAATCCCGACCTGAAGTGGGAGACACGCAGCACGACCAACGTGGGCGTGGACCTGGGCATCCTTGACAACCGACTGATGCTCACGACGGAATACTACTACTCGAAGACCACCGACATGCTCTACCTCTACAGCGTGCCGGTGCCCCCGTTCACCTACGATAAGCTGCTGGCCAACGTCGGCAGCATGAGCAACCGGGGCCTGGAGCTGGGACTGAGCTACACGCCCATTCGGAAAAAGGATATGGACCTCCACCTCAACGTCAACATCGCCTGGCAGAAGAACAAGCTGGAGAGCCTGGACGGTGACTACCGAGGCTACACCTTGACCGGCCCGGGCCCCGTACCCATCGGTCAGCTGAACGGCGCCGGATTCCACGGTGGCAACAACAACATCGTCTATCAGATGGAGGGACAACCGCTCGGCGTCTTCTACATCCCCCATTGCACCGGCCTGACAAAGAACCCTGACGGCTCCTACTACTACGCCATCGAGGACCTGAACGGTGACGGTGTGGGCGATGCTGACGACCGCTACGTGGCAGGGCAGGCCACGCCCAAGATGACCCTGGGCTCGAACATCTCCTTCCGCTACAAGCACGTTGATCTATCGCTCCAGATGAACGGTGCCTTCGGCCACAAAATCTACAACGGCACTTCGCTCACCTACATGAATATCTCCTCGTTCCCCGACTACAACGTGATGAAGGAGGCGCCACGGCACAACATCAACGACCAGACCGTGACCGACTATTGGCTGGAGCGAGGCGACTACCTCAACTTCGACTACCTCACGGTGGGGTGGAACGTCCCCCTGAGGTCCAGCAGGCACATCAGTTCGCTCCGCCTGTCGTGCAGCGTCAACAACCTCGCCACCATCACCTCCTACAGCAGCCTGACTCCGATGATCAACAGCCACGTAGTCAGCAACACCCTGGGCATCGACGACAAGCGCTCCTACCCCGTGTTCCGCTCCTACACCATGGCCGTAAGCATTCAATTCTAACCCAAACAATCTACAATATATTGACTACATATCATGAAGATAAAATCATTATTTATAGGGGTCGCCACGGCACTCACCCTGGTGGCCTGCCTCGACGAGAAGCCCAAGACCCAACTGACCGAGGAGCAAGCCTTCGAAAATGCTACCGCCCTCTACAAGAACACCGTAGCCACCCTCTACAACTACATCGGCGGCAGCAGCGACAGCCAGGGGCTGCAAGGCACCTACCGCGGCGTATATGACTTCAACACCTTCACAACCGATGAAGCCATGTTGCCGACCCGTGGCGGCGACTGGTACGACGGCGGCTTCTGGCAGGATCTCTACCTCCACGAATGGCGCGAATACGACGAAGCGCTCTATGCCACCTGGCTCTACCTCTACAAGGTCGTCGGCCAATGCAACTTCTCGCTCGACAAACTGGAGGAATATGGCCGCACCATGCTCAGCGAGCGCGAGATGGCCGTCTGCAAGGCGGAGGTCAGGGCCCTGCGTGCCATGTTCTACTTCTACACCATGGACATGTTCGGCAGGGTGCCGCTGAGCCTCACCTCCGAGCTGAAGCAAATCGAGCAGCCCGAACGCAGCGTCACCTACCGCTTCATCTTCAAGGAATTGCAGGAAGCAGCACCCTACCTGTCAGAGGATATGAGCCAGAAAGATGGCTATTACTACGGCAAGTTCACGAAGGGCGTGGCCTACTTCCTGCTCGCCAAACTGGCCCTCAATGCCGAGGTCTATGCCGACGACGACTGGACGGACGGCGTGCGCCCCAACGGACGGGACATCCGCTTCGATGTGGACGGTGGAAGCCTGAACGCCTGGGAGACTACCCTCGCCTACTGCCACAAAGTGGAGCAGCTGGGATACCAACTCGAACCCGACTACACGACCAACTTCTGCATCAGCAACGAGGTCTCGACGGAGAACATCTTCACCATCCCGATGGACAAGACGCTCTACACCTCGCTCTTCAAGAACCTGTTCCGTTCGCGCCACTACAGCCACGGAGCCGCCGTGGGTACGGCCTCTGAAAACGGCTCATGCGCCACACTATCCACCATCAGGGCCTACGGCTACGGCACGCCCGAAGAAGATACGCGCTACGCCTTCAACTTCTACAGCGACACGGTGTATGTCGATGGCAAGGTGGTCACCATGCAAGGAGGTGACCCACTGGTTTACATGCCGCTGGAGGTCAATCTCGACCTCACGGGCTCTCCCTACGAGAAGACCGCAGGAGCCCGGATGAGCAAGTATGAGGTGGACCGTACAGCCTACTCCGACGGCCAGCTGCAGAGCAACGACATCGTGCTCTTCCGCTACGCCGACGTGCTGCTGATGGCCGCCGAAGCCAAGGTACGCAACGGCGAGGATGGCTCTGCCGAGCTGAACCAGGTGCGCCGCCGCGTGGATATGCCCGAACGCACAGCTACGCTCTCTACCATCCTCGATGAGCGTCTGCTCGAACTGATGTGGGAAGGGTGGCGGCGTCAGGACCTCATCCGCTTCGGCCTCTTCCACCAGGCCTACGACCAGCGTCCGCAGCTACCACGCGAAGCCAACGGCTACACCACGGTGTTCCCCATCCCTTCGCGGGCCATCTCCATCAACAAGAAACTCAAACAGAACCCGGGCTACTAATTTGAATCTTAACCCTTATCTTCTGAAGGTCAATATCACGGCTGCTGGAACCAACCATCACCTCGTACTCACCTGGGACGACACGCATGGTGCGGGTTGTTTCATCCCAGACCTCAAACGACTCACGAGGAAGTGAGATAGTGACATGCTTTGCTTCACCAGCCTTCAACGAGATGCGCTGAAATGCCCGGAGCGTCTTTTGGGGTCCATCGGTATCAGCTATCCTGCGGAGATAGACTTGAACCACCTCGTCACCTGCGCGTTGGCCACTGTTTCTAACCTTGATGGTCAGCTTGCCGTTCTTGTACTTCGGCTTGCCAAAAGCAAAAGAAGTATAACTCAGGCCATAACCAAACGCCCAGAGTGGCTCCCCTTTGAAATAACGGTAGGTGCGGTTGGCCATGGTGTAGTCAAGGAAATCGGGAAGGTCCTCCACCGAGCGGTAGAAGGTGACCGGCAGTTTACCCGATGGGTTGTAATCACCAAAGAGTACATCAGCTACCGCATCTCCACCTCGCTCTCCCGGATACCAGGCTTGAATAATGGCCTCACTGTGCTCCACCTCCAGCACCAGAGCAATAGCTGACCCGGAGCAGTTGATGTAGATGACCTTTTTGCCTGCTTCATGGAGCGCCCTGATCAGGTCACGCTGACAAGTAGGCAACTGAATATCCGTCCGGTCGCCACCCCGGAAGCCGTAGGCATCTACTTTCATCTCTTCGCCTTCAAGACTGGGCGAGATACCACCTGCAAAGATGACGTAATCCGCATTTCCCACCTCCGAAAGAATCTCCTCCTTCGACTTCTGCTGTTGCACATAGAGATCGAACTGCATGTGAGCCATGCCGAACTCCTGGATATAGTCTATCTGGATATCATAACGTTCGCCTGGCTTAACATGGATCGTGTGCCGCCATTTCTGCACACCATGAGCCTGACGGAAACGGTTACTCAGGGTATTCCCGTTAATCACGACGCGATAGCCATCATCAGCCTCAAGGTGGAAGACGATGTCCTCTTCACGCTGTGGTTCAAATACCGCCCTGTAACTTCCGGTAAAGCTGTCAAGCGACACACCTGGAGCAAAAGCGGTATTGCCACCGTTGTTTAAAGCTATCGGCGTGGTATGAACCGCCTTAGCCACGGCAGGACCCTCTTTATTCGTATTGTTCCAGTACTCCACAGCCATTCCCTTCTCTCCCCACGGGGTCGTAAGTTCTGAGAAGCGACTGACTTTTATCAGATTATCAACCAATCCGCATCCATTGATGTATCTCACATTCCCCTTACCGCTCAGCTTCTTTTCTATGCCTTGCAGGATAGTAACCGTCTGCGTGGGATAGCCGCTGTAGTTGCCCCACTGCATCACGCTATCGGTAGCGTTGGGTCCCATCACGACCAGATTGATATCCTCCTTCGGCAACGGAAGGATGGCGTTGCTGTTGTGCAGGAGCACCATACTCTCCTGCGCCATTTGGTAGGCCAGTGCGTTATGCTCCTTAGAGCAGAGTCGCTCTTGGGGAATAGCTGCCCATGGAACAAGCGGCTGAGGGTCGAGATCGCCCAGCCGGATTCGACCTACCAGCAAGCGCTTGAGGGAGCAGTTGATGGCCTCCAGCGAGACCTCACCCTGCTGCAGCGCCTGGGGAAGATGCTTATATACCGAGCCACACTCCACGTCTGTGCCGGCCAGTACAGCTGTACCGGCTGCGATGCTGGGAGTTGGAGAGACGGCATGGCAATCCTTCATGTAGAAATCGCGGATAGCACCACAGTCACTAACCACAATGCCCTGAAACCCCCACTCATCACGCAAGATATGCTGGAGGTAACGATTATTGCCACAGCAGGGATCACCATCGATACGTTGGTAGGCACACATCACCTCGGCCACTTCGCCCTCCTGCACGAGCGCTTTGAAAGCAGGGAGGTAGGTTTCCCACAGGTCGCGTTCAGGGAGGTTTTCTATGTTAAAGGTGTGGCGGTTCCATTCGGGACCTGAATGGACGGCAAAATGCTTAGCGCAGGCCAAGAGTTTCTTGTATTTGGCCTCTTTGGGTCCTTGAAGACCGTTGACCACAGCCAATCCCATACGTGAAGTGAGATAGGGATCCTCACCATAAGTCTCTTGTCCCCTGCCCCATCGGGGATCGCGGAAGATATTGATGTTGGGAGTCCAGAAGGAGAGACATTGATAACGGTTCATCTCATTTTTTGCCTTGGCCTGTACATTCTTGATTCTGGCTTCATCACTCACTGCATCAAAACATCGCTGAAGGAGCTGATCGTCCCATGAGGCGGCCATGGCCATCGTAATAGGGAAGACCGTGGTATAGCCATTTCTGCCCACGCCGTGAAGCGCCTCGTTCCACCAGTGGAAACTGGGTATGCCCAGTCGGGAAATGGCTGGCGACGCATCCATCATGAGACTGACCTTCTCCTCTAACGTCAGGCGCTGGATAAGGTCTTCTGCCCGACGTTCAGGAGAGAGCGTGACATCCTGATAGGGTAAGAGCTCTTGTGCAGAGAGGCCTGTGGCTACAAATAGAAGGATAATAACAAAAAACTTAGTTCTCATGACTGTGTATATTTACGTGATTACAAATGGTAACAAACAATTATCGCTATGATTAGTGAGGACAAAGTTACAGATTATTTTTGTATAGCAAATGATTTCTGCAAATTAGTGTTTACTGAATATTATTCATTTAACTGAATATCAATTATATAAAACCGCTATTTCTGTTTATTTAACGAAAATGTAGTACCTTTGCTATGTTAAAACTGAAGTGAGATGAAATATTACGCATCACAAGACTCCGATGATGCTGAATACACTGCCTCCAGCCGCATGACGTGAGGCTTCTTAGTGCCATATATGAGATGTATGGTCAGCAACGCAAGATGTTCGAGGAGAAGAAAGTATTTATGCAGATTTGTCATTTTGTTATCAAAACAAACTTTATACACTATGCTTTAAGCATATTTAAGAGCAACTTGCAATAACAAGAACAAATTTTGCTTACCTTTGACGCGTTAAACTTAAAACATCGAACCAACGATTTAAACTTAAAACGCCATGAATTCACCAATCGATTTAAGCCCCAACCGGCTGGAGGCTTTCCTCCACAAGCCTTGCACCCAATTTACCAAGCAAGACATTATAGAATATATCCGCCACGAAGAGGTGCAGATGGTCAACTTTATGTACCCCGCTGCAGATGGACGACTCAAGACTCTCAACTTCGTCATCAACAACCTGCAGTATCTGGAAACCATCCTGACCTGCGGCGAACGGGTCGATGGCTCCAGCCTCTTCCCCTTCATCGAGGCGGGCAGCAGCGACCTCTACGTCATCCCCATCTTCCGCACTGCCTTCCTCGACCCCTTCGCCTCTGAGCCTACTGTCACCATGCTCTGCCACTTCTTTAATAAGGATGGCCTACCGCTAGAGAGCGCCCCGCAATATACGCTCCACAAGGCCTGCGAAGCCTTCCGCCGCACCACGGGCATGGAGTTTCAGGCCATGGGCGAGCTGGAGTACTACGTCATCCAGCCTGAAGAGCCTGATACCTACCCCGCCACCGACCAGCGTGGCTACCACGAGTCGGCCCCCTTTGCCAAGTTCAACGACTTCCGCACCCGCTGCATGAGCTATGTGGCCCAGACAGGCGGAAAAATCAAGTACGGCCACTCGGAAGTGGGCAACTTCACGCTCAACGGACTGACCTACGAACAGAACGAGATTGAGTTCCTGCCGGTGAATGCCGAATATGCCGCCGAACAGCTGATGCTGGCCAAGTGGGTGATCCGCAACCTGGCCTTTGAGGAGGGGTACGACGTCACCTTTGCACCCAAGATTACCACAGGCAAGGCAGGCTCGGGGCTGCACATCCACATGCGTCTGATGCGCGACGGACAAAACTGTATGCTGAGCCACGGAGCCTTGAGCGATGACGCCCGCCGTGCCATTGCCGGCATGATGGACCTGGCTGATGCCATCACCGCCTTCGGTAATAAGAACCCTACCTCTTACTTCCGCCTGGTGCCCCACCAAGAGGCTCCCACCAACATCTGCTGGGGCGACCGCAACCGCTCCGTACTGGTGCGCGTACCCTTGGGTTGGACAGCAGAGAGCGACATGTGCCGCATTGCCAATCCGCTGGAGCCGGAAAGCCACCTCGACACCACGCAGAAGCAAACCGTAGAGATGCGCTCGCCCGATGGCTCAGCCGACCTCTACCAACTCATTGCAGGCCTGGCCGTGGCTTGCCGCCACGGTTTTGAGATGGCTGACGCCCTCGACGTGGCCCAACGCACCTACGTGAATGTCAATATCCACCAGGCCGAAAACGCCGACCGCCTCAAGATGCTGGCTCAGCTGCCCGACAGCTGCGTAGCATCGGCCGCCTGCCTGGAGCGCAAACGGGCCATCTTCGAGGAGCAAGGTGTCTTCAGCCCCGCCCTAATTGACGGCATCCTGAAGCAGCTACGCGCCTACGAAGACACTACGCTGCGCGAGCACTTGTCCACCCATCCCGACGAGATGGAGCAGCTGGTAAAGACCCACTTCCATTGTGGGTAAAGTTCCACAGCAGCAGGTATCGTTGCGGTCATCTGGGGTGCATGATGGCCGCAACATGTCAATAAAAGCGGGTTTTATTTTGTAGTTCGCTCAACTTGCACTATCTTTGCCGCCATGGAAAAGAAAGATTTACGTATTGTCTATATGGGAACGCCCGACTTTGCCGTCGAGGCACTGCGATGTCTTGTAGAGGGCGGATACAACGTGGTAGGGGTCATTACCATGCCCGACAAGCCTGCCGGACGTGGCCATAAGCTGCAATACTCACCCGTTAAGCAGTATGCACTCGACCATAACCTGCCACTGCTCCAACCGGAACGGCTCAAGGACGAGGCCTTCGTGGAGGCCCTACGCAGCTGGAAGGCCGACCTGCAGATTGTCGTGGCTTTCCGTATGCTGCCCGAGGTGGTCTGGTCGATGCCCCGCTTGGGGACCTTCAACCTCCACGCCTCTCTCCTGCCGCAATACCGCGGTGCAGCACCCATCAACTGGGCCGTCATCAACGGCGATACGGAGACAGGTATCACCACCTTCTTCTTGAAGCACGAGATTGATACGGGCGAGGTGATTCAACAGGTGCGCGTACCCATCGCCCCCGAGGACAATGCAGGCACCGTCCACGACAGGCTGATGCTGCTCGGAGGAAAGCTGGTGACCGAGACGGTTGACCACATCCTCGACGGCACGATCCACTCCATCCCTCAAGAGGAGCTGGCCGACTGCAGCTCGCTCCGTCCGGCTCCGAAAATCTTCAAGGAGACCTGCCGACTGCAGTGGAATCAACCTACCCTGTCGCTCCACAACCTGGTGCGCGGCCTCTCACCCTACCCTGCTGCCTGGAGCGAACTCGTCAACCCCAACGGCGAGCGCCTCAGCGTGAAGATTTTTGAGACGGCACCCGCATCGTACAACACCACGATGGATGGAGCCCACCCTGCGAAGGCTCCAGTGCTCCCCGGAACCCTGCAGACCGACGGCAAGCACTACCTCTCAGTGGCCACCTCTGACGGATGGCTCAACCTGCTGCAACTGCAATTGCCCGGCAAGCGGCGCCTGTCCATCGAAGAGCTGCTTCGCGGATTTCATCCCGACGCATCGTGGCGCATGGAATAACCCCAAGAATTACCTCTATCCTCATAAAACAGTAACTCATCATTCCCAACATGAAACCAATCATTGCCCCCTCTATCCTATCTGCCAACTTCACACACCTGCAAGAAGACATGGACATGCTGAACCGCAGCGAGGCCGACTGGATCCATATCGACATCATGGACGGTGTATTTGTGCCCAACATCAGCTTTGGATTCCCCGTGCTGAAGCATGTGGCCCGTCTGACCGAAAAGCCACTCGATGTACACCTGATGATTGTACAACCCGAAAAGTTCATCAACGAGGTCAAAGCATTAGGCACCAAAGTGATGAATGTACACTATGAATGCTGCCCCCACCTGCACCGCGTGGTACAGCAAATCCGCGAGGCTGGCATGGAGCCTGGTGTAACCATCAACCCCTCGACCCCCGTCAGCATGCTGCAG
This sequence comes from uncultured Mediterranea sp., assembly GCA_945879145.1. Lineage (GTDB taxonomy): Bacteria > Bacteroidota > Bacteroidia > Bacteroidales > Bacteroidaceae > Bacteroides. The sequence continues at coordinate 13,560 of CAMCUZ010000015.1, forward strand.
GACATCATTGAAGAGGTCTATGTAGTACAGGTGATGAGCGTGAACCCCGGATTTGGCGGACAGAAGTTCATCCCCCACTCGGTGGAGAAGGTTCGCCAACTGCGCGACCTAATCAGTCAGACCAATGCCAAGACCCTGATCGAGGTGGATGGCGGCGTAAACCTGAACACAGGTGCTCGACTTGTTGAGGCTGGAGCCGATATCCTCGTAGCCGGCAACGCGGTCTTTGCAGCTCCTGACCCCGAAATGGCTATCTACCAACTGAAGAACCTCTAAAGCAAAGGAGGCTGCGGCGTGCCGGTTCCCTATCCCTTGATCCGTGCACTCCTGCCCCTCTGCCTAGGCATCTGGGCAGGAGACTGCTACCCCCTCACGGCGGAACATCTCCTGCTGTGGGGAAGCTTTACAGGGGCTCTTCTCCTGCTGACGATAGCCTATCTGATTGAACGCCACCGTTTGCGTCGCAGCCTCAGGCTGCGTGTGGCCACCTATTGCGACCTGCCCCTCCTCTCATTGGCCTTTGTCTTTGCTGGAGCCGCACTGGCAACCTGCCACCGCCCCGTGGCACCACCATCCTCCATCAGCCACAAACGTACGGCCACCGATTGCTACCTGTTCGAACTCATCACGCCACCCAAGGAACGCCCACGCACCTACGTCTGCCAAGCTCGACTGCTGGCCCAGAAAACGGCAAGCGACTCCACAATGCGGAGTGCCCCAGAAAGCACCTACCTGCTCTACATCCCGAAGGAGGAAGTCAACCCTGCAGCATGGCGGACAGGCCAGCTCCTCGTAGCCCGCACCACCCTACGCCCCTTCACCCAACTGCCCGACAGCAATCACTTCGACTACCCCACCTACGCCCGTCGCCGTGGATGGAGCGGCACCGCCTACCTTACCCCCAAGAGTTGGATATTCCATGATCCCCCACAGGAGGGCAGGACCACCTCATGGGCCCAGCGGATACTGCACGGCATCTACTCCCTCAGGCAACAGCTCATCACCACATTCCAATCCTCCACGCTCGACGATGAATCGTTGGGGTTGATTACCGCCCTCACCTTAGGCGACAAGGCCCTACTGCCTGCCGAAACCAAAGCCACCTTTTCCCGTACCGGCGTCTCCCACCTACTGGCCCTCTCCGGACTCCACGTCGGCATCCTCTACGCATTGCTGCTCTTACCCACCTTCGCCCTACGCCGCCGCATCGGCTGGCTCCGTTCGCTCAACCTCCTTCTAGTACTCTGCTTGCTGTGGGGCTTTGCACTCCTCACGGGCCTCTCGGCCTCTGTCGTGCGCAGCGTAACCATGTACTCGCTGCTCACACTGGGCCTCCTCCTGGGCAGCCCTACCATCAGCCTCAACACGCTCGCCTCGGCTGCCCTGCTGCTGCTCATCGTATGCCCCTACTGGCTCTTCGACGTAGGATTCCAGCTCTCCTGCACCGGCGTAGCCTCTATCCTCTACCTTACTCCCCCTCTCCAACAGCTCTACCACACCCATTCGCGCTGGAAGCAGGCTCTCTGGAACTTCATCACGGTATCCACCACCGCACAGGTGGGCACGGCCCCCTTGGTAGCCTGCTACTTCGGGACCTTCTCCCCCTACTTTCTGCTAGCCAACGCCTGGAGCATCCCCCTCATCACTCTACTACTCTACCTCAGCATCGCCTGGGTAGCGGGCTACGGTCTGACAGCCGCCTGTTCCCTACCGCTGCTCCCGTTGCTGGATCCGTTGCTCCCCACCCTCTTCGGTGGCCTGACCCACCTGTTGAGCAGTGGCCTTCATTTCATCCAACGGCTTCCTCTCTCCTGCATCAACCTGCCCCGTCCCGATGCTGCGGAATGCCTCATGCTGTACACCATCCTGCTGCTCCTCCCCCAGTGCCGAGGGCGCCTCCTTTACCCTATACTCCGATTCATCCTGCTGCTGATTTGGGTGCTGACACTTTATCACTATTTCATCCGATAATTTTAGCACGAAAATTTCGCCATTTGCCCCTTTTTGTGTACTTTTGCCCTCTCACTAAACCCAAAAAGAGAAGTATGTTGACAAAAATCATAGATCAAGCCAAAGTAGAGACCTTTGTCCACTGGATGGAAGAGGCTGAAGAGGTGGTCATTGTATCCCACATTTCACCCGATGGCGATGCCGTAGGCTCGTCGCTCGGGCTCTGGCACTACCTGACCGGATGTGGAAAGAGCGTACACGTCATTACCCCCAACGCTTTCCCTGACTTCCTAAAATGGATGGAAGGGAGCAAAGAGGTCCTGTTTTACGACAAATACCACGACTTTGCCAACCAACTCATCAGACGAGCCGACGTGATCTGTTGCCTTGACTTCAACGTGCCAAGCCGCATAGGCGAGATGGCCGAGGCCGTCATACAGTCGAAAGCCAAGAAGATCCTCATCGACCACCACCTCGATCCGGGCAGCTTTACCGATGTAGTCATCTCTCACCCCCACATCGCCTCTACCAGCGAGCTTGTCTTCCGCCTGCTCTGTCAGATGGGTGCCTTCAGCGACATCACCAAGACGGGAGCAGAATGTATCTACACCGGCATGATGACCGATACCGGCGGCTTTGCCTTCAACTCCAACAGTCCAGAAATCTACTTTATCATCAGCGAACTGCTCACCAAGGGCATTGACAAAGATGCCATCTACCGCAAGGTGTTCAACACCTACTCTGAGAGCCGCCTCCGCCTGATGGGCTACGTGCTCACCACGATGAAGAGCTATCCCGCCGCTCGTGCCGCCCTGCTCACCCTGACCAAAGAGGAGCAGGCACGGTTCGACTACATCAAGGGAGACAGCGAAGGGTTCGTCAACCTGCCGCTGCAGATCCGCCACACGGTGCTCTCGGGCTTCTTGCGCGAAGACACGGAGCGGAAACTGATTCGTGTATCGCTGCGCTCGGTGGGCAGCTTCCCCTGCAACTTGATGGCTGCCGAATTCTTCAACGGCGGAGGCCACCGCAACGCCTCGGGCGGCGAGCTGGTGGGCTATACCATGGAGCAGGCCATCGCCCGATTCGAAGAGGCCCTGGCCGCCTATCAGGCCGTGCTCGAAACAGCTAAAGAGTAAAACCACCCGTTGCAAAGGTTAAAAGTATTGAACTTTACACCGATATCCATGCGGAGTGAAGGAAAAGAGCTATTTTTGCAAACAGTATTCATAAATAGACCATTCGAATGAACCATTTACATGCAATGAAATTGAAAATGAAACCACTGACCCTGCTCTGCAGCTTGGGATGCCTCCTCCTGCTGAGCGGAGTAATTGCAGCCTGCGATGACACCAAGACCTACGCTGAGATGCGCGAGGATGAAGATGACGCCATCGCTGCCTTTATCAAGGATAGCGCCATCCACGTAATCACTCAAACAGAATTCTTCGACAACGACTCGACCACCGATGTCAGCAAGAACGAATATGTACAGCTCACCAGCGGCGTCTATATGCAGATTGTCGATAAGGGTTCCAGCAACCCTGCCGACACGGTGCGTGCCAACGACATCGTGCTGGTGCGCTTCGAGGAGCAGGCCCTGCTGGAGAACAGCTATGGCTACAAGAGCTACATCTCGAACATCAACCATCCCGACGTGGACGAATTCAAGTATGCCGTGACCAGCACCCAGATTGCCGGCACCTTTACCAAGGGTGTAATGGTGGAGTACTACAGCGACACGACCGTACCCGCCGGCTGGCTCATCCCGCTGACCTACGTGCGCAACAACGCCCACGTGCGGCTGATTGTTCCCTCTAAGATGGGCCATAGCTATGCCATGCAAAACGTCTATCCCTACTATTACGACCTGCGCAAGATCAAGTTCTGGAAATGACGTCACGCCATCCATCACGTTGAGTTATCCTTATCATTTAACCTATAAACATTTAAGTAACAATGACACTCATTAAATCAATCTCTGGAATCCGGGGCACCATCGGCGGCCAGGCAGGCGAGGGTCTGAACCCGCTTGACATCGTGAAATTCACATCGGCTTACGCTACCCTGATACGAAAAACGTGCAAGCTGAATAGCAACAAGATCGTCGTAGGCCGCGATGCGCGCCTCTCAGGCGAGATGGTGAAGAACGTCGTAGTAGGTACCCTGATGGGTATGGGCTGGGACGTGGTAGATATCGACCTAGCCTCTACGCCGACCACAGAACTGGCTGTGGTGATGGAGGGTGCTTGTGGTGGTATCATCCTGACCGCCTCGCATAATCCCCGTCAGTGGAACGCCCTGAAACTGCTGAACGAGCATGGCGAATTCCTCAACAAGGAGGAGGGCAACGAAGTGCTCCGCATTGCCGAAGCCGAAGAGTTCACCTACGCCGAAGTGGATAAGCTGGGCAGCTACCGCAAGGACCTGAGCTACAACCAGAAGCATATCGACAGCGTGCTGGCACTCCCCTTGGTGGATGTAGAGGCTATCCGTAAGGCCGACTTCCACGTGGCCATCGACTGCGTGAACTCAGTGGGCGGCATCATCTTGCCTCAGCTGCTTGAACAGCTGGGCGTGAAGCATGTAGAGAAGCTCTACTGCGAAGCTACCGGTGACTTCCAGCACAACCCTGAGCCGCTGGAGAAGAACCTGTCTGACATCATGAATCTGATGAAGGAGGGCAAGAACGACATCGCCTTCGTGGTGGACCCCGACGTGGACCGTCTGGCCATGATCTGCGAAGATGGCAAGATGTACGGCGAAGAATATACCCTGGTGACCGTGGCCGACTACGTGCTGAAGCACACCCCGGGCAATACGGTATCCAACCTCAGTTCAACCCGTGCACTGCGCGACGTAACCCGTAAATATGGTTGCGAATACGCGGCATCGGCTGTGGGCGAAGTGAACGTGACCACCAAGATGAAAGAGGTGGGTGCTGTAATCGGCGGCGAAGGCAACGGCGGTGTGATCTATCCCGAGAGCCACTACGGCCGCGACGCCTTGGTAGGTATCGCCCTCTTCCTGAGCCACCTGGCTCACGAAGGCAAGAAGGTGAGCGAGCTGCGTGCCTCATATCCCGCCTACTTCATGGCCAAGAACCGCGTAGATTTGACGCCTGAGACCGATGTAGATGCCATCCTGGCCAAGGTGAAGGAACTCTACAGCAAGGAAGAGATCAACGACATCGACGGTGTGAAGATCGACTTCCCCGACAAGTGGGTTCACCTGCGCAAGAGCAATACCGAGCCGATTATCCGCGTATATAGCGAGGCACAGAGCCCCGAAGAGGCCGAAGCCATCGGACAGGAAATCATGAAGGTGATTGCTGATTTGGCCAAATAAACCGGCATAGCAAACACTTGACTACCTCACACGTATGACCGACTTCCTGCAATCAGCAAGCACGCTGATCACCCGCATCAGCGACTTTGTCTGTGGCTACCCGCTCTTTCTCCTCCTCATCGGGGGTGGATTATTCCTCTTTTTCTATTCAGGCTGCGTATCGTTGCGCTGCCTGGGCAAAGCGATGAAGGCGCTGCGCCACAGCAGCTCTTCTACTGCTGAGGGACAGATTAGTTCGGCACAGGCGCTGATGAGTGCCATCGCCTCTACTGTAGGCATGGGCAACATTGCCGGTGTGGCGATAGCCATCACCGTAGGCGGACCGGGAGCCATCTTCTGGATGTGGGTCAGCGCCGTGGTAGGTATGTCAACCAAATTTTTTGAAGGAGCCTTGTCGATCATGTATCGTGGTCACGACTCGGCTGGTCAACCGCAAGGGGGCACCATGTACACACTGGTTAACGGACTGGGTGCGCAATGGCGTCCCCTTGCTACTTTTTTTGCCGTTGCCGGACTGATTGGCACGCTCTGCGTAATGCAAGCCAACCAGCTGGTAGAGTCGGTCACCACCGTCTTCACCACTCCTGCCGGCATTCCCAACACCCCCATGCTACGCTTTGCCATGGGTGTTGTCATCGCCCTCATTGTGGGTTCCGTCATCATCGGTGGCATCAAACGCATCTCGGCCATTTCATCGAAGATTGTGCCCGTGATGGTAAGCGGCTACATGCTGCTGGTGCTCGTCATTGTCTGCCTCTATTTCGATCGGTTACCCGAGGCCTTTGCCTCCATCTTCCACTCAGCCTTTAGCATGGAAGCTGGACTTGGCGGTATGCTGGGTACCGCACTGACCGGTGCCCGACGTGCAGCCTACGTCAACGAAGCGGGTGTAGGTACCGCAGGCATGATGCATGGTGCCTCGCGCAACGACAACCCCCTGCGCGAAGGGTACGTGGCCATGATTGGACCCGCCATCGACTCTGGCCTGGTCTGCACCCTTACTGCCCTCCCCATCCTGCTGGCCGGCAACTATACCTCAGCAGAAGGCATCAAAGGACTCTACATAGCGCTCCACTCCTTCGAGGCCCTGCTCCCCGGCTGGGGACAGTATCTGCTGATGGTGATGGTCTTCTTCTTCGCTTTCAGCACCATGTTCTCCTACTCCTACTACGGATTGAAGTGTACCAACTTCCTCTTCGGAGCGGAGAACGCCAAGTACTACAACTACTTCTACCTGGTGATGATTGTAGTGGCCGCTGTGGTTCCCCTGGGCACCGTGGTGGCTGTGATGGACCTCTCGTTTTCGCTGATGGCCATCCCCACGATGACGTCGCTCCTCTTACTGGCTCCGCGCGTCAAGCAGATGATGAACCAGGTGCGGTAAGCCTCAGCCCCCGATTTACTCGATGCAAAATCTATTTACACACCCTTTATCCCCCTCTGATACCCTGATGAACACCCCCACTTCCCCCACTTCCCGTCTCTCCTCACTCGACGTATTGCGCGGATTTGACCTCTTCCTGCTGGTCTTCTTCCAGCCCGTACTGGTCTCCTTAGGCAGTCGGCTGCAGTTACCCTGGATGGATAGCATCCTCTATCAGTTTGACCACGAGGTGTGGGTCGGCTTCCGCTTCTGGGATCTGGTAATGCCGCTCTTCCTCTTCATGACGGGAGTCTCCATGCCCTTCTCTTTTGCCAAGTTCGCACAGCAAGGAGGCCGTAAGGCCCTCTACCGCAAGATACTCCGCCGCTTCCTTATCCTCTGGGTGCTGGGCATGGTGGTGCAAGGCAACCTGCTGGGTCTCGACCCGAAGCACCTCTACCTCTACTCCAACACCCTGCAGTCGATTGCTGCCGGCTACCTGATCTCCGCCCTGCTCCTGCTCCACTGCAACCTGCGCACACAGGTGGTGGCTACCCTGCTACTGCTCGTGGTCTATTGGGTACCGATGACTTTCTGTGGTGACTTCACCCCCGAGGGCAACTTCTGCGAGCTGGTGGACCGCACCCTGCTGGGCCGCTTCCGCGACGGCGTCTATTGGGACGAAGCCGGCAACTGGCACTTCTCCCCCTCCTATACCTATACGTGGATATGGAGCAGCCTCACCTTTGGTGCCACCGTCATGCTGGGTACCTTTGCCGGACAACTCATCCGCATGGGGAGTAAACACGATCGCCGCAAAGTGGTGATCCAATTGCTCGGCATCGGGGTGGTACTGATTGCTGCCGCGCTACTCTGGAGCCTACAAATGCCGATCATCAAGCGACTGTGGACCAGCAGCATGACCCTCTTTGCCGGAGGCTGTTGCTTCCTGCTCATGGGACTATTCTACTACTGGATTGATTACAAGGGGCACATCCGCGGTCTGGAGTGGCTGAAGATTTATGGCATGAACTCCATCACGGCCTACCTGCTGGGCGAAGTCATTAACTTCCGCAGCGTAGCCGCCTCCTTCAGCTACGGCTTGGAGCAATACCTGGGCCGCTTCTACCCCACGTGGCTCACCTTCATGAACTTCCTTATCCTCTTCTTCATCCTCCGCTGGATGTACCGCCACAAGCTGTTCCTGAAGATTTAACGCCTGTTATTAGGTAATTTCAAATAGTTTTCATAGTTTTGCACCGTTTCTTATCGCCATCACATACTTGGTATGACCCTTGGCGATGTGAAACAGACATATTGTAAGGCGTTTACTACGCTTTGGTTTTGATGGTTAGAAATCCTAGGAAAATTTCAAAGCAAATCAAAAACCAAGCAACGGTAGATGTCCCACTGGTTGTATTGTGTACAGCCTGCACTATGCCTGAGAGCCATTGGTGTATCCCTACGCCAATGGCCCCACAGGTGGTATGCAGGGTGGTATAGCTATACCTCACAGCGTGGGGCTTTGACGTTGCTCGCTTTGATTTGCAAGGCCATTCCTAGGAGCCTCTAACCGTGAAGCGAGCGACAGTTCAGGGCTTCACGCTTTCTTTATGTGCTTACTTTGGTTTGTTGTATTTGTAGCGGCTACTGGAGTCCTTGGCCGTTAGACATAGCGTCCTAACGACCATGAGCACAAAGTTTTTCAACAATACGGCGGGTAACACCTTGTTCGACAAACTCCGTGGCATTGCCTCACAGATGGCCACCTTCGACCGTTTTCTTGCCGTCGTAGGATTCTTCCGTTCCTCTGGATATTTCAAGTTGCGCCGTGAACTGGGTGACGTCAGCGAAATCAAGATACTGATTGGCATCAATATCGATGACATTTTCCGCAAGCACAACAAAGCGCTCCTGATGCTGGCCAACGAAGAGAAAGCCAAACAGATTTACAACGAGCAGTTCAAGGAGGACATCATCAACGCAAAATACGCCCCCGAGGTAGAAGAAGGCATCCTGCAACTCTGCGATGACCTGGTATGCGGGAGATTGCAGATGCGCATCCATGCCACAAGAAACCTTCATGCCAAATTCTATCTCTGCCTTCCTCACGAACACACTGAGCATAGCGACGGCTGGGTCATCATGGGCTCTTCCAACATCTCCGACTCTGGCCTGGGTATCAAACAGCCACCTCAATATGAGCTGAATGTAGCGATGAAGGAGTATGACGACGTGAAGTACTGCTCCGATGAATTCTGGGCATTGTGGAACGAAGCCGTAGAACTGACTGCTGAGGATGTGACGAAGAACCGCGAGCAGACCTACCTAGGCGAGCAACCTACCCCCTATGAACTCTACATCAAGGTGCTGATAGATACCTTTGGTGATATGGTGGAAGATGACTTCACCATGCAGCTACCTCAAGGCGTGACCGATTTAAAGTATCAACGCGATGCTGTTATCCAAGGTTACCAAATGTTGATGCGCCATAACGGCTTCTTGCTGGCCGACGTCGTAGGATTAGGAAAGACGATTATCGCCACCATGATAGCCAAACGCTTTGTTGAGGCCAACGGGAGCAGTACACGCATTCTCGTGGTCTATCCACCAGCTGTGGAGAGCAACTGGCGTGACACCTTCACCCTTTTCGGCATTCAGAAGAAGGCCCAGTTTGTGACCAATGGTAGCCTCTCTAAGATACTCGAAGGGCGTGAGCAGTACCTTGACAAAGAGGAGTTTGATCTGGTGATTGTGGATGAGGCCCACAGCTTCAGAAGTGATGAGTCTGACCGCTACAACCAGCTACAGATTATCTGCAAATCCCCTTGCGCTCATCCAGGCTTGCTGAAGAGCATGCAGAAGAAGGTGATACTCCTTTCTGCTACTCCACTCAACAATCGTCCAGAGGATATCCAGAACCTGCTTCTTCTCTTTCAGAATAGCCAGAGCTGCACTATCGATGGTGTACCCAACTTGAAAGGCTTCTTTGCACCCTACATCCAGGCCTATAAGAACCTGATGCACGAGCGACATGAACAGGAAGGCCTCGACGTGACGCATGACGTGGATTTACTCTACGAACAGATTCGCACGCGGGTGATCGACAAAGTGACTGTACGCCGTACGCGCAACAATATCCTCAATGACCCCGATTACAAGGCCGACCTCCAGACGCAAGGCATCGTCTTTCCCCACATCCTTCCGCCCAATGAACTGGTATATAAGATGAGTGAAGAGACCGCCCTCCGCTTCTACGCTACATTGAATCAACTGACCGATGGAAAGAGTGAGAAAAACCCAACAGGTAAAGGACTCGACTTTGCCCGCTACCGAGGTGTGGAGTTCCTGAAACCCGACTACCGCAAGAGGTACCAGAATGCCGAACACATCGGCCAGACCTTGTCGGGCATCTACCGCACCCACATGGTGAAGCGACTGGAGAGCAGCTTCGATGCCTTCAAAAAGTCACTCCGCACCCTGCTGCAAATTACCAACGGCATGATTAAGATGTTTGATGAAGACAAAGTCATCATCGCACCAGACCTAAAGGTGAAGGAATTGCAAGTCAAGGGAATGGAACTGGACCAGATTATTGAACATGCCATTACAAAAGGTTATCTGGCAGAAGAGATTGTATTCCCTGCCGATGCTTTCGAGCCTCAGTTTCTCACCATGCTCCATCACGACAAGAAGATACTGGAAGACCTGAACAAGGAGTGGCAGAAAGAGCATGATGACCCCAAGTACACCCTCTTCATCTCTCGAATGTCCGAGTTCTTCAACCCCAGCACCAACCCTACAGGTAAGCTAGTTATCTTTTCCGAAAGCGTAGATACTTTGAATTATCTCTACAATCGACTGACTAAGGACGAAGAGCGTAATGACGTTTTGCTCGTGACGGCTGCCAATCGCCGTCAGAATGAGACGCTCATCAAAGAAAACTTTGATGCCAAATACCCCGTGCAAGACACGCGCTACAGCATCATTCTTACATCGGATGTGCTGGCTGAAGGCGTCAATCTACACCGATCCAACGTCATTATCAACTACGACTCACCCTGGAATGCAACCCGCCTTATACAACGCATCGGTCGTGTGAACCGTATCGGTTCGGTAGCCCCTAACATTTACAACTACATGTTTTACCCCTCCAAGCAGGGCGACAACGAGATACAACTCTACAAGAATGCCCTTGTCAAGCTGCAAGGCTTTCACTCCGCCTTTGGCGAAGATGCCAAAATCTATTCACGCGAGGAGATTGTGCACGAGTTTCAGCTGTTTGACAGCAACGTGAAGGACAGCATCGACAAGAAGATCGCCTTGCTGCGCGAGGTACGCGAGCTGTACAACAGCAATCGCCAACTTTACCATAAAATCAAGTCACTCCCGATGAAGAGCCGTGTGATACGTGCCACGGGCAAGCATCAAGGGCAATCCATCGTCTTCGTCTCCTCCACGGTGAAGACTGAGTTTTATCACGTGAAGAGTGGAAAGGCTGAAGCCATCGACTTTATTGAGGCAATGACCTATCTCAAGGCCAAGCCTGAGGAGCAAGGTGTTGCCCTTGCTGCTGACTCTCCACATTTCCAGCACGTCAACTGCGCCCTGCAACAATACACCTCAGAATATGTAGAGGCTGCCGATACAAGCAGTGTGCAGAGCAAGGAGCTAGACCGAAGCGATAAGGAAGCCCTCAAATTCCTGCGTAGCATCAAGCAGCTAACCACTGACCCTGTACTTCAGGCCGACTGCAGCGTGCTGATGGATTACATCAACGAAGGCTTCTATAATCAGTTGCCCAGCCGCATCAATAAGCAATCACGCCAATACAAAGGCGACAAGGTCAAGATGAAGCAAGACGAATACCGCCTGCAGCTCTTCATCAGCCAGCTGATTCAGGAGTTCCAAACCTTGAGTAAGGAACAACGCCACGATGCACAGGAGATATCCGACCCCCAAATCATAATTTCAGAAACCTTTCAATAACAGCATATCATGAATACCTTCTTTACCCCCGATAGACTAAGATCCCTCTTTCAGAACCAGTTTAACCTCTCCGAATGGCTCACCTACTTGCAGCAGTTCTTCCAGGCCGATGAGCTGAGGGTAAAACCCGAACCGCTTGATACTACCAACGAGCAAGGCTACTACTTGGGGGCCATCAATACCCCCGACCACTACCACATCGGTCTGTTCCACTACGTCATCACCCATGGTTCGGTGGTGAATCGCCGCGTAGGCCTCCGCAAGTTGGTGGAGCAGTTTACCCATAAGCGTTGGGGTGACTTTGATGCCGCGTTGGTGGTGTTTAGCAGTCACGATCATTGGCGCCTTTCGCTGATATGCGATATTGATGGCGAAGCTACTTCGCCCAAGCGATTCACCTATGTGTTTGGTAGTCGTGACCTGCTCTATCGCACGCCTATCGAGCGCTTCAGCAAGCTGCAGAAGGAAGGGGTTACATTTGCAAAGATGCGTGAAGCCTTTTCCGTTGAGGCTCTTTCCGACGAGTTCTTCGAGCGGTATCGTGAGCAGTATGCCGACTTTGTGGAGTATGTTACGGGGAAGCGCTACGTGAAGAGTGGCACCAAATGGGTAGAGCGGGTAATGGGCCCTGCCAACGAAGAGCTTATCAGTGCCTTTAAGCAGGATGAAAAGCGCGTACGCGACTACATCAAGAAGATGATGGGTCGCATCACCTTCCTCCATTTCCTACAACGCAAGGGGTGGATGTGTGGCGACCTAAACTACATGCAACACCTCTTCGAGCGGTCTCCCTATCAGGACAATTACCTCGATGCCGTACTCGAACCCCTTTTCTTTGGCATCCTCAATACCCGTCCTGAAGAACGCGAGGCGCTCTTCACCGCCAAGGGATGGAACCTGAGTCTGCTCAGCGAATGGAAATCCATCCCCTATCTGAACGGAGGATTGTTTGAATGCGAAGCCGAAGACCTGACCACTTGCCGTTTTCCTGTAGAATACTTCCAACGGCTGTTCCAGTTCTTTAGCGAATACAACTTCACCATAGACGAGAACGACCCCACCGATGCAGAAGTAGGTGTTGACCCCGAGATGCTAGGTAAAATCTTCGAGAATCTGCTGGAGGACAACAAGGATAAAGGCGCCTTTTACACCCCGAAAGAGATTGTGCGCTACATGTGCCGCGAGTCGTTGATAGCCTATCTAGAAACAAGCACAAGCTTAGCAAAGGACAAAATACGCCAATTTGTGTTTTCTCCCGAAGAGGGTGTTACTGATATTCCGGAGAATAAAAAGCCTAAACTTCTTGCAGCTCTTGAAGAAGTTAAGATTTGCGACCCTGCCATCGGCTCAGGAGCATTTCCGATGGGTTTGCTCAATGAACTCTTGCACTGCCGTGAGGTGCTAAGTAGCCAACATTACGACCGTGCCGAAATCAAAAAGAGCATTATTCAAAATAACATCTATGGTGTAGATATTGAGAAAGGCGCAGTTGATATAGCCCGCTTGCGGTTCTGGCTTTCTATCGTAGTAGATGAAGAAACTCCATCCCCATTGCCCAACCTTGACTATAAGATTATGCAAGGAAACTCGCTTATCGAAAGCTTTATGGGTGTTGACTTAAGTAAACTGACTTACGAAAAGGAACACCTGAAAGATAATGGAGAAATATCGCTCTTTGATGACGAGAAAAACCGCTGGCAAAAGACTGTTTCACACCTGCTATCAACATATTACTCTTGCAACGGCCACGATAAAAAAGTAAAGCTACGCCAACAGATTGCAGACACCATTAACAAGCAGCTGGCATCACAAGCATACGCCCAAAGCATTCTTGATGAAATCAGGAACATCAACCTTGCCGGAAATAATCAATTCTTCCTATGGCACACTTGGTTTAGCGATGTATTCAACCGTGGGGAAGGCAAAAACGGTTTTGATATTGTCATTGGGAATCCGCCGTATATAAGTTATTATTCACGTCAAGCTGTCAGCATTGATAGTGAGGTTTTAAAAGATATGAAATCATCTGTTTCATACATTACAGATAAAAACAAAAAAGGCAGATATCACTCTGTTCAGTTCTTCTTATATAAATCTCTCAATCTCATTAATGCAAGCGGAACTTGCAACTTAATAATAGATTTTTCATTCTTTGAAAAGCCCTTCGCAGACATCAGGAAATATATATTGACAAACTATCACATTAGAGAAATTGTGACTGGTCTTACAGCTTTCGAAAAAGTATCAAGTGGGCAACTAATAATTTCATTAGATTCAAAACAAAACACTGATACTGTATGGAAAGAAAATTTAGATGGACTAACTCAACGTGTAGACATCTCTCTTTGTAAAAGCAACAAAGATTATTCCATATCCAAGCCAAACCAATATGGTGAAATCCTATGTAAAATAGAGAACCAATCTATAGCATTAGAAAAAATAGGAGATGTAAGAACTGGCGTTAATATTGGAGGAGTAAAAGATTACTTTTTGTGCGATGACACGACCTTTCCACCATATATTTCTGGTGGAGACAATATTCAAGCATTTCAAATAAACTACCCTACCAAGTTACAAAAACAAAGAGGGGAAACAAATTTTATTTTTGACAAATCAATTGAAAAATATATTTGGGATAATAAAATAGGTACTCCTTCTATTGGAGAGAGTAACGAGCGCTTTATTCGCTCCAAATTAATAATTAGACAAAGTGATGTCAAAATAACTGCCGCAATAGACTTATGCAATAAGTTCCATTGTGGATATTCTCTATTTACAGTTAACGTAGCCAATGATGATGAAATATTATTATTGAGTTTACTATGCATTCTAAATTCAAAACTTGTGACATTTTATATGCTAAACAAAGGATGGATAAAGATTGCACCAGGAAAAAATCCTCAGATTAGAGTAGAACACATAAAGAAGATTCCCATATCATGCAACCATAACTCCGAAAAAGTAATTAATAAATTAGCTGGTATAGCAAACTTAATAATAAATCCAAACTACCAAGATAAAGACCATATATTAAAAGAGATGAATTACATCGTTTATAAAATCTATGAATTATCAGACAATGAGATTAATATTATAGAAAAAAGCATGCAGTTATGAAATATTATCACTACACATCAATCTCAACATTAAATAAAATGTTAGATGAATCACTGATTATAGATGAAAAAACAGGTGTCCGTTATTTACTATTTCATGCATCTCATGTATCAACACTAAATGATATATCTGAGCGCAACATGTATATTAACTCTTTTATGGACAAAGTTCATCAATACGCAAAAAATCAAAATAAAAAATTGAATTTAGAACAGAAAGAGAAATTACGTAATTTATGCTATAGTGATGTATATGTGATTTCACTATCTACATGCAAAGACGATTTAGGTATGTGGCGTGGATATGGAGGAAATGGCCATGGTGTTTGTTTTGAATTTGATTTTTCAAATGTAAAGCCATTCAATGAAGAAACAGATTCCAATTTGAATGTCATGGAAGAAGGGGTTAAATTGATGAAATGCAATTATTATTATCCCAAAGGTGTTGAAATAGACACGATACTCGTTAACCAAACATATCATTATTTACTAAATCACGAACAAGACAAGATAAAAGACACGATTAATAAAGCCGGAATTATGAAACAAATTACAGAGAAGGCTATTTCCTGTAAGCACAAAGCTTATGAATGTGAACAAGAATATAGATATGTAACCTATAATGGAATGCCTTTTTTCTCGAAAGAAGAAGATGGATCTATAAGGAGGTCTTATGTAATAAAGGCTATCCCATTAAGTGCCATTACTGCTGTGATAATTGGCCCATGCATTAAAGACTCACGTAACATTGTTTGTTTAGAACAATATCTAAGAATGAAATTAGATAAGAGTACAAATATATTATATTCCGAGATTCCTTATCGTGGTTAATATGGAACGCCTATTTTCACTCGAATCTTAAATAAACAAATCGGATATGAACGCCACTGAAGCCGCAGAAGCCCTGCAAGATTTATACGACATTATTGAGAAGAGCAAAAAAAGAAAGTTAGTTCTTTCCAAGGACGTGATACGTCAAATCAATGAAATAGAGGAAGGTATTATTCGTAACGAAATCCTGCCTGCTATGAGTAAAGACATTGAGCCAAGGCTTAGTTCAATCAAACGTGACTTGGTGCTCGTGGTGGAGTATCACCCTGGTGAGCCTATCAGTGTTGCACTATCGCGCAAAATGAAAATCAATCAGATTACCGATGCCAAGACCATTACCCCCATACAAGAGACAGTGGGAGAGCCAGTAGTCAGCGTAAAAAAGACTCCAGATAAAGATCCCCGTACGCCAACCAAACAGGTAGTGAACCACACGAAAGGACTTCGCGTGCAGTTCCCCGACGGCACAGTTTTGTGCCATACAACAGCTATTGATACCTTTAAAGCTGTTCTTCGCCGTATAGGTTTGCAACGGGTACACGACCTGAACATTCAACACGCTGGTTACAATGTAGTAAGCAAAGTGAAGCGCCCGTCAGATGGCCACATCTGGCAGCACGAACTGGACGGTTGGTACATCTACAGCAACACACAGAACCGCACCAAGATGGATGACCTGCACTACATCTCCGACAAGCTCCACTTAGGCTTAAAGATAGATGTTGCCAAATGAGACGAAGAATATAGAAAATTGCATCAAGTTTGACTACCATTGACTATAATCAAGAGTCAATGGTTTATGTCATAATTGTAATAGCGTATGTTTTTCCAAATAAATGTTGAACATTCATCTAAAACTCAATACAACCAGACTATGTCAACTAAATGGTTCTGAAAATTTAGTGTATCTTATCCAACTAATGAATAAAATCTTAACCGTCCTACAAGCAGACTACCTGAATGATTACACGCTCATCATTCATTTCAGCAACGGAGAAAAAAGGACTTTTGACTTCTCTTCTCTGTTCGACAGGGGTATATGCCATAAGTTGAAGGATGAGGCCTACTTCAAAAACTACCGGATTGACCCCTTCACTATTGATTGGAACAATGAAATCGCTTTTGCGCCTGAGTTCCTGTATGAACAAGGAGTGCCTTACCAAGCATAAGAAACGTAAAAATCAATACCATGGCAACAAGGCTTGGCGGCGTCAGCAATTGAACCCGCTGGGGGCTTCAAGCAAATAGTCTGCATTTACGGCATTAAAATAGTTGTAAAACTCGTCTATTATACAAAATAATTCTGTAAATTTGCAGCCAATAGTCATATCACATCCTTAACTGGTGCGTATAATTACCTTAACTGAAATATCAAAAGTAATGAAAAGTGTATTTAAAAGATTGACATTGTTATTCACAGCATGTGTAGCGTGTGTAGCCATGTGTGCAGCTCAGCCTAACCCTGATGTAAAAAAAGTATTTGTAATTTTCAAGACTCACCTCGATGTGGGATTCACTGATCTCAGTTCGGTGGTCACCAAACGCTATGTGGAGGAATTCATTCCTAAAGCTATCGCAGTGAGCGAACAACTGCAAGCCGATGGCAGCGGTGAACGCTATGTGTGGACTACAGGTGCGTGGCTTATAGAGAAATATCGCAAAGAAGCTCCGGCTGCCGATGTGGCGCGTCTGGAGCGTGCAATAAAGCGCGGCGACATTGTGTGGAACGCCGTGCCTTACACTGTTGAAAGCGAAACGATGACAGCCGATTTGTTTGCCACAAGCTTGAAGCTTTCACAAAAGTTAGACAAGCTGTATGGCAAACAGACCATTGCGGCAAAGATGACCGATGTGCCGGGGCATACGCGCAGCATTGTCACTCCGCTCTACGATGCCGGTGTGCGTTTTTTGCATATTGGCGTCAATCCGGCTTCGCCTATTCCTGCCGTGCCCGACTACTGCCTGTGGCGCGACACCAATGGCAAAGAGCTCGTCCTGGCCTATCAGCGCGACTATGGCACCGAAAACATTCTGCCCGACGGCGTTACGGCTGTCTCGGTCAACTTTACCGGCGACAATCATGGCCCGCACGCTTACAAAACCGTAAAAAACATTTATGCCGACCTACGCAAGCGCTATCCTCAAGCGCAAATTGTGGGCGCGTCGTTCAACGAGGTTGCTGCTCAACTGCTCTCCATCAAGGACAAGTTGCCCGTGGTGACTTCCGAAATAGGCGACACCTGGATTTATGGCTACGGCAGTGCTCCTAGGCGTATGGCTAAGTTCCGCGCGCTCTCTCGACTTTATTCCCAATGGCTTAAAGACGGCAAATTGAAAAGCGATAGCGATGAGGCAATAGACTTTGCCGTGGAATTGGGACTCATAGCTGAGCACACCCAGGGCATGGACATAAAGACCCACTTAAGAAATTGGGACAAATACGATGTAGAAATCTTCAACGAAGCGCGCAGCGCTGCTCCGTTTGTAAAGGTGGAACAATCGTGGAAGGAAATCGACGATTACTTGCTTTCGGCAATCGACAAGTTACCCCTGAGTTTGCAAGCCGAAGCTCGCCATGCCATCGCCACCATCGACCATCCTGTGGTGAAGCCTACGAAAAGCAAAATCCCGGTTGACAAAGCGGTGGAGTGGAGCGACGAACTCTTTGGCGGACTGCTGAAAATACTCGGTGTGACCTATCGCTGCAACGACGCCGCCGACTACGATGATTATTTGGAAAGATATCTTCGCGCCCGCTACGGTTGGGCACTCGACGACATCGGCAAGACCGGCCTGGATAAGTCGCATGCCGTGAGTGCTTCGGTAAAGGCCAGAACAGTGTACAGCAATACCAAAAAGTCAAAAAAGGGCACCCTCTACCAAGCCCAACTCGAATTTGCTCCCGAAAACGGAATGGACCCCCGTGTTTTTCCCGCGCAAGTGCAAGTGGAGTGCATGGCTTATAAAGGGGGCAAAAAAGCCGACCTTACGGTCACAATCGTTGACAAACCCGCAGTGCGTCTGCCCGAGAGCTATTTCTGCTCGTTCGTGGCCGATGGCATACAAAGCGTGGTGGCAGAGAAAGTGGGCGAACGAGTTGACTTGTGCGACGTGGTAGAAAAAGGCAACCGCCACATGCACGGCATCGATGGCTATGTAGATATCATCACCCAAAGTCACACCATAAGAATATGGAGCCGCGATGCATTCCTTATCAATTTGGGCGAGGCCAATGGCTTGTCTTACTCCACCCAATATCCATCGTTGGATGGTGGAATACATTTCTGCTTAAACAACAACTTGTGGGGAACAAATTTCACCATGTGGAACGAAGGCAGCCTTGCCTATCGGTTCACCATTGAAGTGACCAAATAATGATTGCTCCCAATCTTTGCCTACAGACCAGTGATTAATTAGGCTTTTCATCCCCTGAATAGCTCATGTCTATGGTGGTCGCACGAGGTCGGTCAAGTGATTGACCTAGGTCACTCAATCGTTTGACCAAGGTCAAGCGATTGGATGACCTCGTGCGACCACCTATAAAAGCACAATAGAGAGAGGAAAGAAAGCGTAGTTTCAACCCCATACCCGACTATCATCTTCAAAAAAAATTATCACACTCAGGTATAGTCCGCCCCTACAAAATAGGAGACCCTATTCAAAAAATTTCATTAGAACCCAGTTACTGATGATATAAACAATAGGTTTAACAATGAATACAACATGCTTGCAGCAGGAGCTTTCGAACCTTCTTCAGCGCGATACGGTGGCAACGAGATGATGAAAAGGAAGTGGACACCGTGGGTAGAGGTGGCACATCATGGAGTGGGCTTTAGCGATTGTCCTTGAGCCACCCTATCAGATGCTCGGCGGCATGACGGGGACATCCCTCGGGGCCCAGGCGACGGAGCACCTCGTCGTAGCCTTGCTGCATCTGAGCTACATAGGCCTTATCGGTAAGCAGACGGGTGAGCTCAGCCTGGATGTTGGCCTCCGTCATCCGATGGGCTACCAGCTCCTGCACCACCTCGGCATCGGCAATGAGGTTGACCAGCGAGATGTACTCCACACTGAGCAAATGGCGCTTGAGGAAACTGATGAGACGACCTACAGGGGTGTAGTAGCAGACGGCTTGAGGTACACGGAAGAGGGCGGTCTCCAGGGTGGCCGTACCTGAGGTGACCAGAGCTGCACGGGCATGAGAGAGCAACGGATAGGTTTCATCCCGTACCAAGCGGAGGCAGCTGCCCTCCACAAAGGGAGCATAGAAGGCATCGTCAATGCCTGGGGCGCAAGCCAGCACGGGTTGGTAACAGTCGGTAAAGGGAGCTACGGCCTTGAGCATCAAAGGGAGATTGTCCTTAATCTCCTGCTTGCGACTACCGGCCAAGAGGGCTATCAGGGGTTTGTCGTCCAGGCGGTGGCGCTGCTTGAATGCCTGAGCCGACTCACAGTAATGCTTACGAAAAGCGGCCACCTCATCCACCGTGGGATTGCCCACATAGGTGATGGGGTAATGGTGCTTCTCCTCGAAGAAGGGTTTCTCAAAGGGAAGAATGGAGAGGAGGAGGTTGATGTCACGACGGATGGACTTGATGCGATACTCCTTCCAGGCCCAGATTTTAGGGGAGATGTAGTAGCAGACGGGGATGGAGGTCTCTGCATGGAGAAAGCGAGCAATCTTGAGGTTGAAGCCCGGGTAATCCACAAGGATGACCACATCGGGCTGCCACTCCACGATATCTTGCTTGCAGCGGCGCATACCGGCCAAGATGGTGCGCAGATGGAGCAGCACAGGCACGAAGCCCATATAGGCCAGCTCGCGGTAGTGGGTGACGCACTCCCCTCCTTGGGCCTTCATCAGGTCGCCACCGAAGTAGCGGAAGCGGGCCTTGGGGTCCGCTTCTGCTATCGCTTTCATCAGTTGGGAGGCATGAAGGTCGCCCGATGCCTCGCCTGCTATGAGGTAATACTTCATCGTTTACTCGTGGAGCAGGTAATCCAGTTGGTCCATCAGCTGGTAGGCGGTGGCATCGACCGTCACGGGGGTAATGGCCACGTAGCCGTGGTCGAGGGCCCAGTGGTCCGACTGCTCATTCTCCGTCTCGCAATTCACATAGTCTCCCGTAAGCCAGTAGTAGTGGGCATCACCGCGGTGTGCAAAGTGCTCCCACTCATTGGTCCATTCACCACGGGTCTGGGTGCAGATGCGTGCTCCCTTGAGCTCACCCACAGGGAAGTTGACGTTGAGGCAGGTCAACGGGGGCAAGCCATGCTCCAGCACACCGGCGGCAATGCGGCGGATATAGGGCAGTGCTGGGGTGAAGTCGGCGTTGGGTGAATGGTCGCAGAGGGAGAAGCCAATGGAGGGTACCCCCTTGAGGCTACCTTCGATGACCACCCCCATGGTGCCGGAGTAGTGGACATTGACCGATGAGTTGTCGCCATGGTTGATGCCACCCACCACAAGGTCGGGCTTGCGCTGCAGCACAGTATGGAAAGCCAGCTTGACACAATCGGTGGGTGTACCCGAACACTTGTAGGCCATGAGACCCGGCTCTTGGCGCAAAAGCTGATAATGAATGGGGTCGGTGACGGTCAAGGCACAAGCAGCCCCCGAACGGGCACGGTCGGGAGCCATCACCACGAGGTCACCCAAGGGGCGCAGCGACTTAACCAGTTCGCTGATGCCCTTCGAGGTGATGCCATCGTCGTTCGAAATCAGAATCAGGGGTCGTTCGTTCTTCATACGCTTACCTGCTTAGTCCAAAACGGTTACCCATCCGTGTACATCAGGCTCGTCGCCATACTGAATGCCACGCAGCTTGTTGTAGAGCATGGTGCAAACAGGGCCTGGCTTGCCATCCTTGGCAATGACGTAGCTCTTGCCGTTCTCCAGGTCGTCGATGCGCTCGATGGGGCTGATTACCGCAGCGGTACCGCAGGCACCTGCCTCCTCAAAGGTGGTAAGTTCCTCTTCGGGTACGGGGCGACGCTCCACCTTCATACCCAGATCCTCGGCCAGCTGCATCAAGCTCTTGTTGGTGATGGAGGGGAGAATGGAGGTAGAGAGGGGCGTGATGTACGTATTGTCCTTGATACCAAAGAAGTTGGCTGCACCGCATTCGTCGATGTACTTCTTCTCCTTGGCGTCGAGGTAGAACTCGCACGCATAGCCCAGATCGTGTGCCTTCTTGTTGGCACGGAGACTGGCTGCATAGTTACCACCCACCTTGTAGATACCGGTGCCGAGAGGGGCCGAGCGGTCGAACTCGCGGATGATGACGTAAGGATTGGTCGAGAAGCCCCCCTTGAAGTAGGGACCTACGGGCGTTACGAAGATGACGAAGAGGTACTCGTTGGCGGGGTGTACACCCACCTGCGCACCGGTGCCGATGAGCAACGGACGGATATAGAGCGACGCGCCCGATTCGTAGGGCGGAATGAAGCGTTCGTTGAGCTTCACCACGCGGAGCACGGCTTCGCGGAAGCGCTCAGTGCTAAGCTCGGGCATCAAGATGCCGCGACAGGTGGATTGCAGACGAGCCGCATTCTCCTCCAGACGGAAGATACGCACCTTGCCATCTTTGCCACGGAAGGCTTTCAGCCCTTCGAATGCTTCCTGACCATAGTGCAGACAGGTCGCTGCCATGTGCAGAGGGATAGTCTCTTCGCTGCAAACCTCGGTCTCACCCCAAGCACCGTTACGATAGTAAATTCTCACGTTGTAATCTGTCTTCATATAGCCGAACGGCAGATTAGCCCAATCAAGTTCTTTCATTGTCTTCACTGTTATATTAATGTTTTTCTATTAGGCATTGTGCTTTAGGCACCTCCGCCATAGCGGATAGTGCCGTGCAAAAATAGCTTTTATTCTTCAGATGGCAATCCTTTTGCCCACAATTTTTCAATTTCTTGGTCTGCTTTGGTTAATTTGTCGCTGCAGAAGGCTATCAATTGATTGGCTTCCGCGATTTTTTCAACCATTTGGTCGATTTCAAGTTGGTTGCTATCAATCTGCTTTACAATCTCTTCCAGACGCTTCATGGCCTGGGAATAATTCATTTGTTCCATATTTTTTTTAAGCTACGAGTTACGAGCTACGAGCTACGAGCTACAAGCTACAAGTTTATCACTAACCACTAATCACTAATAATCGCCTTCACCTCGCCTTGGCGGAAACGAATCTCTACGCAGTCACCGGGGACGAGCTGCGAGGCCTCCTTGACGAAACGCCCCTCTTTGAGGGTGAGCGTATAGCCCAAGGCCAACAGACGCTGAGGAGAAGCATCGGCCACACGCTGCTTGAGCAGAGCCAATTGGTGGGCCTCACTCTTCTGCCGCTGACGCACAGCGTAGTGGAGCCGCTCCTGCAGGGAGTGGAGCTGCTGACGAGCCGTGGCCATGCGCTGGTAGAGCAACTGGGGAATACGGTGACGCAAGTTCTCCAAGCGGAGCTGCTCGCGCACGAGGCGCTGTTCTACTGCAGTGTGCAGCCGCAGCGCGAGGTCATCGAGACGGGCAGCAGCCTCGTCCATGCAACCCAGCAGGTACTCTGCCGCTGCAGTGGGGGTCTTGACACGGGTATGGGCCACGCAGTCAATCACGGTGTCGTCGCGCTCGTGACCGATGCCGGTGATGATGGGGAGTGGGAACTGCGCACACGCCGAGGCGAGCAGGTAGGTATCGAAGCCGGTCAAGTCACTCACAGCACCTCCTCCGCGGATAATCACCACCACGTCGAACTCCTGCTGCCGCACCATGATGGCATCGAGGGCCTGCAGCATCGACTCCTCCACCTGATTGCCCTGCATCACGGCAGGAAAGAGCTCCACATGGAAGTAATAACCTGCACGATGGGTCGTGAGCTGGTGACAGAAGTCACCGTAGCCCGCTGCAGTGGCCGAGGAGATGACGGCGATGCGTTGGGGCAAGAGGGGCATGGGGAGCTCTTTGTTGAGCGTAAGCACCCCCTCGCGCTCCAGTTGGTCGAGGATTTGCTTGCGGTGGCGCATCAGGTCGCCCAGGGTATAGGTAGGGTCGATGTCGGTGACGTTCAGACTGTAGCCGTAGAGTTCGTGAAACGACACCTCCACCTGTACCAGTACGCGGATGCCAGCGGCAAAGGGGTGGCCCGTAGTTTGCTCGAAATAGGGTGCCAGCAAGCGATAGACACTGCTCCAGATGGTGCCACGGGCCTTGGCTACAAGGGTCCCCGTCTGCTCATCGCGCTGCACGAACTCCAGGTAGCAGTGACCGTTGCGGTTGAGGTGTACCTCGCTCAGCTCGGCCTGTACCCAGTAGGCATCGGCCATGCGTCGCTCCAGGGTGGAGCGCACCAGGCTATTGAGTTCGAATAGGGAATATGTTGGTTCGTTCATATGATGTAGGAGATATAGTGGATTCTTATCGTACAGCATGCGTTGCGGTATGCAGGGCGGGGTAAAATGAACTTCGCTCAAGACATCTTATAAAATAATTCACTTAGGCATAGTCCGCCCCTACAGCGGGAGGTGTGGGTTCCTTCATTGCAACGGCAACTGATAGGCTTTCCAGAAGTCGGGAAGACCGTAGCCGTAGATGTTGTCGGGGTAATCGATGCGGTCGCCTGATTGACGCACCAGTTGAATGAGCTGATGAGCCGTGAGCTGCGGACGGGCTTGCCAGAGGCAGGCCACCAGACCACAGACGATGGGCGACGAGAACGAGGTCCCGTAGGCCTTGCCCAGCGAGCCATTGGGCTGTATCACGGAGGTCAGCTCCCCCAGCGCCACCACATCGGGCTTGATGCGGCCATCAGCAGTGTGGCCTACGGAGGAGAAGAAGGACAGGGTAGCCTCTTTATTTACAGCCCCTACAGTGAGTACGTCGAAGGCATCGGCCGGTGGGGTAATCTTCTTCCAACTGCCTGCACCGGAGTTGCCAGCGCTGCAGACCAGCACCATGCCTTTGGAGGCCATACGCGAGGCTTGGCGCGACATCAAGGCGTGATGCCCATCGAGATGACGGTAAGCATAGTTCCAGTCGGCGTTGTCGAAGTTATAGTACCCCAGGGAGGTGTTGACCACATCCACCCCTACGCTGTCGGCAAACTCGACGGCTGCAGCCCAATAGTCCTGCTCCACCAGCTGCTCAGAGCTCTCGTCCTCGCTACGCAGCAGCCAGTAGGTTGCTTCGGGGGCGGTGCCCACCATCACTTCGGGTCGGTTCATGGCCATACACGAGAGCACAGAGAGGCCATGGCTCCCCTCGCCGTAGGGGTCGCCATCAGGGTTGACGAAATCCTTGCAACCTCGTATCGTCGCTCCACGCAGTGCCTCCATGCGGTCGGCATTGTGAAAACCGGCATCAATCACGGCAATGGTCATACCCTCTCCGCGGAAGCCAGCCTCGTGTAGCCGCTGACCCTGAAGGAGGGCAATTTGTTCGGTAGCTGCCCCGTAGAGCGTGTCGGGGAAGTGGGGCAGTTCGTTGGTCAGCTCTTGGCGCTGAGGAGCCATCTCCTCTTCAGCAAAGGGTGGCTTCACCCACACTAGTTCGATTTGCCGCACGAAAGGGAGTTGACGCGCCGTAGCCACCCAAGCCGTATCGGCACACGCCACGGTGAGAAAATTTTCCCATTTACCGCGGGCCACGGGCTTCAGGCCCAGCGCTACGATGTGCTGCACATAACGCTCGCAAATGGGGAGGTCGGTGGAATCTACAGCTATGCCCTGTCGAGCGCGGCGCTGCAATGCCTTCTGGCTAAGGAATTGCTCGGGGTGCTGCAGCGAATAGGGGGTATCGCCCTTGTCGGTAAAAGTGATGCGGCACTTGTAGGGGTGTGCATTGTGCTGTTTGGGCTTAGGTTGCGCCTGCAGCGTCTCCAGCGCTGGGCCCCACGACCACAGCAGGAGGAGAAGGAGGGGGAATGGAATCTTTTTCATGAGGTATATCATTTATGTTGTTTATTTACTATGGGTTAAGGGTTAATACTTCGCCCTTCCGGCATCGATGCGGAGGAAGATGAAGAGCAGCAGGGTGAATCCCCAGAGCGACGAGCCTCCGTAGCTGAAGAAGGGAAGCGGAATACCTATCACGGGGGTGAGCCCCAGCACCATACCTATATTAATAAAGAGGTGAAACAAGAAGATGCTGAGCACGGAGTAGCCATAGACGCGCCCAAAGGTGGTATGCTGCCGCTCGGCCAGTACGATGAGACGAAGGATGAGCACCAGGAAGAGCAGCAGCACCGCCGATGCCCCCACGAATCCCTGCTCCTCGCCCACGGTGCAGAAGATAAAGTCGGTGTCTTGCTCAGGCACGTACTTCAGTTTGGTCTGTGTGCCGTTGAGGAACCCCTTCCCGTGCAGACCACCCGAGCCGATGGCTATCTTCGACTGGTTGACGTTATACCCTGCCCCGGCCAAATCCTCCTCCATGCCGAGCACCACCTCGATACGAATCTGCTGATGCGGCTCCAGTACGCGGTTGAAGAAGTAGTCGCAGGAGTAGAGGAAACCCACCGAACCGGCCATGAAGAGGCCTATGAGCAGATAGCTTAAGTGGCGCTCACGCAGGGCCATCAGGCAGAGGTAGCCGAAAGCCACAGCCGCTACCCCCCACTCCACAAAGACCATGTTGAAGGGCACCACGAAGTGGTCCACCAGATAGGCCAATGCCATGGGGCAGAGCGTCAGCAGCAGCAGATCGCGCACGGGCTTCCAGCGGCTGAGATAGACCCACACCATGCCAATGGTGAAGAGCAAGATGAGCAGCAACACGGCAAACTGTCCGACGGGGGTGGGCCCCTGGTCCATCATCACGTCGCCAAAGCGGATACCCACCACGAAGTAGAGCACAGCACAGAGGCCGGAAAAGAGCACCACGCCAGGCATTCCCTCGCGGTAGAGCATCAGGAAGAAAGCGAAATAGACCAGCGCCGAACCCGTCTCGCGCTGCAGAATGATAAGCAGCATGGGCAGCAAAATCAGTAAAGCGATGAGCAGCGCATTGCGGGGCTTGTTGATGACGAAGTTGTAGGCATTCATGCACTTGGCCAGCGCCAGGGCCGTGGCGAACTTGGCAAATTCAGCGGGTTGGAGACTCACGGGGCCCAGGATGAGCCACGAGCGCGAGCCTTTGGTATCGGGGGCGATGAAAATGGTGACAATGAGCAGTAGCATCAACCCAAAGTAGATGAGATAGGCAAAGACATCGTAGAGCTTATCGTCGAGCATGAGTAGCACAAAGCCCAGCCCAAAGGAGCAGATAATCCACACAAACTGCTTGCCCGCACGGGTAGAGAAGTCGAGCAAGTCTTGGTCGCCAAAGTTATAGCTGGCCCCGCAGACGCTGAACCATCCACACACCACAAGCACCAGGTAGATACCAATCGTTACCCAGTCGATGTTTTTCCATATTGAATCGCGTTCGGACATTATTTTTGAGGAGTTAGTGAAGTTAAAGGAGGTATCGCCCACCCAGGTGGACTAACCGATCAGTTCTATGAATAGGGTCTCGTATTTTGTTGTATGAATGGGTTGAATATTCCGCCCCTACAGTATTGGGAAGAAACCATCAACAATTGTGATGAAGAATCAACCGATACAGTTATAGGATTCATTTTAATCATTGCTTCACCACATCGAACTATACGCCCCATTTTAATTTTTAATTTTAAATTATTAATTGTTCTCATCGTTCTTCGTCGCTGTAGTAAATCACGCGGTTGCTAAACTCTTCGGCCAGGATTTCGTTCTGTGGCGAGAGTTTGCCATGGAGGTACTGGTCCATCATCATCGCGCCGATGGGTACGCCATAGACGGCTCCAAAGCCTCCGTTCTCCACATAGACGGCAATGGCAATCTTGGGGTTGTCCATCGGGGCAAAGCCCATGAAGACAGAGTGGTCCTTGCCGCGATTCTGAGCGGTGCCGGTCTTGCCACAAGCCTCTACACCGGGCAGTATGGCCCCTACGGCACGACAGGTGGCGCTACCCGTGCTGCCCGTCACTGCGGCCCGCATCCCTTTCACCACCTCCTCGTAGTGGGCACGGTCGATGCCCGTGTAGCGGCGCGTGGTGTAGAGCGTATCGAGAGGGTTGTCTTCGATCTCCTTCACGATGTGGGGGGTGATGAAGTAGCCACGGTTGGCGATGGTGGCACCGAGGTTGGCTATCTGCAAGGGGGTGGCCGTGATTTCGCCCTGGCCGATGGAGATACTGATGATGGTCAGACCGTTCCACGAGCCGCGGTAGGCTTTGTCGTAGGTCTTGGCGTTGGGGATAAAGCCGCGCTGCTCACCGGGGAGGTCGGCGCCGAGCTTATAGCCAAAACCCTGGGCCACCATGTGGTCTTTCCATACGGTGAGGGCCTGCTGCGACGAGCCGTACTTGCGGTCGCCAATCATGCGGAAGAGCCCCCAGCAGAAGTAGGAGTTGCACGAGGTGGCGATGGCGGGTATCAGGGGGAGCGGCGAGCCGTGGCCGTGGCACCCTACGTGCAGGCTCTTATAGTTGAAGCCGTGAGCGCAGGGGAAGGCTGGATAGTCGGCATGAATAATATCTTCTTGCAAGAAGGTGAGGGCTTGGGCCGTCTTGAAGGTGGAGCCCGGGGGATAGGCCCCCTGGATGGCGCGGTTGAGGAGCGGTTTGCGATGGTCCAGACGGAGGCGTTGGTGGTTCTTGCCGCGCTGACGGCCAATCATCAGGTGGGGGTCAAAGGTGGGCGAAGAGACCATGCAGAGGATTTCGCCCGTCGAGGGTTCAATGGCCACGATGGCCCCTATCTTGTTCTGCATAAGCCGTTCGCCCAGCATCTGCAGGTCGATGTCGAGCCCCAGGGTGAGGTTCTTGCCAGGTACTGAAGGGCGGTCGAGCTCTCCATTCTTGTAGTGGCCCTGCACGCGTCCGTGGGCATCGCGCAGCAGCACCTCCACACCCTTTTCCCCACGCAGGTACTTCTCGTAGGACTTCTCGATGCCCTGCTTGCCCACATAGTCACCGCGAATGTAGTAGTCGTCGGCTTCAATCTCCTTTTTCGACACCTCGCCGATGTCGCCCAAGGCATGGCTTGCGGCGTTGTAGGTGTACTGGCGGATGGTGCGTCGCTGGATATAGAAGCCAGGAAACTTGAAGAGCTTTTCCTGAAAGACACCACACTCCTCAGCCGAGAGCTGCGTCATAAAGGTCTGATGCGTGTATTTGGAGTAGCCGGGATTCATCCAAGGGTTGCGCACATCCTTCATGCGCTTCTCAAACTGCTCCACGGTGATACCCAGCGTGCGACACAGGTCGAGCGTGTCGAGCTGCGTCACCTCGCGGGGCACGAAGGTGATGTCGTAGGCCGGCTGGTTGAAGACGAGCAACTTGCCATTGCGGTCGTAGATGGCTCCACGCGAGGGGTACTGTATCTTGTTGAGGAAAGCGTTGCTGTCGGCATTGCGCTTGTAGTCGTCGGTCAGCAGCTGCAGATCGACCAGACGCAGCAGATAGACCACCACGATGGCAATGGCCGAGAGGGCCACCACGTATTTCCGTTTCTCGAGGGTATAATCTTTGGCCAAGGCTGCAGGGGATTATTAGGGGTTCGACTTCCGTTGCTGCAATCCCTCGATGGCCAGTATGCAACACACGCTGAGCAGCGCACTGCTGACGATGCGCAGCAGCAGCTCCAGGGGCGAGGCCAGGGAGAAGAAGGCAATGGTGAAGAGCAACGCATGATGGAAGAGCACGCTCAGCGAGAGGTACTTGACGTAGGAGGAGAGGCCCATCGAGTGGATGGAAGGGGTGAAGGTGTCGTTGCTGTCGCGGGGCACGAAAAGGCGCAGCAGCGTGGGGCGCACGAAAGCCAGGAAAACGGCTGCCGCAGCATTCATGCCCGGGGTATCGGCAAAGGCATCCACCAGCAGACCCAGCAGGAAGGCCCAGAGCATCAAGGCATGACGGCTGGTGTCAGAGCTCATCTTCACCACGATGTAGAGGTAGATGAAGGGGGTGGCATAGCCCAGCAAGTGGATATGGTTGAAGAAGAACACCTGCAGGAGCACAAGCGTCGTCCACCAAAGCAAGCGGTTGAGGTAGGTCTGTAGCATCTCTTCGTTGTCTTAACGTGAATAATAAAAAAACGGGTTAGTTCTCCTCGGCCACGCGGCGCTCCAGGTCGAGCTGCTCCAGCTGTCCGCTGCGCTCCACCACCCGCACGGCATTCACCTTGCCGAAGTCGGTGGCCAGCTTCACCTTGAGCAGGTAAGAGAGGCCGTCGTGCGAGTCCTGCATGTCATCGACCGTGCCCACCATGATGCCTTCGGGGAAGACGGTGGAGTAGCCGCTGGTCACCACGTTGAACTGCGCATGGCGGGGCAGGTCCTTGAGGTAGGCATACTGCACGTCGCCCCCCTGCCACTTCAGGTAGCCGAAGTAGTCGCTGCCGGCAATCTTGCAGCTGATGCTCGACTTGCTATTGAGCAGCGAGATGACCAGGGCATAGTGGGGCGAAGTCTTGAAGACAATGCCCACCACGCCCCGTGCATCGACCACGCCCATCTCGGGGCGAATGCCATCGGCCGAGCCCTTGTCGAGGGTCAGGTAGTTGTCCTCAAAGCTAAGGCTGTTCTTGATCACCTTGGCCTCGTGGAGACGGAAGGTTCCGGGAGTGGCCCGCTCGATGCTGCGCATCGTGGCCGAATCCACGCCTTGCTGCAGCAAGCGGTTCTGCAGGGCCACGAGCTGCTGTTCGAGCAGCAGGTTGCGGTCGAGCAGGTCGCTGTTGATGCTGCGTAGGTGGAAGTAGGACTTCACCGAGCCAGTGGTCTCATACACTGCACCAACCGCTGCATTGGCCGAGGTGAAGAAGAGGCTCTGCTGGTAGCGGTTGAAGCGGAACAAGAAAACAAAACTGGTTACCTCTAACAGCAGAAAGAGGAACCAGTAGTTGTACTTTATCAGAAAGTTGAGCAAGTTCCGCATCAGCGCATCAGGAAGGAGAAGCGGTCAACGTTCTTCAGCGCCACACCGGTGCCTTTGGCCACGGCATGGAGGGGGTCTTCCGCAATGTGGAACGGAATGTTGATCTTGTCAGTCAGTCGCTTGTCCAGTCCGCGTAGCAGGGCACCGCCACCAGCCAGGTAGATGCCATTGTGTACAATGTCGGCATAGAGCTCGGGCGGGGTGTTCTCCAGGGCGCTGAGGATGGCCGTCTCGATTTTCGCGATGGACTTCTCCAGACAGTGGGCCACCTCCTGGTAGCAGATGGGCACCTCCATGGGGAGGGCTGTGATGCGGTTGGGGCCGTGTACCACGTAGTCTTCGGGGGCATCTTCGCCCAGTTCAGTCAGGGCGGCACCCACGTTGATCTTGATACGCTCGGCCATGCGTTCACTCACCTTCACGTTGTGTTGACGGCTCATGTACTCCTGCACATCGGCCGTAAAGTCGTCGCCAGCAATGCGGATGGAGTTGTTTGACACGATGCCTCCCAGCGAGATGACGGCAATCTCGGTCGAGCCGCCACCTATATCTACGATCATGTTGCCTTCGGGGGCCTCTACGTCGATGCCGATGCCAATGGCCGCAGCCATGGGCTCGAAAATCAGATAGACGTCACGTCCACCGGCATGTTCAGCCGAGTCGCGCACAGCACGCAGCTCCACCTCGGTGCTGCCCGAGGGTACGCCGATGACCATGCGGAGCGAGGGAGAGAAGAAGCGGTTGCGGTCGGGCACCATCTTGATCAGTCCGCGTATCATCTGCTCGCAGGCGTAGAAGTCGGCAATCACGCCGTCGCGCAGGGGGCGGATGGTGCGGATGTTGTAGTGCGTCTTCTCGTACATTTGCTTGGCCTTGTCGCCCACGGCAATCATCTTGTCGGTGCGGCGGTCGAGGGCCACCACCGAGGGTTCATCCACCACGATTTTGCCCCCGCTGGTGATGATGGTATTGGCCGTGCCAAGGTCCATCGCTATTTCTTGTGTAAAAGAGAAAAATCCCATAATGTACGTGCGTAAAGAATCAATGTTTAAAATGACGGAATCCGGTGGTCACCATAGCGATGCCATGCTCGTTGCAATAGTCAAACGAGAGCTGGTCTTTCACGCTTCCTCCGGGCTGGATAACAGCCGTTACGCCTTCGTTGCCGGCAATCTCTACGCAGTCGGGGAAGGGGAAGAAGGCGTCGCTGGCCATCACGGCTCCCTGCAGGCTAAAGCCAAAGTTCTTGGCCTTCTCAATGGCCTGTTTCAGGGCATCTACGCGGCTGGTCTGCCCCACTCCACTGGCAATGAGCTGCTTGCCCTTGGCCAGCACGATGGCGTTCGACTTGGAGTTCTTCACAATCTTGTTAGCGAAGAGCATATCCTCCACCTCCTGCGCCGTAGGCTCTTTCACGGTCACCGTCTTCAGGTCGGCAGGGGTCTCAACCTTCAGATCACGGTCTTGCACCAGCACGCCGCCGAGCAGCGAGCGGAACTGCTTCTTGGGCAGCTGAGCGGGCTTGCGCACCAGGATGATGCGGTTCTTCTTCTGTCCAAGGATTTCGAGGGCATCGACATCGTAGTCGGGGGCAATGATTACCTCGAAGAAGATCTTGTTGATCTCCTCGGCCACGGCCTTGTTGATGGGGGCATTGGTGATGAGCACACCGCCAAAGGCCGATACAGGGTCGCCAGCCAGGGCATCGGTCCAGGCCTCGAGCACGGTGGGGCGCGAAGCGAGTCCGCAGGCGTTGTTGTGCTTGAGGATGGCGAAGGTGGTTTCGCTGAACTCGTCAATCAAATCTACAGCGGCCTGAATGTCGAGCAGGTTGTTGTATGAGATCTCCTTACCGTGAATCTGGTCAAACAGTGCCTCGAAGTTGCCGTAGAACACGCCCTTCTGATGGGGGTTCTCGCCGTAGCGCAGAGCCTTCTGGCTGCTGGCGGCATAGCGGAAGGCGCTGCCCTCTTCGCCGTCGAAGTAGTTGAAGATGGCGCTGTCGTAGTGCGACGACACGGCAAAAGCCTCCTTGGCAAACCAGCGGCGCTCCTCGATGGTACTGGTGGCACCATGCTCCTGCAGCATCTCGTACAGGGGCTGGTACTGAGCCTGCGAAGCCACAATCACTACGTCGTTGAAATTCTTGGCCGCAGCACGAATCAGCGAGATGCCGCCTATATCAATCTTCTCGATGATGGCCTGAGCGTCTGCACCGCTGGCCACAGTGGCTTCGAAGGGGTAGAGGTCAACAATGACCAGGTCTATTTCGGGGATTTCGTATTTCTGAATCTGCTGCATATCCTGCTCCAGCTCGCGGCGACAGAGGATACCTCCAAACACCTTGGGGTGAAGGGTCTTGACGCGTCCACCCAGAATGGAGGGATAAGTAGTCAGCTCTTCCACGGCCTGACAGGGGTAACCCAATGATTCGATAAACTGGCGCGTTCCACCCGTGGACAGGAACGTTACGCCCTCTTCATGCAGCTTGGTGATGATTTCATCCAAGCCCTCTTTGTGGTAAACAGATACCAATGCGGTCTTTATTCTCTTTGAATCCGACATACGCGATAGTTTTCTAAAGTGTTATACTGAATATTCGGCTGCAAAGATACAACATTTTATCCAATCAGCCAATTAAAAACCATATAAAAACGCATTAAAAACCATATAAAAACGCAGCAATCGGTCTCTTTGTTCGGAGACACCCCCGTTTTTCGGGTTGAATTATCAGCAGCAGCAACATACCAGAGCTGAGCTTAGCAACCACCCATTGTCCGGATATTTAAACAAAAAAGAGCAACACCATACACCACTGGGTTCAAAAAATTAGTTTCAGTTATTTCAGATTTCAGTTTCTTTTTGGACTACCCCATTTTGATTGATAGGAAGATGATTCTTACTATACAATATTACTTATATATATAAATATATATATATATATTTATATATATAAAATTTAGGCCCAAGTTTTTTCACCCCCTCGAAAACAAAACTGAAATCTGAAATAACTGAAATTCCTCAGGAAAAAAATGGAGAATGAAGTGTTTTGGAGAAGGTAGGATTATTGAGGGGGATACATTGGTATTTTTGATCATTTGTCCGCAGATTTCAACAAAAGCACCCCTGCAAAACCCGCACGCGTCGCGCCTTCGTAAGGCTGCTGAGCGCCATTTGAGCGAATGCACAACCTCCTGTAGGGGCGGAACATTTTCCGCCCCTATGCCGCAACGTGGGTGAATTCGTGGGTGTATTCGTGGGTGTAAACGCCGCAACCACTAATCACCAACCGCTAAAGTTAAAATAGTTATAATTTCACATCTTACCCCTCCAGCACATTGCCAATTCAAAAAAATTCCCTATCTTTGCAAACGAATTAAGTAATTACTCACTTAACCATAACCTTTTTTAAATAAATATTCATGAACATCAAGCATTTAATGGCAGGCATCTGCCTGGCTGGAGCGCTGGTATCTTGTAACGCAGGCGCTCCGAAACTGCAAACCAACGAAAATGGCACGCAGTGGCAATGGAACAACGGTACCATTGAAGTTGTAACCCCCGAACGTCCTGCCGGACAGCAGAGCGTCATCCAGATGGCCCTGCCCAAAATGGAGGTCGTACGCGTAGGCTTTGTAGGCCTCGGCATGCGCGGACCCGGTGCTGTAGAGCGCTTTACCCACATCCCTGGTACACAGATTGTAGCCCTCTGCGACTACGTACAGGAGCGTGCTGAACGCTGCCAGAAGTACCTGAAGGCTGCTTCGCTGCCCAAAGCTGCCGTTTATTCTGGCGAAACCGGCTATGAGGAACTCTGCAAACGCGATGACATCGACCTGGTCTATGTAGCCGCCGACTGGCTGCACCACTTCACCGTAGCCAAGTGTGCGCTGGAGAACGGTAAGAACGTAGCCATCGAGGTTCCCTCGGCTATGAACCTGAAGGAGTGCTGGGAGCTCATCAACCTGAGCGAGAGCAAACGCCTGCACTGCATGATCCTGGAGAACTGCTGCTACGACTGGTTTGAAATGAATGCACTCAACATGGCTCAGCACGGCGTATTCGGCGAAATCGTGCGCGCACAGGGTGCCTATATCCACAACCTCGAACCCTTCTGGGACTACTACTGGAAGAACGGCGAAAACGACAAGCTGGGCTGGCGTCTGGATTACAACATGCGCCATCGTGGCGACGTGTATGCTACGCACGGCCTCGGCCCCGTGGCTCAGTGCCTGGATATCCACCGCGGCGACCGCTTCACCACGCTCGTAGCCATGGATACCAAGTCGGTAGTAGGTAAGGCCCTCGTGGAGGAGCGCACCGACTCAACCTGCAACAACTTCCGCAACGGCGACCACACCACGACCCTGCTGCGCACAGCCAATGGCAAGGTGGTAGAAATCCAGCACAACGTAATGACCCCGCAGCCCTACAACCGCCTGTTCCAACTCACCGGAACGAAGGGGTTTGCCAACAAGTACCCCATCTCGGGTTACGCCCTCGATGCCGAGCAGATGAAGGCTTCGGGCGTACAGCCTAAGGTGGACGACCTCAACTCACACGGCTTCATGCCGAAGGAGGAGCGCGAGGCGCTGGAGGCTGCTTATCAGCACCCCATCCTGAAGAAGTATGGCGAAATGGCCAAGGAAGTAGGTGGCCACGGCGGTATGGACTTCATCATGGATGCCCGCATGGTATATTGCCTGCAGAATGGTCTGCCTCTGGATATGGACGTATATGACCTGGCTGAATGGTGCTGCCTGGCCGAACTGGGCGAGCTCTCGATGGACAACGGTTGCGCTGCTGTAGCTTTCCCCGACTTTACCCGCGGCGAATGGGACAAGGTGAAGGGCTACCGTCACGCCTACGCTGCCCCCGAAGCTGAGGCTGAGGCTGAAGCTAAGGCTAAGGCATTCACCGCTCAACTGAAGGAGCAGGGTGCCAAGGAATGGGCCGCTGAAGAGGGCAAGTAATCCGCGCTCTATCTCCATGAGAAGATATAAGTAAACCCACACAACGGCGAAGGAGTGTGCACCGGTCACTACGGAGCATGCTCCTTCTCTGTTTCTGTACAGCATGGCCTGCCTCTATAGATCGGAAAATCTATAAATCTCTATACATCGGAATACCTATTGTTCATAAACTCTATTATTATCGCATCATGAATCTACACATCCAACAGACCAGCTTGGCCCTAGCCCTGCTGCTGAGTCCCCTGACCACGCTGGCCGGCAACGAGACACAGCCTGGAGGCGACAAACTGCCCTACTGGCAAGACATTCAAACCGTGTCGGTAGGTCGCGAAGCACCCCGTTCGGCCTTTATGACCTACGACAACCGAACCAACGCCCTGACGGGACGCTACGAGCAGAGCCCCTACTACCGCTCGCTCAACGGCACCTGGCAATTCTACTACACCGACTCACACCGCAGCCTGCCAGCCGACATCACCGCGAGCGTAAGCCACGCATCGGGCTGGTGCGACATCCAAGTGCCTGGCAACTGGGAGCGACAGGGACACGGCACCGCACTCTACACCAACATCGGCTATGAGTTCAAGGCGCTCAACCCCAAGCCTCCACAGCTACCCAATGACATCCCCGTAGGCGTCTATCGCCGCGAAATCGAAATCCCCGCAGGGTGGATGGAGCGCGACATCTTCCTCCACATCGCCGGAGCCAAGTCGGGTGTCTATGTCTATCTCAACGGAGAGGAGATTGGCTACAACGAAGATTCAAAGAACCCTGCCGAATACCTCATCAACCCCTACGTGAAAGAGGGCAAAAACACGCTGGTACTGAAAATCTTCCGCTGGAGCACGGGCTCATACCTGGAGTGTCAGGACTTCTGGCGCCTGAGCGGCATTGAGCGCGACGTCTTCCTCTACAGCCAGCCTAAGACGGCCATACGCGATTTCCGCATCGTCTCTACCCTCGACGACAGCTACCGCAACGGCCTCTTCCGACTCGACATCGCCCTGCGCAACCACCACGCTCAGGCTAAACAGGTGGAGGTGAGCTACGACCTGACCGACGCTGCGGGACAACTGATTGCCCAAGCCAAACAGTCCATCAGCGTGGAGGCAGCAGCCGAAAAACAGGTACACTTCGAGCAGGAAATTCCCTCGATAAGCAGCTGGAGCTCAGAATCGCCCACACTCTACCATTTGCTGATGACGGTAACCGAGAACGGACAGGTGACCGAGGTCATCCCCTACCACGTAGGCTTCCGCCGCATCGAAATCAAGGAGAGCGATCTGCGTGCCCCCAGCGGCCGACAACTCACCCTGCTCTACATCAACGGACAGCCACTGAAGCTGAAAGGCGTGAATATCCACGAGCACAACCAGCACACGGGCCACTACGTGACCGAGGAGGAGATGCGCCTCGACTTCACGCTGATGAAGCAGAACAACATCAACACCGTGCGCCTCTGCCACTACCCGCAAGACCGCCGCTTCTATGAGCTCTGCGACGAATACGGCATCTACGTCTATGACGAAACCAACATCGAGAGCCACGGCATGTACTACAACCTGAGTAAAGGTGGCACCCTGGGCAACAACCCCGAATGGCTCAAGCCCCACCTCTACCGCACAGAGAACATCTACGAACGAAACAAGAACTACCCCTGCGTAACCTTCTGGTCGCTGGGCAACGAGGCCGGCAATGGCTATAACTTCTACCAGACCTACCTCTGGATGAAAGAGAAAGAGAAAGATGGCATGAACCGCCCCGTGAACTACGAACGGGCTGAATGGGAGTGGAATACCGACATGTTCGTGCCCCAATACCCCTCGGCACAAGACCTGCATGCCTGGGGTGAACGTGGTACCGACCGCCCCGTGGCCCCCTCGGAATACTCACACGCTATGGGTAACTCCAACGGCAACCTGTGGGACCAATGGAAGGAGATCTACAAATACCCCAACCTGCAAGGGGGATACATCTGGGACTGGGTGGACCAGGGCCTGCTGGAGACCGACAGCGAGGGACGCTCATACTGGACCTACGGCGGCGACTATGGCGTGAACTCACCCAGCGACGGCAACTTCTGCTGCAACGGCCTCGTAGGCCCCGACCGTAAGCCCCACCCCGCCATGCAGGAGGTGAAGTACAGCTACCAGAACGTGGGCTTTGAAGCCATCGACCCGGCACAGGGTATCTATAAGGTGACCAACCGCTTCTACTTCACCAACCTGAAGCGCTACACCATTGTCTGCACGCTGCAAGCCAACGGCAAGACCCTGAAGCGCAACCTGTTGACACTCGACATCGCACCGCAGCAGAGCAAGGAGATTCGCCTACCCTTCACGGCTCCTGCAGCCAAGGTTGGCACGGAGTACTTCGTGAACTTCAGCGTGGTGACCAAGATGGCCGAACCGCTCATTCCCGTGGGCCACGAGATCGCCTTCGACCAGTTTGCCGTGGGCAGCAAGGCTGAGCCTACAGCCTATCAGGGCAAAGGCAGCGAACTGACCTATCAGGTGAGCGACGAAGAGGTGGTGGTGGAATCAAAGCAGCTGCGACTGCTCTTCGACCGCAAACAGGGCATCGTGAGCTCCTACTGCGTCAACGGCAACGAGTACATCGCCGATGGCTTTGGCCTGCAGCCCAACTTCTGGCGCGGACCCAACGACAACGACTACGGCAGCCAGGCCCCCTATCGACAGAGGGTATGGCGCGAAGCGAGTGCCCACTTCCAAGTGGCCGAGGTTGAAGCCAGCAAAGAGGGCGACAACGTGCTGCTCCGCATCGACTATGCCCTCCCCTCGGGCCAACGCTACCACGTGACCTACACCATCTATCCCGATGGCGTAATGCACCTCCACGCCGCCCTCACCGCTGCCGAAAGTCAACAGAAGGTGGCCGATCTGCCCCGCATCGGCATGCGCTTCCGCATCCCCGTAGCACTGCATCAGGTGGAATACTTTGGCCGCGGACCCGAAGAGAACTACTGGGACCGTAATGCCGGCTCGATGGTGGGCCGCTACAGCACCACAGCCGAAGCGATGTACGTGCCCTACGTACGTCCACAGGAGTGTGGCCACCGCACCGACACGCGCTGGCTGGCCCTCACCTCAGCAGAGGGCAGCGGTCTGTTGCTCGTAGCAGACAGCTTGATGGAGTTCAACGCCTTACGCAACAGCGTAGAGGACTTTGACAGCGAAAATGCCAACCGCCCCTATCAGTGGCAGAACCGCTCAGCCGAAGAGATTGCGTCAAACAATCCCGCAGAAGCCTTTTTGAAGCTGCGCAAGCAGACCCACCTGAACGACATCATCGAGCGCAACTACGTAGAGGTATGTGTTGACCTGCGCCAGCAAGGCCTGGCCGGCTACAACAGTTGGGGCTGCCAACCCGATGTTGCATACACCCTACCCGCCGACAAGGCCTACGAATGGGGCTTCACGCTGATGCCCATCAGCAAAAAGAGCGACATCGACAAAGCCATCCGCTACCGCTACTGATTCCCCACGCAGTAGCCCAATCGGCATAATAAGAAAACAGACTGTACCGCAGCGATAACCTGGCGATACAGTCTGTTTTTATTTGCAGTACAGTCTGTTTTTATTGGTTCCCTATCATCTACCACAACCATCTTGCGTTGCGGCATGCCGGGTGGAATTAAAGATCTATCTCTGTCTGATAGAAGGATGTGTAGTACAAGACAACAATCTTATAGAGAACAACCACAGCCGCTGCACCATAGAAATACGGAATATAAGAAGACCAGTCAAACTGGGCTTTGTCGAGATTAGCAAAAGCACCAATGAAGACCATTGCCAGGACAGCAGCTATTGTCAATGCTGCAATAATCCAAACTATCTTCTCTATTATTTTGAAAAAATTCACCATAATTTATGCGCTATACAAGAATGATTATAAATCCAAGCTGTCCTCTTTGAGTAAGAAGTCGAAGAGACCTATTGTCAGTATGCCTTCTTCATTGCGACGTGGCATGATGTGGTCCTTCACAATGATAACCT
>CAMCUZ010000016.1 GCA_945879145.1 uncultured Mediterranea sp.
ACTGTACTTTTGAATCTTTCTACTCATTTTGGTACACATTTAATTCGTTATAAATGTGTCTACCTATATCAGTATAAGACATTCTCGTATTCTACCCCTGCATACTGCCATCATGGGTGAATTCAGGGCGGAAGATTTTCCGCCCCTACATGTATCCGCAAGGAACCTGCAACTACATTTCAAAAGAATGAAAATGATTCTTCTGCAATGTAGAGGGATAGAGACTCGTATCTTGTAGAGGCGGACTATACCTTAGTGTAATAATTTATAAGATGTTTTGAGCGAAGCTAATATTTTCCGCCCGGCATACCGTCGTCGTAGGTGAATCAACTGTTCGCCGAAGCGATGTAGCCAGCCTCGGCGGCAAGCTGACGATCTTCGTCAATCTTCGAGCCTACGGTGGTGAGTAGGTCGCCCACAACGGCAGCGTTGATGCCTATACGGAGCGCCTTGAGCTGTACCTCACGAGGCAGACGCTTGCGACCGCCGGCAAACCGCAGCTCGGCCTTGGGATGGAGGAAACGGAAAAGGGCCACGGTAAGCAGAATCTCTTCATCCGAAAGAGGTGGTGTGTCGGCCAGCGGAGTACCTGGTATAGAAGAGAGGATATTGATGGGTATCGAGTCTGGTTTCACGTCGCGAAGGGCCAGAGCCAGTTCGATCCGTTG
Organism: uncultured Mediterranea sp.; assembly: GCA_945879145.1. GTDB lineage: Bacteria > Bacteroidota > Bacteroidia > Bacteroidales > Bacteroidaceae > Bacteroides. Next base: position 669 of record CAMCUZ010000016.1, read on the forward strand.
CCTGCGCGTTTCACCCATGCCGATGATGCCTCCGCTGCAGAGTTCAAACCCAATCTCCCGAGCCCAACGCAAGGTCTGGAGCTTCTCCTCCAGGGTATGCGTGGTGCACACTTGACCGAAATAGGAGGGTGCAGCCTCGAGGTTGCAATGGTATCGGCGCATTCCAGCCTCCCACAACTGCTACAGCTCCTCACGTCCCAGTAGCCCTAATGAGCCGCAAAGAAAGAGATTCGTGTGCTGCCGCAGTTCACGGTAGATTGAAGTCCGGCTTACCAAAATGATGGGTAATCTCGGCTGCGGCCTCGTAGAGTGCCTCCAGTTCAGTCGTTTCACCCAGGGCATAAGCCTCGTCTGCGGTCAGCGAGCCGCCATCCAATACACGCTGTTTCAATTCATTAATGCATTCGATTTGTTTATCCATCTTGCTATGATAGTACTATGTGATTCCTGTTTTCGTGCGGTAAAGGTAGCAACAATAAGGGATGAAATGGATGGGAAAAGTGCAAAGAAATCAAAACTGATTCCATTTTGGAATGATATTCTGATTTATCGCTTTTTACAGAATAGATTTAGAATAATCCACTATTGTATATGAATATAATGGAATGATTTTCTAATATCATGCACCGTATTGGATATGAATTAGAAATGCAAAACTTTTGCCTTGACGTTTTAAATGGGAAAAACTATAATCGTCAACATTACATTATATTGCATAACATCATCGAATAGGTTTATGAAGAAAGTATTTATGCTGGGCCTCGTAGCCCTTACAGCCACACCACTATGGTCGGCCAATCCTGAGAAACAGAAGGCAGACACCCTTGTGGTATCTACCTCGCCGCAGATGCATTGTGCCAACTGCGAGAACAAAATCAAGCAGAACATCCGCTTTGTGAAAGGCGTAAAGCGTATTGAAACCTCCCTGCCCAAACAGGAGGTAAAAATAGTCTATCAAGGTGAGAAGGCAACCTTTGCAGATTTTGAGAAGGCCTTCGCACGCATCGGCTACAAGATTCAACGCAAGAAATAGCCCGAATAAAATAGAAGTGGCTGCGCCGAGCGAAAAAACAATCAAGCACGCTTATTGTTTTTTCGCTCGGCATGCATTATCTTTGCATCCAAATTAATGGATGTTAGCATGGAATTTAACTACGATGTGATTGTGATAGGTGGTGGACACGCTGGGTGTGAGGCCGCAGCTGCGGCAGCTAACCTCGGCTCAAAGACCTGTCTCATCACTATGGACATGAACAAGATTGCGCAGATGAGCTGCAATCCGGCTGTAGGTGGTATCGCTAAAGGACAAATTGTACGCGAAATTGATGCGTTGGGTGGATATATGGGACTGGTGACTGACCGTACAGCCATTCAGTTCCGCCTGCTCAACCGCTCAAAAGGTCCGGCGATGTGGAGCCCACGCGCACAATGCGACCGAGGCAAGTTTATCTGGACCTGGCGCGAAATCCTAGAAAATATCCCCAACCTACACATCTGGCAAGATACCGTACGCCGACTGTTGGTCCGAAACGGAGAGGTAACAGGCGTGGAAACGGTATGGGGAGTCACTTTCCATGCACGATGTGTTGTGCTGACAGCTGGCACCTTCTTAAATGGATTGATGCATGTGGGACGCACCATGCTCCCTGGTGGACGTATGGCCGAGCCTGCCTCGTACGAATTAACCGAATCCATCGCAGCTTGCGGCATCAGCTACGGCCGCATGAAAACTGGTACCCCTGTACGTATAGATGGCCGAAGTGTACACTATGAGGAGATGGAGGTACAAGATGGAGAACAGGACTTCCACAAGTTCTCCTTCATGGACACTCCGCAACGAACGCTCAAGCAACTGCCCTGCTGGACCTGCTTCACCAACGAAGCGACCCATGAGATTCTGCGTAGAGGCCTGCCAGAATCGCCCCTATACAACGGACAAATTCAGAGCATCGGCCCGCGTTACTGTCCCAGCATCGAAACGAAAATCGTCACCTTCCCCGAGAAGAATCAGCACCAACTCTTCCTCGAACCTGAGGGTGAGAGCACCCGTGAACTCTATCTGAACGGCTTCTCCTCTTCCCTTCCAATGGAGATTCAGATTAAAGCACTCCAAACGATACCTGCCTTCCGCGATATGGTGATTTACCGTCCGGGGTATGCCATCGAATACGATTACTTTGATCCCACCCAATTGACCCATACCTTAGAGACCAAGAAAGTCAAGAACCTCTTCCTGGCCGGACAAGTGAATGGTACCACAGGTTATGAAGAAGCAGCCGGTCAAGGTATCATAGCAGGTATCAACGCACACATCAACTGCCATGGTGGAGAGCCCTTCACCCTGGCCCGCGATGAAGCCTATATTGGCGTATTAATCGACGATTTAGTGACCAAAGGTGTTGATGAGCCCTACCGCATGTTTACCTCGCGCGCAGAGTACCGCATTCTGCTCCGTATGGATGATGCAGACATGCGTCTTACTGAACGCGCTTACAGCATCGGACTTGTTAAGCCCGACCGCTACGCCTTGCTGCAAAAGAAGCGCGAAGCTGTAAACCGAATCATCACCTTCTGCAAAGAGTTCTCCATCAAAGCAGCACTTATCAATCCTACGTTAGAGGCACTAGGTACTACTCCCTTGCGCCACGGCTGCAAGTTGGTTGATCTCATTAATCGCCCGCAACTCACCCTACAGAACATGTCCGAGCACATCGATGCCCTAAAACGTGAACTGGATACCATTGAAGAACGACGCGACGAAATCATCGAAGCAGCCGAAATCCAAATCAAGTACGACGGTTATATCCAACGTGAGCGAATGATTGCCGATAAACTGGCTCGACTAGAAAGCATCAAAATAAAAGGGAAGTTTGACTATAACACCCTGCAATCACTCTCCACCGAAGCTAGACAAAAGCTCACTAAGATCGACCCTGAGACTATCGCCCAAGCTAGTCGCATACCTGGGGTATCGCCCAGCGACATTAACGTCCTTCTAGTGCTTTGTGGAAGGTAATCCAGCACGATGTTCCACGTGAAACAAAAGATTTATATAATTCGATAAAAAGTACTGAGTATGAGCAAAGAGACATTAATTAAAAGCATTCGAGAGATTCCGGATTTTCCTATTCCGGGAATCTTATTTTATGATGTAACCACGCTATTCAAGAATAGCGAGGCTTTAAAGGAATTAAGTGATATCCTCTACGATATGTATAAGGATAAAGGTATCACGAAGGTCGTTGGTATAGAAAGCAGAGGCTTTATCATGGGTGCCATGCTGGCAGCTCGATTAGGAGCAGGATTCGTACCAATCCGCAAACCTGGAAAATTGCCTGCGGAGACAATTGAAGAAAGCTATAAGAAAGAGTACGGGACTGACACCATACAGATGCACAAAGATGCAATCGACGAGAACGACGTCGTTTTGATACACGACGACCTGCTTGCTACAGGGGGAACTATGGTGGCAGCTTGTAACCTGGTAAAGCAATTGAAACCGAAAAAAGTGATGGTCAACTTCATCATCGAACTGAAAGAGCTCAACGGGAAAGCCCTGTTCACCGATGATATAGAGGTAGAATCTGTCTTGTCACTATAAAATGGAAGAGCTTAGAGCAACCCCATACATTAAAGGTATTGTGCAAAACTTGCCGGATAGTCCGGGAATCTACCAATACTTAAACGAGGAGGGGACGATAATCTACGTAGGTAAGGCAAAGAACCTGAAGCGGAGAGTATCGTCCTACTTCAATCGAGAGCATGAGGTAGGAAAAACCCGGATATTGGTGAGTAAGATTGCCGATATACGCTACATTGTGGTCAATACGGAGGAGGATGCGTTGCTACTGGAGAATAACCTCATCAAGAAGTATAAACCACGCTACAACGTACTGCTCAAGGATGATAAGACCTATCCAAGCATCTGCATACCGAATGAGCACTTTCCGCGGGTGATGAAAACACGACGTATCCTACGCAATGGCTCGCTTTACTTCGGTCCCTACAGCCATGTCCCTACCATGTATGGATTGCTAGACCTCATCTTCCACCTCTACCCTTTACGCACCTGCACGCTGAACCTCAGTCCAGAGCAAATCAAGACCGGTAAATACAATGTCTGTCTGAAGTATCACATCAAGAACTGTGCAGGCCCTTGCGTGGGGAAAATCAGCGAAGAGGAGTACAAAAAAAACATCGATGAAATCAAGGAAATCCTGAAAGGAAATACCCGAGAGCTAAGCAAAAAACTCTATAAAGAGATGCAACAGCTTGCTGAAGAAATGCGATTTGAAGAGGCAGAGAAAGTCAAGCAAAAGTACCTGCTTCTAGAGAACTACACCTCGAAGTCTGAAGTGGTGAGCCATATACTACATAACATCGACGTCTTCTCCATAGAGGAGGACGACGATGAAAAGGTGGCATTCATTAACTATATGCACGTAACCAATGGAGCCATCAACCAAGCCTTCACGTTTGAATACAAAAAGAGGCTCGACGAAAGCAAAGAGGAACTGCTCTCCTTGGGAATCGTAGAGATGCGAGAGCGCTACAAAAGCTGTTCGAAAGAGATTATCATACCGTTCGAACTCGGTTTGGAGCTGAAGGATGTAACCTTTACGATCCCAGTTCGCGGAGATAAGAAGACCCTGCTGGAGCTCTCACAACTCAACGTAAAGCAGTACAAGGTAGATCGACTCAAACAAGCGGAGAAACTGAATCCAGAGCAACGGAGCGTGCGCCTGTTGAAAGAGATTCAAGAGCAGTTACACCTCAGCCGACTACCCATGCGGATTGAATGCTTTGATAATTCAAATATCCAAGGAAGTGATGCCGTGGCTGGATGTGTGGTATTCATTAAGGGAAAACCAAGCAAGACGGATTACAGGAAATACACAATAAAAAGTGTAGTGGGACCTGATGATTATGCCTCGATGCGTGAAGTGGTTTACCGCCGTTACAAACGAGCCATTGACGAAGGGACACCCCTACCCGACCTCATCATAACCGACGGTGGAAAGGGGCAAATGAGCGCAGTACAAGAGGTGATAAATGAACTCAATCTAGAGATTCCCATTGCCGGCTTAGCAAAAGACAACCGCCACCGCACGAACGAACTGCTCTATGGCAACCCACCCGTAAGCGTAGGCATGAAACAAAACAGCCCCCTATTCCATCTGTTGACACGCATACAGGATGAGGTGCATCGCTATGCCATCACCTTTCACCGTGACAAGCGAAGCAAACGACAAACCACCTCAGCCCTCGATGAAATCAAAGGAATTGGAGATAAGACAAAAGAGACATTACTCAAGCAATTCAAGAGCGTGAAACGTATCAAGGAGGCAGAAATTACGGCGTTGAGCAGCTGTATAGGAGCAAGTAAGGCACAGCTTATCAAAGCCTATTTTGCAGAACAGAAAGAGAACGAATAAATAGAAAAAACAATGAGAATAGTAATTCAACGCGTAGCTCACGCATCAGTTACCATCGATGGTGTAGTGAAATCGGCCATAGGCAAAGGATTTATGATACTGGTAGGGATTGAAGAGGCAGATACGCAAGAGGATGTAGAGTGGCTAACCAAAAAGGTGGTCAACTTGCGCGTATTTGAGGACGAAATGGGGGTTATGAACCGCTCTATACTCGATGAAAAGGGAGAAATCCTGCTGATAAGCCAATTCACCCTACATGCTTCGTACAAAAAAGGAAACCGCCCTTCCTACATTCGTGCAGCCAAGCACGAGACTGCTATACCACTTTATGAGGCATTCATCAAGAGCTTGACCCAAGCTTTAGGGAAAGAGATAGGAACGGGCCGATTTGGAGCAGACATGAAGGTCGAACTACTGAATGATGGACCGGTTACGATTTGTATGGACTCTAAAAACAAAGAATAGAAGCGTATGGAGAAAAGAGAGATCACCTTAAAGGAGGCACAAGAACAGGTGGATAGATGGATTAAAACCATTGGCGTAAGATACTTCAGCGAGCTGACAAATATGGCCGTGTTGACCGAGGAGGTAGGCGAGCTGGCACGTGTCATGGCGCGTAAGTATGGCGACCAATCCTTCAAAGCAGGCGAAAAGGAGAACCTGGATGAAGAGATGGCCGATGTGCTCTGGGTGCTCATCTGTCTAGCCAATCAGACGGGCGTAGATCTGACCGAAGCACTCTTGAAGAGCTTTGAAAAGAAGAGCATTCGAGATAAAGAAAGACATAAAAACAACCCCAAACTTTTGAATCATGGAGTATAACGAAACTAAAAAGAGCAAGTACGACGATGCCCTATCGAAGTATAACACACGGCTCAATGACGAAGAGGTAGCTAAGCAAGTGAAGAGTCTGATAGAGACAAAAGCATCAGGTAATCACACCGAAGAGGTGCTGAAATTTCTCTTCCATTGCATCGATCTGACCACGCTCAATACCACCGATAGTGATGAGAGCGTGATGCGATTTACACAGAAGGTAAACCGTTTTGAAGAAACCTATCCTGACCTGAAAAATGTAGCGGCCATCTGCGTCTATCCCTGCTTTGCTGAGATTGTCAAGGACACCCTGGAGGTAGAAGAGGTGAAAATTGCCTGCGTATCGGCTGGATTCCCCTCCTCACAGACCTTCACAGAGGTGAAAATAGCCGAAACGTCGCTGGCCTTAATGGATGGTGCAGACGAAATCGACATCGTGCTGTCGGTAGGAAAATTCTTGGTAGGCGACTACGAGAACGTCTGCGACGAAATAGAAGAACTGAAAGCCACATGCAAGGAGCATCATCTAAAAGTCATCTTGGAAACTGGAGCGTTGAAAACAGCGGAAAACATCAAAAAAGCCTCGATTTTATCGATGTATTCAGGCGCTGATTTCATCAAGACAAGCACCGGCAAACAGCAACCAGCTGCTACACCAGAGGCAGCTTTCGTGATGTGTCAGGCCATCAAGGAGTACTACGAACTGACAGGGCGAAAAGTAGGTTTCAAGCCAGCAGGTGGAATCAATACAGTCGATGATGCGGTAGCCTACTACACCATCGTGAAAGAGATCTTGGGTGAAGAGTGGCTCAACAATACCCTGTTCCGCTTAGGCACCAGCCGACTGGCCAACTTGCTGCTAAGCGAAATCCTCGGCAAGGAGACAAAATTCTTTTAGAGATTACTTGGATCGATTGATAACGCAATCCAGGTAGGCATATAAGGCTTGCTTTACGGGCGAATCAGCAATGGAAGCCAGTAAATCGCAAGCCTTTTTTTCAATGGCATGCATTTGCGCAACAGCGTATTCAATCCCCCCTTGTTGTTTGGTAAATTCGATTAATTGGGCAATTTCAGCCTGCGAAGCCTCACCATGTTTCACCTTCACGGCAAGCTGAACAGCCGACTCATTGTTGGTGGTATTAAGGGCATGAAGCACAGGGAGCGTCAGTTTGCCCTCCTTCATGTCGTTTCCGGTAGGCTTACCTATGTTATCATCAAAATAGTCGAAAATATCATCGCGAATCTGGAAACAGAGCCCCACATACTCACCAAAAAGACGCGCTTTCTCTACCTGCTCTGGAGTAGCTCCAACGGACAACGCACCTGCCTTAGTGCAAGCAGCAAAGAGCACAGCAGTCTTTTTCCGAATCACTTCATAATAGATTGATTCGGAGAAACTATCATTAGCTACATTAGCCAACTGAAGCAGTTCACCATCAGCCAAATCCTGGCCCAGTTGTGAAACGGTACGTACAATCTCCAGATTTTGAGTTTGCGACACTTGAAGCAGGGCAGAAGCCAACAGATAATCTCCCGAAAGTACGGCTACCTGATTGTTGAAAAGCGCATTCACCGAAGATTGCCCCCGACGTTCATCACTATCATCCACTACATCGTCGTGCACCAGACTGGCATTATGGAGTAACTCCAATGAGAGCGCAGCACGATAAGTCGCCTCGTTCACTTCACCCAGCAATTTGGCTGTAAGAAGTACGAGCATCGGGCGCATCAGTTTACCACTTTTCCGCAAGATGTGTTGAGTAACCAGTGTGAGCAACGGATTATCGCTGACCAATGCTTGCTGGAAAAGTGAACGTAAATGGGCTATTTCTGCTTCGATAGGCGCACTTATGAGGTAAGAATTCTCCATAAAACAATTAATTTTGGCCACAAAAATAGCAATAAAAAGGTTAATAACGTATTTTTTTGTACTTTTACCAAGCAAAAATGAATGAAAAAACAAAAAAACAATGGATAAACTGTTCTTATTAGATGCATACGCCCTAATTTATAGGGCCTATTATGGCTTTATCAAGAGCCCGCGTATCAACTCGAAAGGGTTGAACACTTCGGCCATCTTGGGATTCGTGACTACGCTGGAGGAGGTTCTGAAGAACGAGGAGCCAACCCACATCGGCATAGCCTTCGACCCATCGGGACCCACCTTTCGCCACGAAGCGTACGCCCAATACAAAGCACAACGGGAAGAGACTCCAGAGGTGATCCGGCAGAGCGTACCCATCATCAAAGAGATTATTAAAGCCTATCGCATACCCATACTCGAGGTGAGCGGTTACGAAGCGGATGACGTGATTGGCACATTGGCCACACAGGCCGCCAAACGAGGTATCCCTACCTACATGATGACACCCGACAAGGACTACGGTCAGCTGGTGGGTGAACAGGTCTTTATGTACCGACCCAAACATAGCGGAGGATTTGAGGTCATGGGGCCAGACGAGGTGAAGGCGAAGTATGGGTTGACTGACACCAAACAGATGATTGACATGCTGGGACTGATGGGTGATACTAGCGACAACATCCCGGGCTGTCCAGGTGTAGGCGAAAAGACAGCACAAAAACTGATAGCGGAATTTGGAGGAATTGACGAACTGCTGAATCGAACAGCAGAGTTGAAGGGGGCACTAAAGAAAAAGGTAGAAGAGAACGTGGAGCAAATCCGCTTCTCCAAATTCCTGGCCACCATCAAGACCGACGTACCCATTACGCTCGATATGCAGGCACTGGTGCGCGAGGAGCCAGACTCCCCTACCCTACGCGCCCTATTTGAAGAGCTGGAGTTCCGAACGCTGATCCAACGGAAATTCGAAGGGAGCAAGACTACTACTTCCACAAAACGTACACCAGCTACTGGCGATCTCTTTGCCGGTACCCTCTTTGCTGATGCCGAACCTTCGAATCAAACGAGTTCAAGCTCAACAGCTCTTGAGTCGAACAAAGAGCAACTGATACAAGGCGATTTGTTTGCGATAATTCCCGACGAGGGGACGAACGAACGCGAAAATCAAAATCTCAAGAGCTTAAAAGATCTAGAAATAGACTATCAACTTGTTGATACCGAGGAGAAAAGAACGAAAATGATTCGAAAATTGCGGACATCGCCATTTCTCGTTCTAGACACAGAGACCACAAGCACCGAACCCATGAAGGCCGAACTGGTAGGAATCAGCCTCTCGGTAAAGGAAAATGAGGCGTTTTACATTCCTATTCCTGCAAATCGTGAAGAAGCTGTAAAAATTGTAAATTCACTCTTGCCACTCCTCGAAAACGAAGAAACAGAGAAAATAGGTCAGAACATAAAGTACGATATGATTGTGCTGTCGAACTATGGAGCAGAAGTACGAGGCAAACTGTTCGACACCATGCTTGCTCACTACGTGTTGCAACCAGAGCTGCGGCACAATATGGACTACCTGGCAGAAATCTACCTCAACTACCAAACCATCCACATAGACCAACTGATCGGCGCTAAAGGGAAAGGACAACGCTCGATGCGCGACCTGCAACCCGAGGAGGTCTATCCATACGCATGCGAAGATGCAGATGTCACGCTCAAACTAAAGCGTATCCTGCAGGAGGAGCTAAAGAAAGGAGGCGTGGAACAGCTGTTCTACGAAATCGAAATGCCGCTGGTTCCTGTGCTCGTAGAAATGGAACGCAACGGTGTGCGTATTGATACCGACTCACTCAAGCAAGCCTCACTCCACTTTACTCAGCGGCTCAATGAGATAGAGAAGGAGATCTACGCACTCGCCGGCACATCATTCAATATCAGCTCTCCCAAACAGGTGGGCGAAGTACTCTTTGACCAGCTGAAGGTGACAGAGAAGGCGAAGAAGACCCGCAGCGGACAGTACGTAACAAGCGAAGAGGTGCTCGAATCTCTGCGTAGCAAACATCCCATCATAGGAAAAATCCTCGACTACCGCGGCGTGAAGAAGTTGCTCAGCACCTATATCGACACGTTACCGCAGCTTATTAACCCTGAAACTGGCCGTATCCACTCCTCCTTCAACCAGGCCGTGACCAGCACAGGACGCCTCAGTTCGAGCAACCCGAACTTGCAGAACATACCCATCCGCGATGAAGATGGCAAGGAGCTTCGCAAAGCCTTCATTCCCGACGAAGGATGCAGCTTCTTCTCGGCCGACTACTCGCAGATTGAGCTGAGACTAATGGCCCACCTTAGCGGCGACCCTCACATGATAGAAGCCTTCAACCGCAACGACGATATCCATAGCGCCACGGCATCCAAAATCTATAAGGTACCTATCGAAGAGGTCACCGCCGATATGCGACGCAAAGCCAAAACAGCCAACTTTGGCATCATCTACGGCATCTCTACCTTCGGTCTGGCCGAACGGATGAACGTGAGCCGCGGCGAGGCTAAAGAGCTTATCGACGAATACTTCTCCACGTACGCACATATTAAAGCATATATGAACGAAAGTATCGAGCAGGCTCGCACCAACGGATACGTTGAGACCATCTTCCACCGCAAACGCTACCTGCCAGACATTACCTCGCACAACGCCACCGTAAGGAGCTACGCCGAACGAAATGCCATCAATGCCCCCATCCAGGGAAGCGCCGCCGATATCATCAAAGTAGCTATGGTTCGCATCTACCAACGCTTCAAGAGTAACAATCTGAAAGCAAAACTGATTTTGCAGGTGCACGACGAGCTCAATTTCAGCGTTCCCGAGGAGGAAAAAGAGATTGTTCAACAAATTGTAATCGAAGAAATGGAGCACGCTTACCCCATGCAAATCCCTCTAAAAGCGGACTTTGGCTGGGGGAAAAACTGGTTGGAGGCCCACTAAAAAGAGGACTAACATTATTTAACTTACAATCAGAAAGCAAGCCTTTCAAATCGTAAGTAGTGCAACCTGAAAGAAGAAAATAACCGGCAAAAGAAATGTCGGTTATTTTTTTGTAATCTAGGTGAGCAAAAAGAAAGAGAAAGAGAGCAGGAAGATTTGACAGAATGACAAAATAATCCTTCAAAACACTTGCCGAATCGAAATAATCAAGTACTTTTGCACCGCTTTTCAGAAGAAAAGCTATAAAATAGATAGTAAAACCAACAAGAAATATCATTAAAAATGAAAGCAGTTATGTCATTCAAAGCAATTCTTTTCGCAGTTCTCGTAGTTATTTGCAGTGTTAACGTTCTGGCCGAAAACAAGAGCAATCTGATTTACAACACCACCGAGGTGAACGGATTGAAAGTAGGTGAAACCGTTTATAAGTCGGACAACGGCACGCTGACCAACTACATGCAGTACAATTACCAGTACGATGCCCAGAAGCGCATCATTGAAAGCGAGGCTTTGAAATGGAACGGCATGGAATGGAAAAAGGATATGTGCATCCGCTATGCTTACCAAGGCAAGAGCGTTACCACTACCTACTACAAGTGGAACAGCCGCAAGGGCGAATATACATTGGTTCCCGAGATGACCATCACCATCGACAACCCCAACATGTAATCCACCCCTTGTTCCTACCTTTTTGAAAACCTCATAACGAAAAATACAAAACCTTTTTACCGGTAAGCCGGAGTGCAGCCCCTGCATTCCGGCTTATTTCTTTCCTCAAATCCCTGGTCAAACAAAAGTTTTCGGTGCATTATAACGATTATCCAACCGATTTATCGTAATTTTGCAGCTTGAAATAAAAACGAAATAGATTATGGCATTAAAAGCAGGTATCGTAGGACTGCCCAACGTGGGCAAATCGACCCTATTCAACTGCCTGAGCAGCGCAAAAGCACAGGCAGCCAACTTCCCATTCTGTACCATCGACGCCCAGCTGGGACAGGTATCCGTGCCCGACGAACGACTCACTCGTCTGGCCGAACTGGTTCACCCGGGACGCATCGTCCCTGCCGTGTGCGACATCGTAGATATTGCCGGACTGGTAAAGGGAGCCAGCAAGGGCGAAGGACTGGGCAACCAGTTCCTAGGCAACATCCGCGAGTGTGACGCCATCATCCATGTGTTGCGCTGCTTCGACAACGGCAACATTGTCCACGTGGACGGCTCGGTCAACCCCGTACGCGACAAGGAGATTATTGACACCGAGCTGCAGCTCAAAGACCTGGAAACGGTAGAGAACCGCATCAAGCGTGTTGAGAAAATGGCCAAGGTGGGTGGCGACAAAGCAGCCAAAGTGGAACTCGACCTGTTGTTGCGCTACAAGGAGGCACTCGAACAGGGCCATAGCGCCCGTACCGTAGCCCTGCTGAACGAAGACGAAGAGGCCGCTGCCAAGCAGATGTTCCTGCTCACTACGAAGCCCATTCTCTACGTGTGCAACGTGGATGATGCCAGCGCCGCCACAGGCAACGCTTACGTAGAACAGGTACGCGAAGCCATCCAAGGCGAAGAGGCCGAGCTCATCGTCATCTCCGCACAGACCGAGGCCGATATTGCCGAGCTGGAGACCTACGAAGAGAAGCAGATGTTCTTGGAGGACCTGGGGTTAAAGGAAAGTGGTTGCAACCGCCTCATCAAGGCCATCTACAGCCTATTAAATCTGGAGACCTTCATTACCGCAGGCGAGATGGAGGTGAAGGCGTGGACCTATCGCAAAGGCTGGAAAGCGCCCCAATGCGCTGGCGTAATCCATACCGACTTCGAGAAGGGCTTTATCCGCGCCGAGGTAATCAAGTATGATGACTACATCAAGTATGGTAGCGAAGCCGCCGTGCGCGAAGCCGGCAAACTGGGCGTAGAGGGCAAGGAATACGTGGTGCAGGATGGCGACATCATGCACTTCCGGTTCAACGTCTAACCCACACGACAAGAGCAAATAGTGTCTTTCACTAGAAACAGTGGCTCTTTTGGAAATTTTTGAGCTATTCGTTGCTGCCGCAAAGGCTCTCCAGTTTGCGGCGGGTGAGGTACGTTTGCGTGGAGAAGTATGCGGTGAGCCTGGCTACAATCTCCTCTTCGGTGGGCTGGCCTGAGGAGTCACCACGCTGAATGAGACTGAAACTGATAGGCCCTATCAGGAGTGAAAAAGGAAGGGATTTCAGTTCCAAATCATCAATATGTAGTTTCAAATGATACATAATTGACATTTAATTTGGTATAAAACGAAGAATTGGCCTATCTTTGAAGCATCAAAAAACCTCAAACAATACCGATTATGTACAGAAGAATCTACGTTTATGTCATGTGTACCCTTTTGGGGCTACTTGCCTTCTCATCCTGCACACGTGGCGGCTCCTTGACCAGTGGAAGCACCCCGCTGCAAGCACGCTTTGACAGCTGCATCCGTTTTATCCAAGCGCACTCGGTTGACCACTCCGCCCATCTGGACACTATCGGACAAATCCTGCAAGAACTACATGACATGAACCCCCAGGAACTGACCGAGCAGCAACGCCGGCAAAGCCTCACCATCTACAAAACGGAAGCCGGTCACTACCTCCTCGCCAACCAGCTCGACAAGATGCTGGAAGCAGTCATCCGAGGAAAACAGCAAGCTAAGGAACAGGACGACTACCTGTCGGAATTCAACTTCTGTTCCACCTTGGTAGGCATCTATTCCAGTTGGCGGATGCACGACCAAGCCCGTCACCATATCGAACGGATGCGCACGCTACTGCCCTATCAGCGTGACTCACTCGTCATGGTGGACGGACTACTGATGGCAGCAGGTGCTTATTGCAACGAGGAGAAGAACGACTCGGCCCTGAGTCTCATCCGACTAACGGACGCCTTGCTGAAGGCCAACCCTGCTCTCAAAGACCGTTTTCCACCTAAACTGCACTATTTCTATCCCTACGTCAAAGGATGGGTGTACTCTACCATACCCGACTCGGCTGCCATAGCCATCGAGCTGCTGCTCCCCCTACGCCATCAGTTGGAAGAGAAGAAAAGGCAGAGTGCAGGCTACGAAGTCATTTGCTTCAACCTGGGACGTGCTTTCACCGGACTCGGACAGACACAACGGGCTGAAGCGTACTACAACGAGGCGCTCCAACTGGTGGAGAACAGGAAAGATATTACGTGCTACGATGCGGTCAACTGGCTGATGGAACTCTACCATAGCCGCGACGACCAACATCTCATCATGCGTCTCTTCCCCACGTGGTATCGGTTGACCAACGACTTCTACAAATGGTGTACCTCATCACAGCTGACGGCCTACTACGTGCAGAACTACGTAGCAGAAAAGGAACAGGAGGTGCAACGCCTGACATGGGAATTGAGGCTTGGCCGGATGGCCAATGCCTTCTACCTGATGGCAGTATGCTTCCTGCTGACGCTCTGCATCGCTGGTTGGCTATTTTGGCGGCGTCGGAAACGGCAGATGCGCATCTTGTTTGAAGCGCTCATACGGCGTCATCTGGAGTGGAAAGACACCATACGGGCGATAAACCTGCAGTCGCAGTTGCTCCTGGAGCAGAAGGAGAGTGAGGAGAGCCATGACGACTCGACCCCTCATGAGACCAGCGCACCCAACGATGATATGTACGAGACCTACCACAGGCTCTATCAACGTACCCTGCTGATGATGGAGCAGGAGATGCCATTCCTCAATCCCCACTTCACGCTCGAAGAGCTGAGCCGGCTCATGTGTACCAACCGCACACAGATGAGCTTCTGCATCAACCGGTTTTCACATACCAACTTCAACATGTGGCTGGCCGAATACCGCGTCAACTACCTGCTGGAACTTTATCTCTGTCGAGAGAAACCAGGGACAGCCATGGAGGAACTATCGGCCAAAGCGGGCTTCCCGTCACGTACCACGTTCTACCGGCAGTTCAAGCAGATTACGGGTCTGACCCCGGTGCAGTTCTCCCGAAATCTGAAAAGTGAACAGGATTAACGCTCTCCGTAACAAATGGAGATAGAAAAAAACCAGTTGAATTGAAAAAACAATCCGCCATTTGATGCCGTTGTAAAGAGAAAATCGCTACTTTTGTGGCGCAAGTTACAGACTTGCCGAATAGGAATCTTTTTATAGTAGGTATCGATATGAATACAAACGATAAGGAACTGAGCTACCTGGTTGTAGGCACAGGTGGCGTAGGAGGCTGTATAGCGGGCTTCTTGGCGCTGGCTGGCAAACAGGTGAGCTGCATTGCCCGGGGTGAACATCTGGAGGCGCTGCGCACAAACGGACTTCGCCTGCATAGCGACCTGAAGGGTGAACATACGCTCCATATACCGGCCACAACGGCTGAGGAGTTTTCTGATAAGGTGGATGTCATCTTTGTCTGCGTCAAGGGGTACTCCATCGGATCGATTACAGAGCTGATCAAGCGGGCTTCCACCTCTGAGACGGTGGTCATCCCCATACTCAACGTCTTTGGCACAGGACCCCGCATCCAGGGGCAAGTGCCCGGTGTAACGGTGCTCGACGGCTGCATCTACATCGTGGGATTTGTGAGTGGCAAAGGTGAAATCTCGCAGATGGGGAGCATTTTCCGCTTGGTGTTCGGCGCCCATGAGGGTACTAAGGTCAGCATCGAGCGAATGGAGGCTGTGCAACGCGACTTGACGGAGAGCGGCATACGAGCAGAGATATCCGACGATATACGGCGTGACACCTTCGTGAAATGGTCATTCATCTCGGCCATGGCCGTGACGGGTGCTTACTACGACGTCCCGATGGGCGAGGTGCAGAAGCCAGGAGCCGTGCGCGACACCTTTATCGGCCTCTCGCGTGAGAGTGCGGAGCTCGCCCGTCGGTTAGGCATCCAGCTGAAGCGCGACCTGGTGGAGTACAACCTGAAGGTGATTGACAGCCTCGACCCCCACAGTACGGCTTCGATGCAGAAGGATATGGCCCGCGGCCACGAAAGTGAGATACAAGGCCTGCTGTTCGACCTACTCGACGCTTGCGAAGCCCAGGGCATTGACTGCCCCACCTACCGCATGGTGGCTGAGAAGTTCAGGCCATCTCACACGAATGCCGATAAACAGTAACATAGATTCCTGCAGGTAATCTGACGAAATAACCATTTGAAAAACAAAAAACTATATGAAGAAAATTACGATGTTCTACCTGGAGCATTGCCCCTTCTGCAAGCGGGCTTTCCAGTATATTAACGAGTTGAAAGCTGAGCATCCCGAACTGGCCGCCATCGAAATCGAAACTATCGAGGAGAGTCAGCATCCCGAGATTGCCGACCAGTATGACTATTATTATGTGCCTACGTTCTACATCGATGGTGAGAAGGTACATGAAGCCGGTATCTACAAAAACGAAATGGAAGAGGTGCTGCGGAAAGCGGTGCTTTCTTAGTGATTAGTGATTAGTGAAATAGATTTAAAATGATACATTGGAATCCCGACCCTGAGATATTTACGCTCATCGGCAAGCTGCCGATACGCTATTATGGCCTGCTTTGGCTGATAGGTTTGGCCTTGGCCTACCTCATCGTGCAACGTCAATACCGTGACCGACGCATCCCAACGGAGAAGTTTGAACCCCTCTTTTTCTACTGCTTTATCGGCATACTGGTGGGAGCACGCCTTGGCCATTGTCTCTTCTACCAACCCGATTACTACCTCCACCACATCGGCGAAATGCTACTGCCCGTCAAGTTCCTGCCAGACGGTGGCTGGCGTTGGACCGGCTATGAGGGCTTGGCCAGTCATGGTGGTACGCTTGGCCTCATTGTGGCCCTGTGGCTCTATTGCCGCAAGACCAAGATGCACTACATGGACGTACTCGACATGATTGCCGTGGCCACACCCATCACGGCCTGCTGCATCCGCTTGGCCAACTTGATGAACAGCGAGATCATCGGCCGACCCACCGATGTACCCTGGGCCTTCGTCTTCGAGCGTGTGGATATGCTACCGCGCCATCCGGCTCAACTCTACGAGGCCTTGGCCTATCTCACTTTTTTCGTTGGCATGGTGGTGCTCTATCGCCGTGGCCTCAAGCGGGCTCAGGTTGAGGCTGGAATAACACCCTCCGAAGCGGCTTCGAACGGCGTTCGAACAGACTTCAGCCAGAAGAAGAACACGGGCTCAAACGGGTCTGGCACGGGAAAAGGTGCAAGTACCCTCTCCTACCTCAGCTCGGGATACCGGAAAGGTTTCTTCTTTGGTCTCTGCCTGACAGAAATCTTCACCTTCCGCTTCTTCGTAGAGTTCCTCAAGGAGAATCAAGTAAACTTCGAGGAGGGTATGACCCTCAACATGGGCCAATGGCTCAGTATCCCCTTTGTCCTCATCGGGCTCTACTTTATATTCCTTTACGGGAGAAAGAAATAACTGGTTTGCAGGAGCAGACTATCCTCCACAGGAATATACCAGCAATTACCTTCAAGCAAATAACAATCAATTAAAGACTAACCGAATATGAAACAATTCAAGTACATGATGATGGCTGCTGCCCTGGTGTGCGGCCTGGCCACTTTGCTGGCTTGCGGACAGAAGAGCCAGCGTGAAGGCGATAAAACTGCTGCCGAGACTTCGGCTCAAGCAGAAGATAAGACTACGGCTGAAGTGACCCCCGACAGCGTAGGCTATCTGGTGAAGGTGGGCGATATGGCCCCCGACTTTACCGTCGAACTGACCGACGGATCGAAGGTGACCCTCTCCACTCTTCGCGGCAAGCTGGTGATGCTGCAGTTCACGGCCAGCTGGTGCGGCGTGTGCCGCAAGGAGATGCCCTTTATTGAGAGCGACATCTGGCAGCCCAACAAGGAACGTAAGGACTTCGTGCTCATCGGCATCGACCGCGACGAACCTTTGGAAAAAGTGAAGGAATTTGCCCAACAAACCAAGGTGACCTACCCCTTGGGCCTCGACCCGGGTGCTGACATCTTCGCCCTCTATGCTGACCGTCAGGCTGGTATCACGCGCAACGTGCTGATTGATCCCGATGGCCGTATCATCAAGCTTACCCGTCTCTACAATCCCGAGGAGTTTGCTTCGCTCGTGGCCCTCATCAACGAGCGACTGGAGAAGTAATACCGCAGATAATGCATATTTCTTGCAAAAATATCAAGTTCTCAGTTGATTCTTTCCGTAAACTTTCGCTGTTTCGAAATTAATGCGTAATTTCGCCGACAATCTTAATCCTTTCTATTATGAAGTATCAACTTGCCATTATCGGCGGAGGCCCTGCGGGCTATACTGCTGCCGAAACAGCCGGAAAAGCCGGTTTGAGTGTCATTCTATTTGAAAAGAAAAGCCTGGGTGGAGTCTGCCTCAACGAGGGATGCATCCCCACGAAGACCCTGCTCTACTCGGCCAAGACGTATGATAATGCCCGTTATGCACAGAAATATGCAGTCAACGTACCCGAGGCATCGTTCGACCTGCCTAAGATGATCGCACGCAAGCAGAAGGTGGTGCGCAAGCTGGTGCTGGGCATCAAGGGAAAGCTGACGCAAGCCGGCGTAACCATGGTGCAGGGTGAGGCACAGATTGTGGATGCTCACCACGTGAGCTGCGGAGAGGAACAGTACGAATGTGACAATCTGCTACTCTGCACCGGTTCGGAAACGTTTATCCCCCCCATTCCCGGATTAGAGACGGTAAACTACTGGACCCACCGCGACGCACTCGACAGCAAAGAACTGCCCTCAAGCCTTGTCATCGTGGGCGGTGGCGTAATCGGCATGGAGTTTGCCTCCTTCTTCTGCAGCCTGGGCGTAAAGGTGACAGTCATCGAGATGCTGCCCGAAATACTGGGTGGTGGCATGGATGTAGAGATGGCTGGCCTGCTGCGCGCTGAATATGCCAAGCGGGGCATCTGCTTCATGCTGAACACCAAGGTGACCGCCATAGGAGCTGCCGACAGCGAAGCGAAAACAATCAAAGTACAATATGATACAGCCGAAGGAGCTGGAGAAGTAGTGGCTGAACGGCTGCTGATGAGCGTAGGTCGCCGACCCGTAATGAAGGGCTACGGACTGGAGAATCTCCCCCTGGAGCGCAACGCACGCGGTGGCATTATCGTGGACGAGCAGATGCGTACCTCCATTCCCAGCGTCTTTGTCTGCGGCGACCTGACGGGCTTCTCGCTACTGGCACACACCGCCGTTCGCGAAGGTGAAGTGGCTGTACATACCATCTTAGGCAAAGAGGACAAGATAAGCTACCGCGCCATCCCCGGCGTAGTCTATACCAATCCTGAGATTGCCGGCGTAGGCGAAACGGAAGAGTCGCTCCGCAAAAAGGAAATTAGCTATCGTGCCGTGAAACTACCCATGGCCTACAGCGGCCGCTTTGTGGCAGAAAACGAAGGGGTGAATGGTGTCTGCAAGCTGCTGATAGCCGATGATAACACCATCCTGGGTGCCCACGTCTTTGGTACACCCGCCTCAGAAATCATCGCCCTAGCTGGCATGGCCATCGAACTGAAGCTCACCACGGAGCAATGGAAACGCATCGTCATTCCCCACCCCACCGTGGGCGAAATTTTCCGCGAGGCATTGTAAATCCGCGTAGCATTGAATTATTGTAAAGACGAGCATATTGAGCTTATTCAAGGGGCGGATACATCACTCCGCCCCTCCATTTTTTTACCTCTGCTACGCCATACGCAGAGGTTTAAACCACAATTAATACGTACAAAGCATGAATAAATCACATCGTATAGCGCTGTTTTTGACGTTTTTGATACTTATTTTCCTCCCCATGAAGGCCGAAACCCGGCATCAGATGGAGAAAGAACAGATGGGAAGGGAGGAAACTGACAGCCTGCTGACCGCCCGTTTTGACTCGTTGGTGCGCGTGCTGCTGCCCAAAGGGGCCAACGTGGCCCTCATGGCTTACGACCTGAACGAGCGCCGTACGCTCTACACCTACCAAGCCGACAAACTGGGCCGCCCGGCCAGTAACATGAAGCTGCTCACCACCATCACCGCCCTCGACCGTGAGGAGGCCGATGAACCCTTCCGCACGGAGGTGTGGGCCGAACAGACGCAGGAGAGCACACCGGATACCCTCTACGGCAACCTCTACGTGGTGGGCGGCATGGACCCGGAGTTTGACGATGCAGCGCTCGACTCCTTGGTCGCTCAAGTGGCCCGTCAGCCCTTCAAGGTAATCTGCGGCACCATCTACGGCGACGTGAGCCTGCGCGACTCCCTGCCCTACGGCAACGGCTGGTGCTGGGATGACATCCCCTACGACTACCAGCCCTGGCTTTCCCCGCTCATGCTCTGCAAGGGTGTCGTGCAGGTCAAGGCCACCCCTTCGCCCGTCAAAGGCGAACCGGCCACCCTCACCTTCAGCCCCTCCTCCAGCTATTATACGGTAGATAACCTCACCCGTAGCCGCACGCCGCAGGCCGGTAGTTTCCACGTGGAACGCAACTGGATGGAGCAAAGCAACCACCTCTATGTAAGTGGCAACGTAGATCGTACACGCAGCAGCAGCCTCACCATTCATGGCTCTGCTGACTTCTTTATGCACACCTTCGTAGAACGCCTCCAGCAGCGCGGTATCGTCCTGATTGACCCTCAGCGTGGCCTACCCTCCTCCAGTCCCGTTTATGCCTGGAGAAGGCTTGAAAATGACTCTACAGCCACCTGCATAGCTCGCTACGAGACACCCATGCAGCAAGTAGTCAAAAATATCATGAAGGAGAGCGATAACCTCAATACCGAGGCGGTGCTGACCCGACTGGGTGCACAAACCACCGACCGACGCCCCATCCATACAGCAGATGGACTGCAGGCTGTGAGTCAGCTCATCCAGCGCCTGGGCCTCAACCCCAAGGATTATAACCTGGCCGATGGCTGCGGCCTATCCAACTACAACGCCATCTCACCCGAGCTGCTTGTAGCTTTCCTACGCCACGCCTATTCGCGCACGGAGCTCTTCCAGAAACTCTACAAGGCGCTCCCCGTGGCCGGCGTAGATGGTACGTTGAAGGGCCGCATGAAAAAGGGCTCGCCTGCTTACGGCAACGTCCACGCTAAGACGGGTACCATTTCGGGCATAAGCTCCCTCTCCGGCTACTTGCAGGGCCGCTCCGGCCACTGGATTGCCTTCTCCATCATGAACCAGAACCAACTCTCAGGTCGTGATGCCCGCCACATGCAGGATATCCTTTGTGAACAGATGATATTAAATCTGTAAGAGCAGACATAATGGCTACATTTATTGACAAAATCCTCCTCTGAAGGGTTCAAAAAGGCTTCGGAATGCCTTCGAAATGCATTCGGAAGCTTTTTTCTATGACCAACTGAGAATCTGTTTTACAGAGTATAGTGACTCAGCCAGGCTCTTTTCCCTCTGAGATGAAGTATTCCGCGCATATAATGGGGAGAATATGATGTATAATTGAGCCTTTTTGCCACGTAGGAGAAGATGAAAATTAACGCTATTCAATATTTAGTACCTTGATTATAAGCATTTTAATGCAGTAAATGCGTTACGTTTTTATTGTTACAGTTTAATTTTTGAGTATGCTGAACAACCTGTTCTTACTCATTAAATCATATATATCTATTTATATATCAATTATTTAGATAGATATATATAGGATAAAAACAAGAATCAATACCCTTAAAAAATAACTGTAACAATAAAAACGTAACGCCCAAGAGGGAGGATGATTCTTCCCTATGAGGGCTAAAGTTTAGTCTCTAAGGCAGAGGAGGAGGAAGCGGTCACTACACTTTGCTTTAGTACGAGGAGCGACTCGGGACCCATATTGAAGAGCAGGTCTGCAATGCTGAGATTGGGGAGGAAACCTAACCGCTCCTGAAAAACCTGGTAGTAAGGTACGGGGCGGAACATGGGGTCCACCTCGGTGGCTATGCGCTTGGGGTGAATCAACTCGCGGAAGTCGTCCACGCCGGTAGGAGATTCGGCCTGGTAGGTGGTGGTACGGCTGAGCTGTGGCGTGAGGTCAATCAGACTGCAGACAAGCTGTATCAGCGCCTCGTTGTAATCCACGAGAAAGGTATAAGGTTTCTGCTCATAGAAAGGAGCAAAGTCGTCGCGGTAGTACTCAAAGTAAGGGGTATGATTGTAGGCTGAGCAGAGGGCATTCCAATGGAGATGTCGCCAGTTGCCATGGTCGCTGATGCGGATGTCACGCAGAGGACACTTCTCTGTATCAGGCTTCACGGTAGGGATGGTGAGAGCCAGCGGGCCATCGGGAGCCGCAATGACACAACGATTGCGGTAGGTCTGCTTCACGTAGTGGTCCATCTGCTCAATCATCACCTGCGGATAGGCAAATAGCTTGGTGAAATAGTGCACCGGAGGGAGATAAGCTGTAGAGAGAAGGGCGATTGGTGACATGGGACGGGGAGGAATTGAATTTAAAATGTAAACTATATAATGTAAAAATGATGAGGTCCTATCTTCTATTGTATTGTTTATTTGTAGGGGAAGTAGCCGCTATTTCCTGAGCGATGTCACCCTCGATGACGCTGGGCCAGTTACCTCACGGCGAGGCCTATGCGGTTCCAGCGGTAGCCGCCAAAGAGGCCATGGCCGGGCTGTTGACTGAACCAGATGTTCGTGGCACGGCCTACCAGGTGACTGTGGGGCACGAAGCCAAAGAGACGCGAATCACTCAAGTTGACAGGGTTGTTCGTGCAGACCCAGTAGTAATCCTGCGTAAAGGTACAAGCCGATACAGGTATGCCCTCTACACAGAGCTCCCCACGTTCGATTGTAGCCTTCCGATGCTCGTGGAGCACCAAGGTATTACGCAGCAAGGTGATGTTCCATGGTGTCACCTTCACTCGGGCTCCCTTGCGGGGAACCACCAACGGTAGCAAGTGCGCATCCTGACTCCCCTCATCTAGCGGACGGAGCCAGCTGATACTATCTGTAGCAGCCTGTTGCAACAGATAGAGTTCGTAGCGACTGAAGCTACGCAGGTGGCGCAGGGTGTCAGCAGCCAAGAGACGGTTGTGGGTAAGCTGTGAGCGACGTAGCAAGGAGTCCATCTGTCGTTCGTGTACGGGGGAATAGGCGTAGAGCAGCTGGCAATCGGGCGAGAGCTGCTGGGCTGCATGGAGGTTGAAGAGGCTATCCACAAGAAGCGTATCGCCCGGCAGACCCACCAGTCGCCCAATGTAGAGTGGGCGTTGTGCCAAGGGCCGTTCCGGAGGCTCTGCCGGATGGTGGAAGAGGGCAATATCTCCCCGTTGGCCCAAGTCATAACCCCAACGATGCTCCTCATTATCCATGCCGAAAGGCAGATTGAGGCCATAGCTCCAGCGGCTCACCAAGATGCGGTCGCCAGGCAGCAGGGATTGCTCCATTCCGCTGGAGGGGATATAGCAGCTGGTGGCCACACCACCTCGCAGCAGAAGCACCACAGCTACGACCCCGAGCCCCCAGGCCATCCATCGCCAGAGCTTCCGTCGTTTCGTAGGATTTGTAGAGGACATTTGCGATAATCTTTAAGAGACTAAAGGAGTCAAATACCATCCACCCACTTGAAGAAGCGGTTCCAGCGGATTTTCCCATCGGTCCAGTCGCGGTCCTTGTCGAGCGAGAGCCATACTACGATCGGCTTACCCACCACGTGGTCCTCGGGCACAAAGCCCCAGTAGCGCGAGTCGGCCGAGTTGTGGCGGTTGTCGCCCATCATCCAGTAGTAGTCCATCTGGAAGGTGTAGCACTCGCTTTTCACACCATTGATGTAGATGCCATCTTCGCGGCGTTCCAGGCGGTTACCTTCATAGGCCTCGATGCAGCGCTCATAGAGAGGCAGGTTCTCGTCAGTCAAGCGGATGGTAGCCCCCTTGGCAGGAATCCAGATGGGGCCATAGTCATCGCGTGTCCAATGGGTGTTGAGGTTCAGCGGATAGAGATAACCGGCGAAGGTCTCTGGCTCGCGTACGATGCGGCTAATAAGCTTCGTGTTACCCTTGAGTGCGTCGTACATAGCCTGAGTCAAGGGGAGGTGATAGACGGGCGCAAGACGTCCCTGCGCATCGCGTCGGTCGAGTCCCATCTGCATCAGTCCATCCTCCCATGAGGCATCGGCCGACATGAGTAGCTGGTCATCGAGACTGATGCCCAGGTCACGGAACATCTCTTGCGGAATCTCAGGGCCCGTAGTCTGCACAAAATAGTTGAATTGCACATGCTGGGGCGTAGGCTGTTCTTGTCCATCGATATAGATCACGCCCTGCTTGATCTGGAGCGTATCACCTGGCAGACCCACACAGCGCTTCACGTAGTTTTCGCGACGATCCACGGGGCGTACTACCACATCGCCATAGACGGCAGGGTTTTGCATGATCTGCTTGCGTCCAGCAGCGTAGTAGAGGTCATAGACGGTGCGTTGGCTGGCCAAAGGAAGGCTGTCGAGGTTCATCTTGCCAGGGTAGTAACGTCGGCCCACCTCGTAGGCCAGCGAGTAGAAATTGGTCTGCTGATAGTTGGTGGCTACGGTATCACCGGCAGGGAAGTTGAACACCACGATGTCGTTCCGTTTCACCTTGCCCAATCCAGCCACGCGCTTGTAGTTCCACTTGGGCCACTCCAGGTAGGACTTGCAGTTGAATCCAGGCAACGTGTGCTGCACCAGGGGGAGCGAGAGGGGCGTCTGCGGCACGCGAGGCCCATAGCTCATCTTGCTTACGAAGAGGAAATCACCCACCAAGAGCGACTTCTCAAGCGACGACGAGGGAATCTGGTAGTTCTGAAACACGTAGATGTTGACAAAATAGACCGCCACGAGGGCAAATACCAGGGCATCTACCCAGCTCATCACGCCTCTCACGGCAGCACTCTTGGCCTGTCGCCAAGCGCCCCAGGGAAGCAGATGAGCGATGTATGCATCAAAGATAATCGGCAGCACCACCAAGCCCAACCAGCTCTTCACCCAGAGGAGAAAAGCCAAATAGAGCAGCGTGACCACCCCCCATTTTATCCATTGCCCACGCGTGGCAGCTTGGATGTTTTTGGTTACTTTATTCATTGTGTATCTCCATTTATCTCCTTACAAAACAATCATCTCAGAAACGGAAACAAATCATTCATCCCCAGCAGACCTTGGTGCTGAGCCGTAAATTCGGCAGCCAGCACGGCGCCCAGGGCAAAGCCGCTGCGGTTCTTGGCGTCGTGGGTGATGGTGATGCTGTCGGCCTCGCTCTCGTAACGGATGGTGTGGATACCCGGCACCTCCCCCTCGCGGATGCTGCTCACGGCCAACTGGTCGGGCTGACAAGCGGTCGTACCAGTAATAGTGCCATCGGGGGCAGTCAACGTACCCTTTACCCAGCTCTGCTTACGCTCCAGGTGGGAGAGAATCCCCTCTGCCAGGGTGATGGCCGTGCCACTCGGAGCATCGAGCTTGTGGACGTGGTGCGTCTCGCTCATCTGCACATCGTAGTCGGGGAACTGATTCATGATGGTGGCCAAATAGTTGTTGACAGCCGAGAAGATGGCCACGCCGAGGCTGAAGTTGCTCGACCAGAAGAGCGTGCCCCCCTGCTGGCAGCGCTGCTCCATCTCCTCACGATGCTCAGCGAACCACCCCGTGCTGCCCGAAACCGTCTTCACACCGGCCTGCAGGGCCTTGAGGCAGTTACCGTAAGCCGCTGCGGGACAGGTGAACTCAATAGCCACATCCGCCGTGCGGAAAGCCTCTGATTCAAAATCCTCCTGATTGTCGGCATCAATCCTACACACCACCTCATGGCCACGGCGAAGCGCAATCTTTTCAATCTCATGGCCCATCTTGCCATATCCAATTAAAGCTATTTTCATCTGTCTATGCAATTAAAATCGTTAGTTTAACCAATAAAAAATCATCTATCAGCCAATAAAAAACTGTAATTTAGGTCGCAAAGATAAGATTTTTCTTACATTTGCAAACGAAATTAACGTCATCTTAACGTGGAAGAGCTACTACATTACGTGTGGAAACACAAAATTCATCCCCTGGAGCCGCTGGTAACGACCGATGGCCGACGGGTAGAGGTACTGGACGCAGGGCTGAAGAACCCCCATGCCGGCCCCGATTTCTTCAATGCCAAACTGCGCATTGGAGAGACCGTGTGGGTGGGCAATGTGGAGGTACACAGCCTAGCCTCCGACTGGCTACGCCACGGCCATCAGCACGACGAAGCATACAACAACGTGATTCTCCACGTCGTAGAGCAGGCAGATACCGAGGTATGCTGTGCCAACGGACGCGCTGTTCCCCAGCTGGTGCTTCCAATCCCTCAGCAGGTGAGTGCTCGCTATGAAGAGTTGCTGCATACCGATCGCTTTCCACCATGTTACCGTGTGGTGCCGCGGCTCCACTCGCTCACCATCCACAGCTGGCTGAGTGCCCTGCAGGTGGAGCGGCTGGAGCAGAAGACCCGAGCAATCGCTGCGCGACTGCAGCAGACCGGTAACCATTGGGAGGATGTCTTCTTCATTACGCTGAGTCGTAACTTCGGCTTCGGCGTGAACGGCGATGCCTTTGAGTGGTGGGCCACTCACCTCCCCTTCCGCGCCGTCGATAAGCATCGCGACAACCTCTTTCAAGTAGAGGCTATCTTCCTGGGCACAGCGGGATTACTCGAGGAGCAGCTCGACCATGCCGACGCCTATTACGAAAAGCTTCAACGTGAGTTCAACTACTTGAAGCACAAATTCGACCTACCCCACTCCACCCCCTGTCCACCGTGGCGCTTGCTCCGATTACGCCCCAGCAACTTCCCTCACCTTCGACTGGCCCAGCTTGCCTCGCTC
This sequence comes from uncultured Mediterranea sp., assembly GCA_945879145.1. Taxonomy (GTDB): domain Bacteria; phylum Bacteroidota; class Bacteroidia; order Bacteroidales; family Bacteroidaceae; genus Bacteroides. The sequence goes on from CAMCUZ010000016.1 coordinate 27,601, forward strand.
TACCATCGCGAACAGGCCCTCTTCTCACGCGCCATGGAGGCCACTCAGATGGACGACCTTAGCGCGCTGTTTCGTATAGCCCCCTCACCCTACTGGGAAGCGCACTACCGCTTTGCCACCACCTCGCCACGCATAGGCAAACAGCTGAGCCAGAACAGTATCAATCTGATTATCATCAATACCGTGGTCCCCTTCCTTTACGCATACGGCCAGCATAAAGGGAACGAAACGCTCTGCGAACGAGCCACGCAATTCCTGGAATTGCTCAAGCCCGAGGTCAACTACGTGACCCGTATGTGGCAAGCAGCAGGCCTCCAAGCAGAGCACGCCGCTGACTCGCAGGCCCTCGTGCAACTGCAGACCGCCTATTGCGACAAAAAAGAGTGCCTGCGTTGCCGTTTTGGCTATGAATACCTGAGATAAGCGTTAACGAAGATAGAAACAGGCTAAAACATGTTATAAAACATACAATTTTTCTTGGAAAATTTGCAGGTCACGCAGAAAGCCGTACATTTGCAGCGTGTTTTTCATAGTATTAGATTTAAGGTTAACAAAGGTTGGAGTACAGCGGTACTCCTTTTTTTTGCCCTTTTATGTGGTATGTTCCATTCCCTCATCCAATCGCTTGACCTTGGTCAATCGATTGAGTGACCTAGGTCAATCACTTGACCGACCTCGTGCGACCACCATAGACATGAGCTATTCAGGGGATGAAAAGCCTAATTAATCACTGGTTTAACCTTCTTTTGAGTGTTGATGCAGTTTCGTTCAGGGCGCTACTGGGCGCAAGATTTTGCGCCCCTACACGTGGATGTTCACTCTCTCAAACGGCGCTCAGAAGCCTTTCAAAGGCGCGGCGTGAACGGGGTTTGCGCAACTAATTTTTGCTGAAATCTGCGGACAAATCACCTTAAACCATGGTATTTCACCTCAATGACCGTATCTTCCCCAAAGACCTTCATCCCCATTTTTTCCCCAAGAATTTCAGTTATTTCAGATTTCAGTTTTGTTTTCGCACCCCCTAATCACTAAACACTAATCACTAATCCATTTGAAAATGGGGTATCTACAGGGTATAAAATGGCCATGATAGAGTGTTTGCTTGCCAAATCTTGTTAAAGTTTGCGCGAAAATCATCTTTAACCAACGATAATTGAAGAATAAATAGTATCATTGCCGACAAATGTCGGCTATAAGAACAAAAGTCACATTCCACAGATTAAAAATGAGTAAATTCAGATACCCGGTAGATATAGACCAGTTCCAGAAAATCAGGGAACAAGGAATGCTGTATGTTGACAAGACGGACATGATGTACAATCTTGCCGACAAATATAGTTATGTATTCCTGGCCCGTCCTCGAAGGTTCGGAAAATCTCTACTATGCAATACCTTCAAGGCTTATTTCAAAGGCCAGAAGGAATTGTTTGAGGGACTGAAGGTGATGGAGTTGGAGAAGGAGTGGAAGACGTACCCTGTGCTTCATTTTATCCTAAGTGGGCTGAAGGACTGTACTATTGCTGATGCCAAGTCTAAGTTGGAAGCATTCATTGGTGATTACGAATCAGTGTATGGCAGAAACGAGGCAGACAAAACACCTGGAGCAAGATTCCGTCGATTGATTCACCAAGCTTACGTACAGACAGGTGAAAAGGCCGTTATCATCCTTGATGAATATGATTCGCCAATCATGAGGCTGCTTGGTAAAGGGGAGCAACTTGACGCTATGCGTTCTTTGCTCCGTGAGTTTTATCAGGTGCTTAAGGATGAAGGCGAATATCTACGCTTTGTCTTTATCACGGGGGTAACAAAATTCTCGCAACTCAGCATTTTCTCTGAACTGAACAATCTGAATCAAATATCTCTTGATGATGAATACTCTGGTATCTGTGGTATAACTCAAGAAGAGTTAGATACAACGCTCCGTCCATGTATCGAGGAATATGCGGATGCACTTAACGTGAGTATCAATGAAGCATACGCCATATTGAAGAAGAACTATGATGGTTATCATTTTTCACCAAAAAGCAAGGACGTGTATGCACCATTTAGTCTATTAAAGGCTTTAGATAAGAAAACAACGAATGCTTACTGGTTTGATTCAGCAACCTCAAATTCACTATTGGAGTTTCTGAAACAGTTCCCCATCACCACGGCTTTGAATTATGATGGTGTAGAAGTAAGCGAAAACGAGTTCTGTATTCCATGTGAAAATGCAGACACCCCTATGCCACTGCTGTATCAAAGTGGATATCTCACTATAGCATCCTATGACCCATGGGTTCAGCGTTATGAGTTGAAGATTCCAAACAATGAAGTAAGAAAAGGACTCATTGATTGCCTGATGCCAATTATCCTGAAGCGTACAGTAGCAGACAACAACAGTCTGGTTGCTGCCATGGCAAGAGCCCTATTCAAAAGCAATCTTTCTGATGCGCTCTTCGCTCTTCGCTCTTACATAGCCAAAATTCCGTACGATGTAATTACAAAAGAGCAGTGGGAACATAAGGAGAGCCGCGAATCGTTCTATCAGCTGCTGCTCTATATGGCATTCTCCATGCTCAACGCCACGGTCGATACCGAAGTAAAGAGTATCCTTGGTCGTGCAGATGTGGTCATCAAGACCAAGACAGACCTATTCGTACTTGAACTGAAGGTTGATGAAACCGTAGAGACTGCCTTGGCACAGATTGATGACAAAGGATATGCTATACCTTATGAGGCAGATGGACGCAAGGTGACTAAGTGCGGTGTCAGCATAGCAAGTGAACAACGCAATATCACTCACTGGCGTATCATGGACACAGAAGGCAATCTTATTGAGGACAAGAATTTTCGTACTATGCAGTGAATAGTTCGACCAACAACTTCGATCAAGTAAAAACGGTTGGCATACTAATCGCTGAAATAGATCATGCCATACTATTCCATCAACCTATTTCTGTAATTACTGGGTTTCCCTACTCCCCAGCCGTGCCTCGCGGCAAAGCTGGGGAGAATTACCAACATCAAAATGAGGGAAACCCATGAGAGAATATATAGATAGTATTGGTCGGTTCAGTCTTGTTGTTATTTCGTGGGAATATCATCCTCGGATAGGGGGCATCAGTACCCTGGGTTCTGCACCATGTTGGGGTTGGCATTCATTTCCCCCTTGGGGATAGGCAGTACAATCTGGTAGAAATTCCAGTCGTACTCCATGTACTTGGTGTCGTGCTTGGTCTTACTGATGGCCTTATCGCTCAGCTGCACCCGCTTCACGGTGCCTCCGTTGCGCATCACGTCATACATACGGTGTCCTTCACCTACAAGCTCTTTGCGCCGTTCGGTGAGCACATCGTCGAGTGTCAGAGTGGATTCTTCCACAGTGCGTGCTGGATTGGCTCGCTCCACAATGGGGGTGAGATAGGCTGCAGCTGTGGCCTTGTCACCCAGCTTTACCGCGGCTTCGGCGGCATTCAGGTAGGCCTCAGAGAGGCGTATCAAGGGGATGTTAGCATCGGTAATGTTCTCCCCCTCCTGCGGCTGGTACTTGTTCACGTAGGCATAATAGGTCTTGTCGAAGCTCAGTAGCTTGAGGCGTACGTCGGCCGGATCCTCTTTCAGCAGGTGATAGAAAGAGACGGTGATGCACATGTCATCGTAGCCGTTGTATGAGTTGAGGTAACCCATGCTCTCCTTGCCCGGACTATCGGTGGTGAGGTTGACAATCTCGAAGAGCACTTCGCCCGGCTTCGACGACGAGGAGTCGTTGCCCCAGGCCGTGGGGTACTCTTCGTTGCTCCACAGGGCATACTTGGCCTTCTTGGCTCCTTGGATGGCCTCTTCGGCACACTGCAGGGCCTTGGTGTCATCGCCCTTGTAGAGATAGACGCGGCTCAGCAGGGTCATGGCGGCCCAGCGGTTGATTTTTCCCTTCTTGAACTTGCTGCTCAGCAGGGTCGTGCTCTGCTCCAGGTCGGCAATGATGGCCTCATAGCATTGGGCTACGGTATGGCGTGAGGGGCGGCTCTCAATGGTGGAGAACTCCGTTACGATGGGTACGCCGAGCGAGGCACCCTGATCCTTCAAGTAGGGATAGCCAAAGATGCGGGTTAGGTCAAATAGGGCCAGTCCGCGGATAGCCAGGGCCTCACCTTTCAGGTCGTCGCGGTAGGCGGCTTCATCGTCGCTTATATTGATGGCATCGATATCCTTCAGAATGAGGTTGCAGCCCTGAATCATAGCATAGAGCAGATTCCAGTGGGTTGAGGGACCGGTGTCGCGCGAGAAACGGAAGTCGTAATAGCCTCCGGTGCGCTTGGTGGAGCTTACCGCCTGCATGTCGTCGCCGGTGACGTCGGCGTAATAGACCAGTCGGCCCGAGTAGGCGTAGGGGTCTTGCATGGTGCTGTAGATGCCGTTCAGCGAAAATTCAATGTCAGAGAGTTGCTTGATGCTCTTCTCTGTCTCCACAGCGGTGGAGGGCTCCAGGTCGAGCCAGTCGTTGCCGCACGAGGCCACTGCGAGCCAGCTCAGTCCGAGCAGAAAGTATGGGGTCAGTTTCATATTGTTCATTTTTGGGGATAAGGAGTTAAAAGTTTACATTCACACCGAAGGTGACGCTCTTCAGGGGTGGGGTGCCCCACGAAGCGATGCCATTCACTGCCGACTCGGGGTCGTAGTAATCGTATGCAGCCCAGGTCCAGAGATTGTTGGCCGAGGCGTAGAGGCGCAGCTGACTGATACCGGCACGGCGCGTCCATTGCTGAGGCAGGGTGAAGCCCAGGGTGAGCGTCTTGAGACGGATAAAGTCGCTACTGTGCAGACGGCGTGTGGTGGAGCAGGAGTTCATGGCGGTGGAGGGTTTCTCCATGAAGAGCTCGTAGGTGGCCACATCGCCCGGTTGCTTCCAGTTGTCACGGTAGTAGGTGGGGATATTGGCCTTCAGGTCGTTGCCTCCATGCTCGGTCTTCTGTGCCCAGTTGTCGTACGAGTAGCCACCAAACTGGTAGTTGAAGAGGAAGCTCAGGTCGAACCAACGGTAGCGCAGCGTGTTGCTCAAGCCGCCGATGACGGTGGGCTCAGCATGTTTATCCAGGGCGATAGCGTGGGCTTTGCTGTACTTCTCGGTAATCTCTTTCACGTAGTGGCCGTTGGCATCCAGGTCGTTGGTATAGAACTGTGGCGCACCGGTCTCAGGGTTGATACCAGCAAACTCCACCAGGTAGAAGGTGCGGTAGGGCTTGCCTATCTGATGGATCTGCGTGCCGCTGATGATTTGCGTCTGCATGCCGTCGAGGGTCACGATCTGGTTGCTGTTGTGCGAGATGTTGAAGGTGGTATTCCAGCTGAAGTGCTTGGTGCGGAGGTTCTGCGACTGGATTTCGAGCTCTACACCTTGGTTCTTCACCTCTCCGATGTTCATCAGGTAGCTGCTGAATCCTGTGGTCATGGAGATGGGGCGATCCATCAGCAGGTTCTTCGTGGTGCGGGTGTAGTACTCCAGGGTGACGTTGATGCGGTCAAACAGGGCAAAGTCCAGACCCAGGTTGAGATTGTAGTTGGTCTCCCACTTCAGCTGGTCGTTACGAATCTGCGTCTGCAGGATGCCCGGTTCCTCTTGGTACCCTTCGGTCAGACTACTTAAGCCCATGTAGCCGTAGTAATCAGAGGGCAGGGTACCGTTTACGCCATACGATGCACGCAGCTTCAGGTCAGTGAGCCACTCCTTGACAGGCTCCATGAAGGGCTCTTCGATGGTACGCCATGCTGCTGAGGCCGACCAGAACTTGCCCCACCGGTGGTCACGGTGCAGGCGCGAGCTGCCATCGGTGCGGAAGCTGGCTCCCAGATAGTAGCGGTTGCGGTAGTCGTAGTTGGCACGGGTCAGGTAAGAGACCATGCGCGTCTCGTTGTAGTTGCCACCCACCGATTCGGTCTTCATACCGTTGCTCATCTCGTTCTTGTCGGCAGTGGCAAAGTTGGTGGCATAGCCCGAGAGGTAGTCGCGTCGCTGGGCATCTATCTCGTAGCCAGCCAGCAGGTCGAAGTGGTGGTCGGTACCCAGGTTGAACTGATAGGTCAATTGGTTGGCCCATACCATCTTCTTCCGCTCGTAGTAGCGCTGCGACATGCCGCCGTTGATGTCATCGCCATTGGAGGTGCGGGGGTCGCTCCAATCTACGCCTTTGGTCGTGGTATAGTCGTAGCTGAAGGTGGACTTCAGGCGCAGCGCTTTGAGCAGTTCGTATTCGGCAAAGAGGGTGTTGAACGAACGGTGTACATACTCGCGCTGGTAGTCGTAGGTGGCAGCCAGCAGGGGGTTGCGGTCGCCATTGCGGATAAAGTCGCGGTTCCAGCTGCCATCTTCGTTATAGACGGCATCGTTGGGCACTACGGCGTTGCGCGAGGCGTAGAAGGGCGAGGTGTAGCTGGTTCCCTCGCTATAGACGTCCTGGTTCACCGTGGCAAAGAGCAGGTTGGCACCCAGCTTCAACTGCTTGGTAGCTTGGAAGTCCACGTTCAGTCGGCCGCTGATGCGCTCCAGGCCCGACTTGATGCCAATACCCTCTTGCTTGAGGTAGGCGATGGAGGAGTAGTACTTCAGTCGGTCGGTACCTCCGGTGAGCGAGGCTTCGTAGGTCTCGTGACTGCCCTTCTGGAAGAGGATATCGTCCCAGTTCACGTAGCCGCACCAGGGGATCGGTGCATAGTCGTCGATGGTCTTGTCGGCGTAGGCCCGCGCCTCTTCGTTGCTCTTTCCCTTGCGCAGCTGGCCAGTCACCAACCCATTGTAGATGGTCTCACGTCGCTCAGCACCATCCATCACGGGGCGGTAGTCCATGGCGAAGTCAGAGAAGCCCCAGTCGGCTCTGAGACTGATTTGTGCCTTGGCGTTGCGTCCCTTCTTGGTGGTGATCAGCACCACGCCATTGGCCGCACGCGAGCCGTAGAGTGAGGCAGCGGCAGCATCCTTGATGATGGTGATGTTCTCAATGTCAGAGCTGTTGATGGTGGACATGATGTCGAGTCCGGCATCCGAGGTGATGGCGTTGATGGAGCCAGAGATGACCGGTACACCATCAATGACGTAGAGCGGCGAGTTGCTGGCATTGAACGAGCCCATACCACGGATGTTGATGCTCGATGCAGCACCAGGCTGACCCGATGAGGCGGAGAACTGTACACCCGGCGCGTTGCCCTGCAGCAGGTCTTGGAACGAAACGGCAGGTACATCGGCTATGCGGTCGGCCTTTACGCTCGATGCCGAGCCAGCGTAGGCCGACTTCTTGAAGGTGCCGTAGCCTGTGATGACCACCTCCTCGGTCAGGTTGCTGTCCATCTTGAGCACGATGCGTGCAGGCTGGCTGCTGCTGACCTTCACCTCTTGACGCATGTAGCCCACGTAGGTCACCACGATAGTGGCTGAGGAGTGTGGTGCCTCGATGCTGAAGTGGCCATCCTGGTCGGTCAGTACGCCCGTGTGAGCTCCCTTCAAGAGTACATGTGCTCCGATGATGGGTTCCCCCTGCTCGTCGGTCACCACGCCTTTCAGTTGATGCTGCTGTTGTGTGGAAGAGGGCTGTGCCTCTGCTTTCTGACGGATGGTGATGACGCCGTCGTGCTCCTGCCACTCCAGGAGGGTGTGGGCCAGGCACTGGTCCAGTATGCGGTTCACTGACTGTCCGTCGGCATCCAGTTCGCTTACCGTCACCCCTTCTACGTCCGAGGTGTTGTAGATAAAGGTGAAGCCTGTCTGTTTCTGCATCTCCCAGAGCACTTCGTGGAGGGTGGCCTGCCTGAAGTGGGCTGTGACTTTTGCTTGTGCCAGGGCCTGATTGGCTGCCTGGAGCATTCCCGTGGCCATGAGGCCGAAGAGCAGGAGCACCAGTGTGAGGTGCCTGCCGTTTCTCCGTTGTGGAGAGGGGTACTGTTTCCTGTTCATGAATCGATTGTTTTGATGTTATGGAATGGATTATTTCAATTGGCGTTTCGGTGGGGTAGTGGGTGGAGCGATCAGAATCTGATGCCCTTCAATCTTTACGCTCACCTTACCCGTCTGCTCTAGCAGACCCACAAAGGGGGTGATATCGGCATAGCGGTTCAGGTGGCAGCCGAAGCGTAGTGCCTGTAGGCTGGGGTCGGAAAAGCGCACCTCCATGTCGTACCAGCGAGACAGCTGCTTCATCATCTCGTCCAGCCGCTCGTCTTTGAAGAGGATTTTCCCCTGGGTCCAGGCTGTGAAGCAGTCGGTATCCACTCGTTTGATCTTCAGGGTGCCTCCGTTGGGTGAGAGCGAGGCTTGCTGCGAGGGGAGGAGCAGACGAGTGCCTGCTTTGGGCGCACTCACTTTGACACTGCCTGTTACTAACGTGGTATGGGACATCTCGTCGGGATAGGCCGAGAGGTTGAATGAGGTACCCATCACCTCTACTTCCATGAGTTGAGTTTTTACGACGAAGGGTTGCCCGCTGTGGCTCACCTCGAAGTAGGCTTCGCCGCTGAGTTCAACCGTGCGCGTAGCCTCATCAAATGCTACGGGGAAACGCAGCGTGCTCATCGCGTTGAGATAGACGCGGGTGCCATCGCTCAGCGTCAAGCGGTATTCTCCTCCCTTTGGGGTCTGAATGCTGTTCCATGCAGTAGGGAGTTGCACCTGGGTGGCGTGTGCGGTGTGCTTATAGGTCAGTTGGGCCGAATCCAGACGAATGGTCGTGGATGAGGCTTGCGTTAGCAGCGTGTCGGTGCTGCTGTTGAGGGGCAACGTGCGGCCATCTTCCAGGGTGAGTAGTGCCTGGGCACTTCCTGGGGTGATGGAGGAGTGGACTACAGGTGGATGGGCGACAGGAATCGGGGTAGGCGAGTGAAGCTGAGGAGAGAGTGCGCTCCACAACAAGGGGAGCAGCAGGGCAGCAGCCACATTGGCTATCTGATTGAGCAGGTGGTGACGTCGTTGCTGCTTGTGGATGCGAGATTGCAGCTGTTGCCACCCTTTGGCTTCGTCGAACCAGCTGCGTTGCTCGGCATAGCGCAGCAGGCGCTGCTCGTTGCATAGTTTCTGGAATAGCGCTTCATGGGCCGGTGATGCCTGGCGCCAGCGGTCGAGCTTTGCCTGTTCCTCGAGGTCAAGGCTTTTGCTCAGGTATCCAGCTATCCAGCGGGCTATTTCGAAAGGTGGGATGCTATGACTCATTTCTGCTGTTGTTTATGGATATAACAGGCCAGCAGAAAAAAAGGGTGAATTGATGTGGCAATATTTTAGGGCTCTTCGCCACTTTACCCGTTGAGCAGTCTCTTTACTACAGCCACTGAAGGATGAAGAGAAGCAGGCTGTAGTAGTAATCCTTGAGCTGTTGGCGTAGGCGTTTGTATGCCTGTTGACGCAGGGAGCGGACGTTCTCGATGCTGCAATCCAGCAGTTCGGCAATCTCGGCGTTCTTCTTGCCACGCAGGGCCCATTGCATGACCTCCTTCATGCGGGTGGGCAACGTGTCGATGGCTTCGGTCAGTATGCGGTAGGTCTCCTGCTCGATGAGGGTCTCTTCGAAGAACACCTCCGAGGCCTTCAGCTGGTAGTCAGCGGCATACTCCTTCACCACACGTTGGTGCTCCAGTTCGTTGAGGGCCTTGTTGCGCACCGTCAGATAGAGGAACGAGCGCACTTGGTGCAGGTAGCTGAAGTGGGTGCGTAGTTCCCAAAGCTTGATAAAGGCCTCTTGGACCAGGTCAGCCGCCAGCTCTCGGTCGTCGGTAAACTGGTAGGCAAACAGGCAGAGCGGTGCATAGTATCGCTGAAAGATGGTATGCAGTCCCTGTTCGTCAAGCTGGACGATTTCGGGTAGTGGTTGGGCTTCAGGTGAGAGGCTCATCGGTTGGGCTTCGGTGGTTCTGGTCATCACTATTTCAGATTGTTTGGGCGCAAAAGTAGGGAAAACTTTTTTCACAGCCAATGCTATAGCCAAAAAACTGCAGTTACATTGCTGTTGCATGTTCCAGTGCATCGTTAAGGCCTTATCTACGTTATAAAACAAAAAGAGGGCGACTTTCACAAGCCGCCCTCTCTAATCATACATATTTTACCATAACAGTCCGATTCGTTCACACGAACCTGACCGATTATTTACATCCACAAAATGCGTTGATTACGTGGATTTAATGAAGAAGGGAAGGAAACGCACTCCGAGAGAAGCACGTTTCCTTGGGTTTACAACTAGAAGGTTCATTGTTTGGCGTTAGGGCCGTACGCCTACGGCCCTAAGCGCCTCACAGAACTCAATTAGCCGTGTTTGTAATTGTAACAGGGATGACAACCTTCACAATGGAGAGGCCAGCAAACGTTACCGTAGCTTCAACCTTCAGATTGTGTGAGTTAGCCAGGGTAGCACCTCCGTTGTCCCAAGTTACCTTACCATCGGCAGCCAGCTGCAGCTGATTAGCGGGGTTGGTAAGCTGAGATACGAAGCTGTTGTAGTTGGCATCTCTTACCCAAGCATAGGTTACGGTCGGAGCTGCTACCTTGTAGTCGTTGGTAGCCTTGGTCGTCAGAGCCAATGCCGTAGCATTCCACTTGTAGATGTCATCACCAGCCTTATCCTTCACGATTACGCTCGGAGCAGTAGCCACATTCTGTGCACCAATAGCGTTACCGTGCAGAGTGACAGCAGCGGGTGAACCAGCAACAAACGGATTAACGAATACCACCTTGTAAGCGGTCTTGCAAGTCTCGCCGTTAACCAGTGTAAACTCGTAGTTCATGTTCTTGATCTCTTCGCTTACACTCATTGCGTGGTTGAGCTGCAGAGTTTGATCAGTCGTGATGTTGCCAGCGGGCAGAGCATCGGTTTCTGTCCAATCGAATACAAGCGAACCAGCCTGTACATTCTTAACGGGGTCAGTAGCCGTACCGTAGTATGCGAAGATGTTCTGACTACCAATCAGCTTGAAGTGCTCGCTCAGTTGCGAAGTCAACTGCCAAGTAGCAGGTGTTCCAGCCACCTTACCCTTCACTACGATGTAGTCACCAGCCACGTTGTTCCAGCTATTGAAGTAGTAGTTGGGGTTGAACTCGTAATATTTGCAGTCATCCTTCACGTTGATTACCTGCGTCAAGATGAAGTTACCATGTTGCGTCGTGTCGTCTGACTTGATGGTGATGGTCACCTTGTACTGAGCACCGTTGCCCATATCCTTATAGGTATTCTCGGTCTTCACCTTATTGTTAGTACCAACCTTGATAACCGAAGTTGTACCAGCGGTAGCGTTCAGGTCAATCTGCAGCGAGATGCCTGGGATAGAGGTGTTATTGTAAACTGTATTCGAAGGAACGGCGGGGTCGTTCAGCAGCACCACTTCATTACCCGTTGTCTTATGGTAAGTGATGACCTTCACTTCGTAGGTATCAGCAGCTGTACCATAGAAGTTCCAGAAGTTGGTAGCAGTCAAGCTTTCTGCACCATAGATTTCGTTGTTGATGCGTGACCAAGCCATGTTAGCCACCTCAGTGTCGGTAGCCTGCAGTGCGTGGTACTCGTAGCTCTTAGCGGCACCAAGTTCAATATTGTGAGCGCTTACAGTAACCGGATCTCTTTCAACAATCTCCAGACGGATATAAGCAGAAGCAACCAGCTTCTTAGCGCCGGCATTGTTGGTCAAGAAAGCATCAACGCGAACCACGGGACGACGACCAATAGCTTGCGTCAGACCGCCCGTCAGGTTGTCGGTATTGATAGAGAGCTCGCTACCATTCAGCTTCACGAACCACTGCTGGTTGGTATGGTTAGCATCTACATCCTTGTACTCAGCAGGCAGAGAGAACTCATAGCTCATGCTGTTGATGCCGTATGAGGTCAGATACTTGTGGTCAGCCTCTACGAAGAGTCCTACCTTCTTACGCAGGTCAATCTTTCCAGCATTGCCACTGGCATCCTTGTACGCAAATTTAAGGTGAGCAGGAATAGCGTTAGTACCAGTAACGTTGGCTACAGCAGGAACAAACAGCTTAACGAAAGCATCGTTCTCCACGTTGTCTGTCGTGATGGCCTTGGTACGCTTATAATACTTCACGGTTGTCGTAGCTGTAGTCTGTACAGAGTCAACCAAGCTGGGTTTCACTTCCTCTGAACGTACAGCAATGTAGTCAGAAGTTACGGGAACACCCGTACCTACCGATGTCTGCAGGGCAGCCAGGTCAAATGTAGCCGCAGCTGCATTCTCGTTAGCAGCGGTGCGATTTGATGCGTTGATGCCAGCATTTACTACAATCTGTTCGTTGCCAATGTTTGTGCTAACCACGTTGAGCAGGTTGCCCTTATCGCCAGCGATAGCCTTAGTCTGCTGGATGGAGCGGTTGATGAAGTTCAGCACTGCACCCTCTACGTAGGCACCCTGCGGGTTCACGCGGTAGGTCAGCTTTACCTCGTTCGACTTATCCAACTTGGTCTGTTCGATAAAATCATATTTATTAGCACCCGTCGTAACGTATTTCGTCTCATCCAAGAAAGCATCTACGTGGTAGAACTTAGCCAGAGGATATTTAGAATACTCATCCAGGAAGTCTGGAACGAAAGCTACCGAAGCCAGTTCCTTACCGAGGTTCAGCTCTACATTAGTAGTATTGCCTTGGCTATCTACAGCGCCCTTGATGATCAGCTTGTTTCCGTCGTGTACCACTGACACGCCTTCTACAGCTGAAACATACGAGATAGTAGTAGCTTCAACGAACTTCTCCTTGCCGTTTTCGTCGATGACGTAGATGTCGAAGCAGCCGGTTTCAGCATTGGGCTTGTAGTAGTACCCATTCGCACCAGCAGCTTTGTACTCGGTCTTCACTCCGTCGAGGTACCAGTAGCCATCCTGGCCAATGCTCCAAACTGTGGCGTCTTTACCATTTTTACCATCGGCACCATTCTTCAGTTCGTAGGTCTGGCCGTTGCTGAACGTGATGTTCACACCGTTGTCCGTCTTCGCTACACTTGTTACTACGAGTCCGCCCTCGATCTTCTGCTTCAGATCGTCCACGGTGCCTTTCATCGTGGTGATCTGACCTTGAAGATTCTCAATGTCGTCATCGTAGTCTTTACAAGACGTAAAGGTTCCAACAGTACCTAACATTAAGGCACTAAACAGAACCACACTAAGATACTTTTTGTTCATAAAAAAATGTACAATTAAAATTTAACAATATATTATTAAACACTATATATCAGATATTTAATACTATCAATTAAGCCTACTATCCATCACACTGCAAGGACAATTCAGACGCTCCAAACGCCCGTTATTCCGCAGATAACGGCAATCGAAAAGGATTCAATTAATAATTAAGAATTTAAAATTTAAAATTAAAAACGGCAATCTATCCTCTCCCCAACTGTAGGGGCGGAATATTTTCCGCCCGAAAGCATCCACGATGGTGGCAGGAATGGGAAAGGGAGGTAGAGAAAAGGGTACAACGATGCTAGACGGCCCCCGGAGAGACCATCGACAGAAAGAAGAAGCACAAAATACTATATATATAAGGTATAAACCCGATTAGGCCCGCTTCGTCCGGCCCTCACGACGTACAAACGCAATCACCTGCCTGTTGGCCGCATCAATCCGTTCGTTGCGGAAGGGCTTAAGGTAGGTCTCGGTGACGGTGATGGAGGAGTGGCCCATAGCCTCGGAAATGATCCCAGGATGAATTTCGCAGTAGTAAGCCATTGTGGCCCAGGTGTGGCGCGCGGCATAACTGCTCAGTGTAGCGGTCAGGCCCAGTTGGCGTCCCAGCAGCTTCAGCGATTGGTTCAGCTGCCGAAGGAGCGACTGATACGCTCGGTAACGCTGTTCACTGTCCCCCACACCCTGCATCAACGGGAGCAGATAGGGCGAAGAAGGATTGACAGAGAGGAAAGCGTCTATCACCCTTCTGGCTTCGGGCGATACCACGACAGAGAGCAAACGGCCCGTCTTGCGGCGTCGGTACGTAATCACCCCTGCAGCGTAATCCTCTTTGCGCAAATAGACCAAATCAACAAACGGAATGCCACGCAGCAGAAACATCAGGCTGAAGAGCAGGCAAGCCTGCTGTTGAACATTCCCTGTGGATAGCGGGTTGTTGCACGTTTCAGCCGCATATAGCACCTTACTCATCTCCTGGGCAGTGAGCGCACGCTTGCTCTCCACCCGCGTACCAGTATAGACATGCTCAAACAGTCGCGGCACAACAGGAGCCCATCTACGGTCCACACCCCGGTTATATAGAGCGCGCAAGGTGCGCATATAGGTTGCGATGGTGTTCCACTGCCTTCCCTGTTGGCGTAGATGCTCCTCGTAGCCCTTGAGCAGCGCAGGTGTGATGCGGCAAAGCAGCAAATTGTCTGATTGTAGAAAAGAGAGAAAAGAGCGGGTTGTAGCTTGGTAGATATGAGCTGTACCCCACCGACCGTTGTCACGCAGTTCGGCCACGACTATCGACATGGCCTGTTTGAAAGTAATTCGTTTCATGATGATTTAGGATGTACTATACGGAGGCCTCACCCATCCATGCAACGGCACAGACAAGGGCTTCCGTTACTGCAAAAGTACAAATTCATGAATAAATAGCCTTAATCAAGAACATCCATACTAAACCTTATTTTTTAGATAAATTGCAGTTTTTTCTAAAAAAAAGAGGCTATTATTTGCTCATTTAAAAGAAATCTGCTATGTTTGCACTGATTTTCTACCGTTATCTGCGGAATAACAGAATTCCAAATTGTAAAAATTACTAAATTATCCATAAATCAAGGATAGCCCCCTATGTGTTTGAGAACAGTCTGGTTGTAGAGAGGCCTCAAGGCTGCGGAGAGCAGGGTATGGCTGTTTGTGCTACGGCTTGCTCCAGGGCTTGACCGTTGGGAACGGGGGCCGTGATGAGCTCGGGACGGTTGAACGTGAGGGTATAGTGGTCGTAAAAATCCGGGTCTTTCTGCGGCAGCACAAAGGGTTTTCCAGCTAAACCTGTGGCTGGGTCGAAGCTGGCAATGAAGGGACGTGCCCAAAGACCATCCATCCGCTTACTGCTCCACACCATCCAACGACCTGAAGAGCTCCAGGTTGGATAGCTATCTACATCCTCGCTATTCACCTCGGTGAGGCAACGGATGTTGCCGCTGGAGGTATCGAGCAGAAAGAGCTCACTCTCGGGATGCCAGATGGAGAAATTGCCGTAATTGGATTGCACAAAGAGTACGTAGCGTCCGTCGGGAGAAACACGAGGGAAAGAGACCGATTTTCCCTGTTCTGAGGCTGGATAGATACACGCCAGGTCGTAGAAGCGATGGCTCTGTATATCGAAGCGGATGCGACAGAGGTCATAGCGGATGCTGTCGAGCGCCATGCCTTTACGGTAGCCTTTGGCACGGCAGAAATAGATATCGGTGCCATTGGGAGCACAAGCAGGGAAGGTCTCCATGTAGTCATCGCCATAGACGAGTGAGTCGGTGTAAGCCACGTGATGCTCCACGTCATAGGCCATCAGGTCAGCTCCCAGGTCGGAGACCTCTATGGGCTTGGTGCCACTGGAATGGAAGAACTGCTGAATCTCATTGGTTGCAAAGAAGAGGTAGTTGCCCGACGGATGCCAAGAGGGATAGGTGGGGCCATAACGAAATCCCGGAGCCTTTGGGTTGACCTTTTCCACTTTCCCTCCACGCGAAATCAGCGTACCTCCCTGTGGGCCACGGATATGCAACATCATCTCGTCGGGACGGTACTGGTTGTAGGAGTGGCAGTTTACGCACTGATGGTCGAAATGCCTGTTCTCTACAATCGCCTTCTCACTGTACGAAGCCAACTCCCGCTGGTAGATACCCATTTCGTTCCAGAGCTCATAGCCCGGGTAGAGCAAACGATAGGTCAGGTAGGGGTCGATGGGGTGTACAGAGAGGTGATTGGTGATGTCGGCATAACGCACCCACTGACCTGATTGGCGGATGGAGATACGGAAATAGATGGAACGTCCAGCACCCCGTTCAGTCAAGGCCCTCCATTGCTTCAGAGGAATCGTAACCGTGGGGGATGAGCTAGTAATATGGAATGCAGGAGCTTCGCCGGTAATACCCAGTTCGGCCTGATACTGCTCGCCGACGGTACAAATCCTGAAATTTGGGGCAGCGATATTGCAGGGGAACGTCACTTCTACATAGTTGGGATATATACAGGGTTGCTCGTCACACACTTTATCGGCTGGGTGATACGGGTTACACCCTACAAGCAGGGTGAGCAACAGGAGGTGAAGGCAGAGGGAATAGAGTTTCATGATGGACGTATATGGGTTCAAAACGTAGGGTTAGTTGTTGATGGCTTTATTGCCGTATGGGCTGAAATAGTTCATGTAGAACCAATAGCTGTTACCGAACTGTTGGCGCAGGGCCTCACTCTTTCCGGCTTTCAACAGGGCATAATAGCGTTCGAAACGCTCATGTGTAGCAGCAGAAAGCTCGAATCCCAGTTGGCGGAAAGCCTCCTCGCCCACCTTCAGCCGATAGATGTAGAGTGCCTCTTCAAAAACAGGAGGCAACGAGGGATAACTGAATTGACGGATGCGGTAGATATTGTCGGCAAAGCGCTGGATGTTGTTACTGAGCAGCAGATAGCACATCAGGTACTCAAAAGCCATCTTGTTTTTAGGGTCATTATCGCAAAGGTATTCCAGTTCGGGACCTAAATTCAAGACGTTGGAAAAACGAGCCGGTATCTCCTCGGTATCTGCCAGCGCATTGCGCAGACCATCGACCCGACCGGATTCCAGCTTTCGCTCCAGTTCGAGGGCGTGCTGACGGTAAAATAGGGATAGCTTCAATCGGTTCAGAAAACGTTGGGCCACTTTGGGCCGGTGATTCACGATGTTGTATCGAGCCAGGTTCAGCAAGTGGGGTGCTGTTTCACCCCATACCACCATGGCCTCGAACTCCCACCGTTGTGCTTCGTTGATGTAGCCCAGCTCCTCATAGACGAAATGACCATATTCGCTTTCGCGGCTGTTGCTATTCCAGGGCATATAGAGTGTTTTGACCCCTAAGGTAGCGGGGTAATCAAACAAGCGATAAAGCAGTTGCCCCGTATGGAAAAGAGCTAAGCTACGGAAATAGGCCATCAGCTGGTTGGTTTTTCCACCCTGCAGGTAACGCTCGGTATAGTCGAGCACGGCGTGCCACTCACGATGCTTTACGTGCTGCTCGGCCTTGAGCATAATACCCTCCTTTGGGTTATAGTGTGATATAAAATAGCCATATCCACCCACCGCATAGCCGCAAAGCAGCAGCACCGTAAGCAGATACCGCCCTTTACCAGCCCAAGGGAGATGCAGCTTGGCGCAGAAGGGCAACAGGGGAGCGTGTGTACGCCACAAGGCGAGAAGAAGAGCAGCACATGCCAAGAAGCCAATACCCCCGACTACTCGTGTTAGCTCATGGTCGGCCGACATGGTATAAAAGAAGAGCGCAAGCGATGGCAGCACAGCCAGATAGAGCACATCTTCTTTTCCCGACAAGCGGAACAACAGATAACGCGTCAGGAAATAGCAAGCTGTAAGCAACAGGGCAAGCAGCAAGCTGCCCAAGGCAGGATAATAGAAAAACTGAATAAAGCAATCGGTCAGACAACCAAGCAAGCCCGCTGTATGGAGCTGATGGAGCAGGTCGTTCATTGAAAACAGGAACAGGTGATGCTGCTCGTGATAGGCAATCACGTGCGCAAGGATGCCCTGATAGGCCAGGAAATAACAGGTGGCCAGCGTCACCCCCACTCCAAAAGGTAGTACTCTTTTCACAATATAATCAAAAGAAATGCTGTTGAGCAAGACGAGGGCTAACCCTTCTGTACGAAAGGTAGCCCTCTGTCTTTATAACACATTATACATTAGGATGTTTCACCATCAATAGCCATCGTTCTGAGTCAGATTGGGATTCAAGTCAATCTCCTTCTGCGGAATGGGATAGACATAGTTGTGGTCTTCGTAGTGGGTAGTTCCACCTACGTAGTTCTCACCCTCGTACAGAATGCAGATCTTACCACCATCGCCATCCACAGCATCGGGCGAGTCAACCAGTTTATACTTCAGACCGAGGAGCGGCTTGTTGAGTACCTCCTTGGCGATGCCCCAACGACGGATATCCCACTGGCGCTTGCCGCCTTCGAGGGCAAACTCTACGCGCCACTCGTTGCGGATGCGCTGACGCAGGTCGTCCTGCGTGCCGCAGTAGGTGGGCTTGCTGGCATCGGTCTTCTGCAGTTCAGGCATACCGACACGCTTACGCACCTGGTTGACGGCATCAAAGGCCTCCTGCGAGAGGGGGTCAAGCTCATTCTTAGCCTCAGCATAGGTGAGGAGTACCTCGGCGTAGCGGATAACGACTGCATCCTTACCCATATCCCAACCGGTGGATTGAGGATCGATGCTGGGGTCGAGCCACTTCTGCTGATAGTAACCGGTAGCCGTAGCATCGCCGTGCTGACCGATACCCGTGGGATAGCAAGACTTCAGGGGAGCTACCTTGATGGTCACACCATACATCACCTCACCATCATGCAGCACGTTCACCTCCAGACGCGGGTCGCGGTTGGCAAACGGATTCTTCTCATCGTAGATTGCAGACTTGGCAATCGGAGCACCCTCGATGTCCTCAAAGGCATCCACCAGGCTCTGCGTGGGGTTGATACCACCCCAACCCAGCGTCGGGAAGGCTTCCCAACCAATAAGGTACCAGCCGTTGTCACCTGCATTGAACTGACGCACCAGGATGAACTCATCGCAGCCGTCAGCCACTTCCCAGAAGAGCTGCGCATACTTGCCCGTGTTGTCCTTGTCCCACAGTTCGTAGGTACCCTGGTCCATCACCTTCTTGGCATTGTCGGCAGCCACCTGCCAGTTGCCATAATAGAGGGCGGCACGGGCCTTCATGGCGAGGGCAGCACCCTTGGTGATACGTCCGTAGTCGGAGGCGGGCCAGCTTACGGGCAGGTACTCGATAGCCTTGTCGAAGTCATCCATCACGTGCTTATAGACCTCTTCACGCGGAGTACGGGTGATGCCTTCCTGGTCAGCGAGCTCAAGGGGTCTATCCACATAAGGCACGTCACCGAAGGTACGGATCAGGTCGAAGTAGTGGAATGCGCGGAAGAAGTAGGTCTGTCCGAGCACTTTCTTCTTCTCAGCCTCATCGTAGTCAGGTATTTCGTCAATCTTGCTCAGGATAAGGTTGGCCTGACGGATTACGCTGTACGTACCGCTCCATCCCATATCCAGGGGGTCATAGATACCCTTTGACACATTGCCTGCAGCCCATTTGATACCGTGTACGGCATCATCCGAGTTAATGGCATCATCCACATCCCAGTAGGGGAGCGAGTTGTAGAGGTCAGAAACCGCCATTTCAGCGTCATTGCCTGTTTTCCAGAAGCTGCCGTCAGAGAGCTCTTCCAGGGGATAGCGGTCCAGGTCAACGCACGAAGTAAACCCAGTCAGCAGAGCGGCAGCCAATATAAAGAGTGATTTTCTTTTCATATCGCATTATAATAATAAGGGTTAGAATGAAACTTTGAGTCCCAGGGAGATTTTCTTCACGTTCGAGTAGAAGGCACCACGGGTATCAGAGGGAGATTCGGGATCCAGGCCGTCCAGACCAGAGATGGTAAACAGGTTCTCACCGGCTACAAAGACCTTGGCACGCTCGATGCCCACCTTCGAGAGCAGCGACTTGGGCAGGTTGTAGCCCAGCGTGATGTTCTTCAGACGGATGTAAGAGGCATCCTCCAGCCAGAATGAAGAGGTGGAGAAGTTAATCTGCGAGCTGCGAGTCAGGCGCGGGTAGCTGGCGTTGTGATTCTCGGGAGTCCAACGGTCGAGGTGTCTCTTCAGTACCTTACCGCTGTTGAAGAAGGCGTAAGAGGCTTCACCAGTGTAGTAGGCATCCACATCGAATGCACCCTGCCACAGCATCGAGAGGTCGAAGTCCTTATAATATACGTTGATGTTCAGACCACCCGTCCAGCTGGGGAAGTTCTTACCGATGACGGTACGGTCAGCACCATCAATCTTGCCATTACCATCGAGGTCCACATACTTGATGTCACCCAGCTTCTCCTGACCGGTACGCTTGGGATAGTTTTTCAGGTCATCCTCGGTGTTGAAGTAGCCGTTGGCCACATAGCCGTAGAATGAGCCGATAGGGTAGCCTTCCAGACGCCAGAACTTGTTGTTGTCAGGGTCCTCACCTTCGGTGCCGCACATGTCGGTAATCTCGTTCTTCACGTAAGCCACGTTAAAGTTGACGGCATAGCTCAGGTCCTTGTTGATGCGCTTGTTGTGGAAGATGCTCAGGTCGAAACCGGTGTTCTCCACGCTACCGGCATTCTGTGCAGGAGCACCCATACCGATCACACCCTGGATGGGGAGGTACAGCAACATGTCGTTGGTCTTCTTCTTGTAGAGCGAGAGCTCGAAGCCAATCATGTTGTTCAGGAAGCCAGCCTCGATACCGAGTTCGTAGTTGGTCACCGTAGCCCACTGCAGGGCATTGTTCACATAGCGTGACTCGTAGGCGGTAGAGTAGAGTGAGCCACCCAGCATGGTGTTGCCGTAAGCATAAGTCGATACAGCAGGATAGATATCGCTCGACTTCAGCTCCTCGTTACCAGTCTTACCCCAACCGAGACGGAGCTTCAGGTTGCTCAGCCATTCTACGTTGTCCTTGATGAACGACTCCTCTGAGATTCTCCAACCGGCCGAGAAGGCGGGGAAGAAGCCCCAGCGATTGTCCTTGGGGAAACGTGAAGAGGCATCCGAACGGAAGTTGGCCTCAAAGAGGTACTTGTTCTGGAAGTCGTACTGCACGCGGCCGAAGTAAGACTGACGAGCCGTCTCGTAACCACCGTCGCTGTTCTTCTGTGTAGAAGCGTCGAGGGTATTGAGTGATTCGCCCAGTTCGTCGTTACCACCACCCGTACGGCTGGCCGTGGTGTAGCGGTAGGTGTAGCGAACAGACTCACCACCAGCCAACAGACCGATGGTGTGGTCACCGAAGGTCTTGTTGTAGTTGATGAGCAGCTGGCCCGTGTACCAGTTCCAGTTGTAGTAGTTATGGTAGCCTTCGCGGCGACCTGAGTCAAAGTTATCATAAGCATAGTGCCGTTTGAAGCGGCGCAGGTCTTGGTTATCATGACGGAGCGAATAGACGCCCTTGATGCTCAGTCCGTCCAGCGGAGTGATGTTGATGTAGGCTGTAGCGTTCAGCTGTTCATCCACCTGCTTATAGGTACCGGTTTTACCCTGCTGAGCCACGGGATTCTGCAGGCCATTGTAGTTGTAGCTACCATCCTCTTTGTAAATAGGTGCTGTAGGTGAGATACGGTTGCAGTACTGCAGCAGCGAGCCGAAGCCCTCGTACTCATCGTTGTTGATACCACGGTAAGCTGAAGCGTTGATGCCCACGTTCACCCATTTGGCAATCTTTGAATCGATGTTCACACGGCCGTTGTAGCGCTCGTAGTTCTTTTCCTGTGACAGACCGTCCTGATAGAGGTAAGCCAAAGAGGCCATGTAGGTGGTATTCTCTGAACCACCACTGATGGAGAGGCTGTGCTGCGTCTCCATGGCGCTCTTCTTCATGACTTCGCTGTACCAGTCGGTATCGGGGTGACCGTAGGGATCACTGCCGTCGCGGAAGAGGCGGATATCCTCCTCTGAATAGGGGACAGCTGCAGTGGGGTTCTCATTGAGCGTAGCCTCGTTGTAGAGGATGGCATAGTCGGCAGCACCCAAGAAATCGAGTGTGGCCGTCGGGCTTGACCAAGATACCGTACCTGAGTAGTTGATCTTCGCCTTGCTGCCCTTCTTACCCTTCTTCGTGGTAATCAAGATAACGCCGTTGGCAGCCTGCACACCGTAGATGGCCGATGAAGCGGCATCCTTCAGCACAGAGAGTGACTCGATGTCCTGCGGGTCAATATTGTTCATGCTGCCCGGTACACCATCGACGATCACGAGGGGGCTGGCTGCATTGATGGAGTTCTTACCACGGATGGTGATGGAGCCGGTCTGCGCACCCGGAGCACCCGAAGTCTGGATAGAGGTTACGCCCGGCATGGTTCCGGCCAAAGCAGCTGACACACTAGCTACTGCACGCGATTCCAATGCCTCTGCATTGATACTGGCCACTGAACCAGTCAGGTTGGCCTTCTTCTGTACACCATAACCCACAACTACCACCTCGTCGAGCATCTCGGTGTCTTCCTTCAAAGTGACGTTGATGGGTTGTCCATTGAATTTGATTTCTTGCGTTACATAACCGATATAAGAAACCTGAATGATGTCACCCTTGGCTACATTGCTCAGAGTGAAATCTCCGTCAACAGAGGTAATAGTACCGTTTGTACTACCTTTTACAACTACTGATGCTCCAATCACGGGTTCTCCTGTGGCATCTTTTACAACACCTTTACAGGTACCTGTCTGCTGAGATATAGCAGAAGGCAGCGTGTTGGGAGCAGCTTGCAGCGGGCTGGAAGTTAAAAAATACCCTCCCCCAATAAGCAAAATAGCCCCAACAGTTTTGAAATGTTTCAGCATAAAATTGTATATTAGATTAGTTAATACTCCACGATGCCTGAAAGCATAGCGTTCTTCATAAAGACCCTTGCTCCAAGCATCGTTTAATTCGCTTGCAAAGATAAAGCAATTTTTTAAACAGGAAAAAATTTTCAAGAAAATTATTAATTGCTATTTGTTCAGCAATTGCCGAATGGCTGTATTTTCTACGGAACTCTGGCCAAGCACTATGCCGCCGGATGCATCACACCGCAAGATGTCACTCCCAGCATGGCCTCACTACGCTACTTGCAGCAGTACCGTGAGGCTAACCAATCGAATGGACAGCATAACGAAATCGTCCAACTCGTCATTCACGACTTCGAGGAGAACCTTGGACGACACCTCACCATGCAGGAACTTACGCGACACGGAAGGGATCACGCTAGTAGTAATAGGTTTTGATAAATCGATTCCTGTATGCTATCCGCCTGTACCTCACCCCAGCGATTGCATGTCGTAGAGGCGTTTGTAGTAGCCGTTCTTGGCCAGCAGCTCTTCGTGGCGGCCACGCTCTACAATCTCGCCCTCGTAGAGCACGCAGATTTCGTCGGCATTGCGGATGGTGGAGAGACGGTGGGCTATGGCGATGGTGGTGCGGGTCTTCATCAGACGTTCCAGTGCCTCTTGCACTAAGCGCTCGCTCTCGGTGTCGAGGGCTGAGGTGGCCTCGTCGAGAATCAAGATAGGGGGATTCTTCAAGATGGCACGGGCGATGCTGATACGTTGGCGCTGACCACCCGAGAGCTTACCGCCCCGGTCGCCGATATTGGTGTGGTAGCCATGCTCGGTCTCCATGATGAAGTCGTGGGCATTGGCTATCTTGGCGGCCTCTATGACCTGCTCCATCGTAGCCCCCTCTACGCCAAAGGCGATGTTGTTGAAGAAGCTGTCGTTGAAGAGAATGGCCTCTTGGTTGACGTTGCCTATCAGGGCACGCAGGGCGTGGAGCTTCACGTCGCGGATGTCAGTGCCATCAATGGTGATGGAGCCTTGTTGTACGTCATGGTAGCGGGGGAGCAGATCGACCAGCGTGCTCTTGCCTGAGCCACTCTGTCCCACCAGGGCGATGGTCTTGCCCTGCGCTACACTGAGGTTGATGTGCTTGAGCACCTGGCGGCGACCGTCGTAGCTGAAGCTGATGTCGCGGAACTCAATGCGCTGCTTCAACGCAGAGAGGGGCTTGGGCTGAGCCGGCTCCTTGATGGGATTCTCGGCCTTGAGAATCTTGTCGATACGCTCCATCGAGGCCAGGCCCTTGGGAATGTTGTAGCCCGCTTTGGAGAAATCCTTCAGCGGATTGATCATGCTGTAGAGGATGACCATGTAGAAGATGAAGGTGGAGGCATTGATGGCCGAGCTGTGGGCACCCAGAATGATGTAGCCGCCAAACCAGAGCACGAGCACAATGAGCAGTGTACCGAGGAACTCGCTCATCGGGTGAGCCAGGGCCTGCCGCATGGCTACGCGGTTGGTGGCACGGCGGAAGTCATCGCTACATTGGGCAAAGCGCTTCGACATCTTCTCTTCAGCGATGAAGGCCTTGATAATGCGCAGGCCGCCCAAGGTCTCGTCAAGCTGTGCCATGGTGTCGCTCCACTTGTTTTGCGCATCGAGTGATTTGCGCTTCAGCTTCTTGCCCACGGTGCCCATCACCCACCCCATACCGGGGAGCACCAGCAGCGTGAAGAGCGTGAGCTGCCAACTGGTGATAATGAGGGTGCTGAAGTAGAGCAGGATGAGGATGGGGTTCTTGAGCAGCATGTCGAGCGACGAGGTAATCGAGGTTTCAATCTCTGTCACGTCGCCACTCATACGGGCTATGATGTCGCCCTTGCGCTCTTCGCTGAAGAAGCCCAGGGGAAGGCTCAATACCTTGTTATAAACCATGACACGGATGTCGCGCACCACACCGGTGCGCAGCGGAATCATCACCGCCGATGAGCCGAAGTAGCAGGAGGTTTTGAGCAGCGTCATGAAGCCCAGGAAGAGACCTAGAAAGAGCAGCGTGGTCACCGGTCCGTAGGCTGCAATGAGGCAGGTGACGCCGTAATAGAAGTTGTTGACGGCCACCTCTTTGATGCCGGCACTGCCCCATTCCATGAATTGATACACCTTGTCGCCATCACCCGTCTTGAAGAGGATGTTGAGGATGGGGATGAGGAGCGTAAACGAAAAGACGTTGAACACGGCTGAGAGTATGTTCAGCACCACAGCCCAGCCGATGTATTTCTTGTAAGGCGCCACGAAGCGACGCATCAGTTGCCAGAATTCCTTCATTGGTCAAGTTGCAAATTTTCTGATTGACAATCCGTTTTTTAGGGAGCAAATGTAAGCGTTTTCTCGCAACAATCCAA
>CAMCUZ010000017.1 GCA_945879145.1 uncultured Mediterranea sp.
TAACCCCAACCGGTTAATCATCCCACAGGGTGGTTAACCGGTACCATCCACCCCCTGGATTAATCACTAATCACTAATCACTAAACACTAATCACTAATTCTCATGTCCAAAAAAGAAACCTGGAAATTCATTATCCAGACCATTATCAGCATTTTGACGGCCATTAGCACTACGCTGGGTGTGACCTCGTGTATGATGCACTGAGCACGGCCTCCACCTCGTTTATCTTGCGGTGAAAAGTATGATGCAGCCCCGTTCGAACAGGTACGCTATCCGTTCGCATGGGGCTGCTTTTTCATGAACTACGGCAAAAATGGTTTCAGTAGGTTTCAGTTTCAGTTTTTTTTTCGACCACCCCTAATCCCTAATCATTAACCACTAATCACTAAACACCATGTTACTGACTTCCTTTGCCTCATGCTGAAACTGCATAAAAAAGCAGAGATGATGTCTCACCTCTGCTTTACTTATACCTTATATATAATAAGGGGGAATGCCTTATTTCTTGCGGTTTCCGTAGCGGCTCATGAACTTATCTACGCGACCGGCGGTGTCAACCAGCTTCGACTTACCGGTGTAGAAGGGATGCGATGTGCTAGAGATTTCGAGCTTTACCAGGGGATAAGTTTCGCCTTCGAACTCGATGGTCTCCTTGGTTGCTACAGTTGAACGTGACAGGAACATATCGCCGTTAGACATGTCTTTGAATACCACGGGGCGATAATTTTCGGGATGAATACCTTTTTTCATTGTTATGTTACTTTTAATTTATTATGCTGATAACTATTTGGTAAAAACGTGTAATGGTCATTTTTCGAGCGGCAAAGATAATACATTTCTCTGAAACAAAAAAATGTTGGCCGAAAAAATCAGATTATTCCCTTTGTTTTCTGCTTTTTATGGCTTGAATACCTCCATTTTGCCCGGTATGGAGCCCCGCTTTTGGACTTTTCGCGACCTCATCAACGTGCTTTACGCCCCATATCGTCTGGCTGCGTCGTGGAAAATAAAAGGGGCAAAGTGTAATATGGGGTTGCCAATATGGACCATTGCGGCGGCTGGCGGTGCAAATGATGCTTGATTTAAGTCAAAAGAGCAAAAAGAAACGCCTAAAGGGTACCTTGTTTGCACGGAAATGATTATTTTTGCAGCAGAATTCAGATTCACTAACAAATAAAACTTTAAACAAATGGTTAATTACAAGGAATTAGGTCTGGTAAACACCAAGGAAATGTTTGCTAAGGCTATCAAGGGTGGTTACGCTATCCCCGCTTTCAACTTCAATAACATGGAGCAGCTGCAGGCTATCATCAAGGCTGCAGTAGAGACCAAGTCTCCGGTTATTCTGCAGGTATCTAAGGGTGCCCGTAACTACGCTAACCAGACTCTGCTTCGCTACATGGCCGAAGGTGCAGTAGAATACGCCAAGGAGTTGGGTTGCAATCATCCTGAAATCGTGCTTCACCTGGACCATGGTGACAGCTTCGAGCTCTGCAAGTCATGCGTTGACATGGGCTTCTCTTCGGTTATGATTGACGGTTCTCACCTCCCCTACGAGGAGAACGTAGCACTGACCAAGAAGGTTGTGGAATATGCTCACCAGTATGGTGTAACCGTTGAAGGTGAACTCGGTGTACTGGCCGGCGTGGAAGACGAGGTTTGCGCTGAACACCACACTTATACGAACCCTGAAGAGGTGATCGACTTCGCTACCCGTACGGGCTGCGACTCGCTGGCTATCTCTATCGGTACTTCTCACGGTGCTTACAAGTTCAAGCCCGAACAGTGCCACGTAGATCCCGCTACGGGCCGTCTCGTTCCTCCTCCCTTGGCATTCGAAGTGCTCGATGCTGTAATGGAGAAGCTGCCCGGATTCCCCATCGTACTGCACGGTTCTTCTTCTGTTCCCCAGGAAGAGGTGGAGACCATCAACAAGTACGGTGGCAAGCTGGAAGCTGCTATCGGTATCCCCGAAGAGGAGCTGCGTAAGGCTGCCAAGAGCGCTGTATGCAAGATCAACATCGACTCAGACTCTCGTCTGGCCATGACGGCTGCTATCCGTGAGGTATTCGCAACGAAGCCCGCTGAGTTTGACCCCCGCAAGTACCTGGGTCCCGCTCGCGACAACATGGAGAAGCTCTACAAGCATAAGATCATCAACGTGCTTGGTTCAGACAACAAACTGGCTCAGCTGGATTAATTTCGCTCCGCTGAAGAAGCTGACGATTCCATAAGCAAAATCCCCGCAAGGTGTTGAAGCCCTGCGGGGATTTTTTTTGCTGTTTCTGACGCAAGAACTATTTTTCGTCGCCTTTTCGGATGGCTACGCGACGTATCTTGCCACTGATGGTCTTGGGTAGCTCATCGACAAATTCAATCACGCGGGGGTATTTGTAGGGGGCGGTGACGCGCTTTACGTGGTTTTGCAGCTCTTTGATAAGCGCTTCGCCAGCCTGCTCCTTGTAGGCCTTGCTCAGCACGATGGTAGCCTTCACCACCTGTCCGCGTATTTCATCGGGTACTCCGGTGATGGCACACTCCACCACGGCAGGGTGGGTCATCAGGGCACTCTCCACTTCGAAGGGGCCGATGCGGTAGCCCGAGCTCTTGATGACGTCGTCGGCACGTCCCACGAACCAGAGGTAACCGTCTTGGTCTTTCCAGGCCACATCGCCCGTATAGTAGATGTCATCATGCCACGCCTCGTGGGTGCGTTCGGCATCGCGGTAGTACTCCTTGAAGAGGCCAAGGGGCTTGCCGCGATGGGTACGGATCACAATCTGCCCCTGCTCGCCAGCCTCTACTGAGCGGCCATCGGCATCAATCAGATCGACGTCGTATTGCGGGTTTGGCAGGCCCATACTACCCGGCTTGGGGGTCATCCAGGGCATGGTGGCCACAGTCAGCGTGGTCTCTGTCTGTCCGAAGCCCTCCATCAGGCGGATGCCCGTGAGCTGTTTGAACGTGTCGAACACTGCGGGGTTAAGCGCCTCACCGGCAATGGTGCAGTACTCCAAGTGGCTCAGGTCGTACTTGGTCAGGTCTTCGTGAATCAAGAAGCGGAAGATGGTGGGCGGTGCACAGAGCGAGGTGATGCGATAGTCTTGTATCTTCTGCAGGATGTCGGCCGGGGTAAATTTCTCGTGGTCATAGACGAAGATGTTGGCTCCAGCAAACCATTGTCCATAGAGCTTGCCCCATACTGCCTTGCCCCAGCCCGTATCGGCAATGGTGAGATGCAGACTGCCTGGGTGCAAGTGGTGCCAGATGGCTCCAGTCACGATGTGTCCCAAGGGATAGGTGAAGTCGTGGGCCACCATCTTGGGCTCACCCGTGGTGCCGCTGGTGAAGTACATCAGCATGATGTCGTCGTTTCGGTTGGGCTCAGCGGGGCGACTGAAGGGGGCAGCCTGCTGGATGCCTTGCTGGAAGTCGAGGAAACCCTCGGGTACCTCAGGGCCTACGCTCACTACCTGCTGTACGCTGGGTGAGGTGGGGAGAGCATCGCGCACATGGTCGGTGATGACCGTTTCGCCAGCACAGACAATCATCTTGATGTCGGCTGCATGGCAGCGATAGACAATATCTTTCTTGGTGAGCAGGTGGGTGGCGGGGATGACCACAGCACCCAGCTTGTGGAGTGCCAGAATGCAGAACCAGAACTCTACGCGCCGCTTGAGGATAAGCATCACCATGTCGCCGCGACCAATGCCCAGTTGCTGGAAGTAGGAGGCCGTCAGGTCACTGTAGTGCTTCATGTCGGCAAAGGTGTATTGGCGGTGTTCGCCCTTGTCGTTGGTCCAGAGCAGGGCTGGTTTGTTGGGCTCTTCAGCAGCCCATGCATCCACTACGTCGTAGGCGAAGTTGAATGATTCGGGCACGCGAATCTCCAGGTTGCGTATGAAATCCTCTTGTGAGGTAAAAGTGGTTTGTTTGAGAAAGCGATGTAGCATCTAGTGAATAGGGATTAGGGATTAGTGATTAGTGTTGAGTGGGGATTATGGCTGTTTACATAATGATGGCGAGGAATTTTACGGTGCGTTGGTCCAAAGCCTTCATGCCGTGGGGCAGGGTGGAGTCGAAATAGATGCTGTCCCCCTGGTTTAGGATGAGCTCCTTGCCGCCGATGCAGAGTTGCATACGGCCTTCGAGCACCAGGTTGAATTCCTGTCCGGCATGCGTGTTGTAGTGCATGGGTGTACTATCTGGCTTAGGCTCTACGGTCACGATAAAGGGGTCGGCTGTGCGATCCTTGAAGCCTGCAGCGAGTGACTGGTAGCGGTAGGCCCTGGTGCGTTCGATGCTCACGCCCTTGCCGGCACGAGTCAGGAAGTAGGTACTCATCTTAGGCTCTTCGCCAAACATCAGTGCGTCGAGGGCCACTCCACAATGGCGTGCTACCTTCTGCAGCAGGCTGACGGAGATGTCGTGGTCGCCGCTTTCGGCTTGGGTCAGTTCGTCACTGTTGAGCTGGCATTGTGCAGCCATCTCCTCCACGGAGAGTTCCAGTACGTCGCGCAGTCCACGCAGACGCTCTGCGATTTGTCTGATTTGGTCGTTCATAATTTTTTTTAGGGATGAGGGATAAGGGATAAGGGATGAGGTTTCTTATCCACAGGTTTATTTGTTTGCTTAGCAGCTGGCTTTGATGGCTTTGATTAGGGCGCTGCTGAATCCTTCATGCTCCAGGGTGTTGATGCCCTTGATGGTGATTCCGCCAGGGGTGCAGACCTTGTCGATTTCTACTGAGGGGTGGGTGCCTTCGTTCTGCAGAATCAGTTCGGCGGCTCCCTTCAACGTTTGAGCTACCATCTTCATGCCGTCTTTGGGGTAGATGCCCAGTTCAATGCCGGCCTGCATGGCGGCTTGGATGTACTTCAGGGCGTATGCTATGCCACACGAGGTCATGGCTGTGCCAGCAGCCATCTTGGCTTCGGGCAGGAACATGGTGAGCCCCAGAGGTTCAAACAGATTTTTCACCAATTGCTCCTCTTCGGCAGTGGCTCCTTGGCTGGCGATGAGATTCACGCTCTCGCTCAGGCTGATGGCGGTGTTGGGTATCAGACGGAAGAGGGCTTTATCAAAGGGACCAGTCATCTGCTTCAACTGTTCCAATGTGATGCCTGCAGCCACGGAGAGGACAATCTGCCGCTCTTTCGACCAGGGTATCTCAGCGCACACCTGCTCCATGAGCCAGGGCTTCACGGCCAGGATGACCAGGTCGGCATGGTCAGCAGCTTCGCGGTTGTTTGTGGTAATCTGGAGTGTAGGATTACTCTTTTGAAGGGCCTTCAGCTTGGGCGTTGAGGGGTTGGAGACCCAGATTGCTCTCTCAACAGACTCATCGCAAAGCTTGCTCAGGCCGCGGGCAATGGCACCTCCCATATTTCCCGCACCGATAATGGCTATCTTCATTGTGTGTAGTGTTTAGTGGTTATTACTCTTTTATAGCGTGCAAATATACTCGTTTTTTCCAAAACCCTGTGCATGAACCACCGATTTTCACCCGTACCGCCCCTTTTTCAAGGATTCATCCCTAATCCCTAATCCCTAATCCCTATTTCCAAGCTTTTGGTCGAAGAAGCGGATGACCTCCTGCTGCACGTCGTAGGTGGTCCCTTCTGCACAGCCACGGTCGCCCCAGAAGAGGGCATCCACACTCAGCACCACGTAGCCCCGTGCGGCCAGTGAGTCACCCACGTAACTGCCGTCGTAGCAACGTGTGGCCCACTCCTCCGCATCCTGCATCACCTCGGGTGCCACGCCAAAGGGGCGTACCATCTTCTCCTTACCTATCGTGAAGTGGGCACCATGGTCGTGGAGTAGCAACACCGCAGGAAAAGGCCCTTTACCTTCGGGAACGAGCAGGTAGGCCGGTACACGGCTCCAGGCCGAGACGTTGAATCGGATGCGATGTGCCTTGTAGCGTCCATCGGTGGAGGATAGGGCAGGGCGATTGGCCGGCTGCATGAAGTGCGCTTGGCGCTGCTCTGTGGCCTCTATCTGTAGTTGCCAGTCGGTGGGTGGAGGTGGGAGGAGTTGCAGGCAGTCCGTGAGCAATTGCCGCCCCTCGGTGCGCCACTGGGAGAATTCGGTGGTGCTGCTTCGTCCCCAGGCCATGGGGAAGGTGAGCTGCTGTTTGAGCTGTTCATAGAAGAGGGGCATACGGTGGGTGATCTCGTGCGGTATGGGCGTGGTGTCGTTGCTTTGTGCCCGTAGCGGAGCCGCGAGCAGCAGACCGCAGAGTAGGATGAGGAGCAGTTTGGACATATATATAATAGGTATAAAGAGTATTTTCCCGGCAAAAATAGGGAAAAAAACAATTATTGCACTATTTTAGGCGGATAATCTACACCCCTCTGCACCAAAAGCCCTACTTTTGTCGCAAGAATAATTACCTAACATCATGACCATGCACATGTTGAAATTGACCCTTGCTTCGCTACATGCACGTTGCAGATACTGCACCTCCTACATCTTCCCCCTGCTGATACTGGGAATGATGGCTTGCTCCTCTTCACCTGCAGGAGCCGATGAACCCATTCTGCCTGACACCGACGACACGACGGACAATCAGCAGCCTTCCAACGACAGCCATACTGCTCCTTCGGCACTGCCTGGCCAGCCCGTAGGCTTTGCCACGCTTACGGCTGCTCCTACCGGTGGCGAAGGGGGTGCGCAAGTCACTGTCACTACCGCAGCCGAGCTTACGGCTGCATTGAAACGTTCTGAACCCCTCATTATCTACGTCAAGGGTGAGCTCTCATTCACCAACGTCCTCTCTATAAAGGCGGTCAACAAGACCCTGCTTGGCCTTACCGGCTCCAAGCTCGTCAGCCAGCAGCGCGATGCCTCCACTTCAGGCATCCTCTACTTCAAAGAGGGATCCACCAACCTTATCTTACGCAACCTCACCTTCGAGAGTGCCGGTGCTTATGACTGTGACGGACGTGATAACCTCTGCATCGATGGCACGACACGTATCTGGGTCGATCACTGCGACTTTCAAGATGGGGTGGATGGCAACTTTGACTGCAAGAACGCCTCTGACCTCATTACCATCAGCTATTGCCGCTTTCGCTACCTGAAAGCCCCGCTTGCCGGAGGCCCTGGTGGATCTGATGACCACCGCTTCTGCAACCTCTGGGGAAATAGCGACTCGAATACGCAAGACCGAGGCCATCTGCGTACCACCTTCGTAGGTTGCTGGTGGGACGAAGGGTGCCGCGATCGCATGCCTCGCGTGCGCTTCGGACAGGTACATATCGTAGAGTGTCTCTACAGCAGCTCGGCCACCAGCGTCTGTGTCGGTTTGGGTTACGAGGCCAACGTCTGTGTGGAGCGCACCGTGTTCCGCAACATCAGCAAGTCCATCTACAAGCAGCATGTAAAGGATGCCGACCATCAGGGCTTGATTGAATTGCGCGACTGCCTCTTCCCAGGCTCTACCGCTGCCACCAGCAACGGTACCTCCTTCACTCCGCCCTATACCCTCTCCACGCCGACCGCAGCTTCTGAGGTGGAGGCTAAGGTAAGAGCCGAAGCCGGAGCCACACTAAGCATAAAGTAACTTCACGGCTGAAGAGTTTGTTTCTCACGGCTGAAGAGTGAATACTATAATTCCTTCAGGACGGACACTTCGATCTGTCCTGAAGGAATGATTTGTTTTGATGAGGGGGATAGATTTAGAGCCTGCAGCGGTAGAGCTCGGCCAAGACCGCTTCGTAGCGGCTCTGGAGCTCGATGAGGTTGCCCTCGCTCTCATAGACCAGCGTAGCCTCGACGAAGAAGTCGATTAGACTGATTTCTCCCTCTTTCAGCGCTTTCTCCAAGAGGGCGAGGTGCTGCGGACCACTCAGCGTGGCGCGGTAGGTCAGGATCTGCTGATGCAGTTGGCTGGCCTCCTCATAAAGGCTGTTTAGTCGGCTCTGCTCCTTGCCGAGGGCATCTTCGCGCTGGAAGTTGACGCTCATTGACTGTAGGCGTGCGCTCTTCACCTTGCCGCGATTCTCAAACAGCGGGATACTGAAGCCTACCACGACGCCGTTGAGTGGGTGGCCACTTTCGCTGTTGCGGCGGTAACCTAACTCCAGTTTGGGTAGCCAGCCTTGGCGGCTCACACTGAGCTGACGGGCTGCGGCTAAGCGACTCTGCTCCAGGGCCTGCAACTGTGGGTCGGCAGCAACCAGCTCACCAAACAGGGTGAGGAAGTCAGTCGGCAACGGCGTATCGGCAAAGGTAGTCAGTCCGATGGCTTCGGGCTGTGGTACGGCAGGACCCAGCGGACCGGGCTTGCCGGCAGTGAGGGGTTGCTGTCCGTTGAGGGCAATCAGCTGCTGCATCTTGCTCTGCAGGGTGCTCTCCGTCAGGCGGTAGGCCGTCTGTGCATTGAGCTGTTCCAGCTTGATTTTGTTCATCTCCAGCTGGTTGGCATCTCCCTCATTGAGGCGCAGCTGGTAGAGCTGAGCCAGACGGTCGGCCTGCTCCATGCGCTGGCGGAGCAACTGGCGCTGCTGGTGCAGGGCGGTGAGCTCGATGCAGAGCTGCTTGGCTTCGAGCAGAATGCGCTGGCGAGTAGCCTGCAGGTCGGCATCAATGGCTGCATTGGCGTAGCGGTTCATGCGGTGGCGCGAGGCGTAGAGCGTGGGGAAGTCGAAGCTCTGGCTCACGATGAGTTCTCCTTGTGTAATCTCGCTGTCGCGCGAGTCCCACACGTGGGCATAGCTCAGCGTGGGGTCGGGCAGGTTGTTCCCTGCTCGGTTTTCCCATTGTGCGGCCTTGGCCTGCTGAGCCGCAGCCTGCAGTTCCTTGTTGTTGGCCTCGACCAGGCGCAGAATCTGCGTCATGCCATCGGCCTCTTGCCCTCTCAGAGTGCCCGCCCAGAGCAACCAGCCTGCAGCGAGCAAAGCAATTCTTGCTTTCATTTGTTTATGCGTTTTTGGGGTTAATTCGTTCTTTTAGCTTTTCCATCCATAGATATACAATCGGAATGATGAATCCGTTGAGCAGGGTGCTGGTGAGCAGACCGCCCAGGATTACTTTGGCCATGGGACTCTGAATCTCGTTGCCGGCCTGGTCGCCGGCCAGGGCCAGCGGGATAAGGGCCAGTGCGCTGCTTAGTGCCGTCATCAAGATGGGGTTGAGACGGTCGAGTGAACCGCGCATCACGCTCTGCTCCACGCTCAGACCCTCTGAGCGCAGCTGTTTGTAGTGGCTGATGAGCAGCATGCCGTTGCGGGTGGCGATGCCGAAAAGCGAGATAAATCCGATGATGGCAGGGATGCTCACTTCACCTGTGGTCAGCACGAGGACCAGTACGCCGCCAATGAGGGCCAGCGGCAGGTTAATCAGCACGATGCCGCTTTCGCGCAGGTCGCGGAACTCGTGGTAGAGCAGCAGGAAAATCACGACAATACTCATCAGCGAGGTGAGGGCCAGCGTGCGGCTGGCAGCCTGCTCGCTCTCAAACTGTCCACCAAACTCCACGTGGTACCCTTCGGGAAGCGTCACCTCCTCATCGATGGCCCGCTGCATGTCAGTCACTACGCTGCGCAGGTCGCGTCCATCCACATTGGCCGAGATGACAATCTTTCGTTTCACGTTCTCGCGGCTGATGGTGTTGGGACCCGTGGTGGAGCGTACATCGGCCACCGCACTGAGCGGTACCGGATGGCCCCAGGCATCGTTGAGGGTCATCTCTTCAATCGCTTGGCGCGTGGAGCGGAAGGAGTCATCGAGGCGCACGGTGAGGTCGAAGCTCTTGCCCTGCTCATACACCTGTGATACGGCTTCGCCTCCCAGACAGACATTCACCGCCTCGGCAAACTGAGGCAGGCTGATGCCGTAGCGGGCCAATAGTTCGCGCCGCGGGGTGAGGGTGAGCTGCGGACGCTCAATCTGCTGCTCTACGTTGAGGTCGGCCACACCCTCCACTTCTTGCACGGCTCGCTTCACCTCGCCAGCCAGCTGGAACATACGGCTCAGGTCGTCGCCAAACAGCTTGATGGCGATGTTGGCCCGCGTGCCACTCAGCATGGCGTCGATACGATGGCTGATGGGTTGACCAATCTCGATGTTGGCTCCGTTGAGGGTAGCGAGCTTACTTCGTACCTCGGCCACCACCTCCTTGCGCGAACGCTTATTCAGCGTGAAGGGGGCCTCTATCTCGCTGACGTTCACACCCAGGGCATGTTCGTCTAGTTCGGCACGCCCTGTCTTACGCGCTACGGTCTCAATCTCGGGTACGGTGAGCAGCAACTCCTCGGCCCGACGGCCTATGCGGTCGCTCTCCTCGAGTGAGATGCCAGGCAGGGTGGAGACGTTGATGGTGAATGAACCCTCGTTAAACGAGGGGAGGAAGGAGCGCCCCAAAGTGAAGAAGAGGCCTAGGGCTACGGCAAAGAGGAGCAGGGTAGCACCCAATACCCCTTTGCGATGGGCCAGCGCTGCAGTCAATGCTACCTCGTAGCGGCGCTTCATCCAACGAGCCAGGGCTGACTCACCACGGGATGGCATGGTGGAGGCATCGTCTGTAGCCTCTCCCTCTTTCTTTAATAAATAAGAGCAGAGCACGGGGGTAAGAGTCAGTGCGACCACGGTAGAGGCAGCCAGGGCCACGATAAAGGCGATACCCAGCGGCACCAGCATGCGCCCCTCCATACCGCTCAGGAAGAAGAGGGGCACGAAGCTCACTACGATAATCAGCGTGGAGTTGAGGATAGGCATACGCACCTCTTTGGAGGCGTTGAACACCACCTCCTTCACCTTTAGCCGCTGCTCGGCAGGCAGCAGGCGGTTCTCGCGCAGCCGTTTATAGACATTCTCTACGTCCACGATGGCGTCGTCCACCAGCGAACCGATGGCAATGGCCATGCCACCTAAACTCATCGTGTTGATGGTGAGGCCCATGTAGTGGAGGGCCAGCAGCGAGGTAACCAGTGCTAAAGGGAGCGTGACCAGTGAGATGATTGTGGTGCGTGCATTGGCCAAGAAGAGGGCCAGTACGATGACGACGAAGAGGCCACCTTCGAAGAGTGAACGCTGTACGTTGCCGATGGAGCTCTCGATAAAGCGGCTTTGGCGGAAGATGTCGGTAGATACCTTGACGTCGGGTGGCAGGTTTTTCTGCAGGTCGGAGAGGGCGGCTTCGAGGCGTTGAGTCAGCTCGATGGTGCCGGTATGGGGCTGCTTGGTAACGGTAAGCAGTACGGCTTGGTGGCCTCGTACAGAGGCGGTGCCCAGCTTGGGCATCTTGCCGCCTACTTGGATGGTAGCTACTTGGTCGAGCGTCACGGGCAGCTCCTGAGGTGTAGCGCCTACGCGTACTACGGCACGGCCCAGTGCTTCAGGATTCGTAGTGGCCAGCGTGCCGCGTAGGATGTATTCATTGCCGTATTCATAGAACGTACCGCCATTGGCGTTGAGGTTCATGCCGCGGGTAGCGGCAAGCACCTGATCGAGCGACACACCATAGTGGCGCATCTTGCCAGGGTTGAGCAGCACCTGGTACTCTTTGGCATCGCCACCCAGCACGGCCACTTGTGCCACACCGCCTGTAGAGAGCAGGCGCGGGCGGATGGTCCAGTCGGCCAGCGTACGCAGGTCGAGCATGGAGGTGGAGTCGGCCGTAAGGCCCACGATGAGCAGTTCGCCCAGAATGGAGGATTGTGGTCCCAGAGTGGGTCTTCCTACGCCTGCAGGAAGTTGTTCATCTACGGTGGCCAACTTCTCGCTGACAATCTGTCGGGCCAGGTAGATATCGGTGTCCCAGTCAAATTCCACCCACACGACTGAGAAGCCGGTGGTTGAGGAGGAACGGACGCGACGCACGCCTGTAGCGCCATTGACACCTGTCTCAATGGGGAAAGTCACCAGCTGTTCCACCTCTTCGGCAGCCATGCCTCCTGCTTCGGTCATCACCACCACGGTGGGCGCATTGAGGTCGGGGAAGACGTCCACCTCGGTGTGCCAGGCTGTGTAGAGTCCGCCTATGAGCAGCAACACGGCAGCTACCAGCACCAGAATGCGGTTATGGAGCGAAAAGTAGATAATCTTGTTGAGCATATCGGGTTCCTCCTTTCGCTTAATGTTCGTGGCTATGGGCCGGGATAGCGTTTGATGTGGCAGCCAGCTTCACCTGTTGGGCCCCTTCTATCACGATGCGTTGTCCAGCTTTGATGCCACTTACTATTTGTATGTTACGTCCGTCGTCAGCGCCTGTGGTGACGAGCTGCTTGCGATAGCCCTCTTCGTCGAGCTGGATGAAGACAAAGTAGCTGCCCTGCTCTTCGACAAGGGCGCTCTTGGGTAAGATGAGGGCTCCCTCGATGGGTGAGCTGATGAGCCACACCTCGCTGAAGGCACCGGGCATGATGTCGCCACGGTTGTCAAACTCGAAGGTGACGGGAAGGTAGTGGCTGTTGCTACCAGCAGCTTTACCGTAGGAGAGGAGGCGTCCGTTGAGTTCACTCAAGGCGTAAGTCTGCTGCTCGGCAGCAGGGCGGAAGTGAGCCGTGTGCAGGGTGCTGAGCTGACGGTAATGGCTCTGGCTGACATCGGCACGCAGGAAGAGCTTACGGTCTTGCGTGATGCGGGCCAGGGGTTGTCCTACCTCTACATAGTCGCCTTCGTTCACTAGCAACTCCTTGACATAGCCAGCTAGGGGAGCGGTTACTGCCTGACCGGTTGAGGTCTGATGACCGCTTTGTGGCTTGCCGTTGCCTGTAGGCTGTCCGCCCAATCCCTCGTAGGTGATGCGGGCATTCTCGTAGGTTTGTCGGGCCTCTTCGTAGGCTTTGCGTGAGATGATTTGCTCTTTGACCAGTCGTTCAGCCCGTTCGTAGGCTTGACGGGCTGTTTCGTAGTTGATGCGGGCTTTGGCTACGGGGTCACCCTCAGCCAGTCGGCTGGCCGAGAGGGTGAGGAGAGGGGTGCCTTTGCCTACGCTCATCCCCTCTGTAAGGCGGTTACGGAAGGAGACTATGCCGGCCATAGGAGCGACTACAGTGCGCTCTTCACCCTGGGCGGCGAGCACCTGACCACTAGTATGAATCACGGCATGAAAGGGCTGGGGAGTGATGGTGGCCACCTTCACACCGGCTGCTTGAGCTTTGGCTGGCGGAAGGATAATCTCATCACTTCCACCGTGGGCGTGTGCTTCGGCTTCCTGATGTTCGGCTTCAGAATGGTGGCTGTCGTGATCATGGCCTTCATGGTCGTGGTTATGGCCTTCATGGTCATGGCCTTCATGCTGGTGGCCTTCGTGACTATGGTCATGGCTTTCGGCTTCGTGTTGATGGCCGTCGTGTGAATGGGCAGATGGACTGCAAGCGCCCAACAGGAAGAGTCCCATCAGGCAGAGGTATAGGGTCTTAAACATGGTTTATTCAGTTTAGATTGATTGTTACTTTAATAGCGTCAATGAGGGTGTTTCCCCACAACTTTTCGGCAAGATGGTGCCGATTGCGGAGGCAAAATCAATCTACTGAAGGTGGGGCACGTAGTCCCCGTGCACTAGAAATGTCGGTGGCAAAGAGCGCCTCGATATAGGGTCGGGGAAGGTGGTGGAGGTAGTGAGAGGGTAGGGTGATTGTACCGGCTAGGCCTGTCTTGAGGAGCATGGGCTCCACCGTGTAGGTCTGTGGGGCAGTGAGTGAGATGGTCTGGCTCTTTCCGGCACGGTAGAAATGGGTGGTGAGGCAGTCGGCCTCCATGCAGCTCTGTTCGTGGTGGCAGCCGTGTGTGGCATGGCCGCAGGGAGTCTGCTGCTTGTGTGGTGAATGGTCGCAGGGCGTCTCTTCTGGATAGGGTGGCAGGTCATGCTTCATGCAGATGCGTCCATCCTCGTGGTGATGATGGGGAAACACCGGCACGATAGGCAGCAGCACACCCAGCAGCAACAGCAGGTAGCTGGCGAAGAGGTTGCGACGCAGGCTTACCACTCGATGGAGGGGATATAGTGTTTGACGATTTTCCGCAACTCGGCCAGCGTGATGGGCTTTACCAACACGTTGTTGGCGCCTACTTCGAGGGCTTTGTCGCGGTCGGAGCTGAAGGCGTAGGCGGTCTGTACCACAATGGGTAGCTTGCAGCCCTCAGCACGCAGCTTGGCCGTAGCCTCCAGACCGGTCATAATCGGCATCTTGATGTCCATCAGAATCATCAAGGCCTCCTTCTTATGTTGTTGATAGAGATTGAGTAACTCTTCGCCAGTGCGTCCCCATTCCAGACGGCAGCGCTTGCCAATAATGGCACGTATCAGTTTGAAGTTGCTTTCATCATCCTCTGCCACCAGTACCAGCGGCATTTCGTTAGTCGTTTGTTCCATAGTGCTCCGTTGTTGAACGTTCAAGTGAAGTTTCCTTTTATAGAATTAGGTATTGTGCAGAAATTCTACCTTGTAGGTGCCGTTTTTCCACCTTGCAAAGGTAGGATAAATTCCTATCACGGCAAAGTGTAGCTCTCTATTTTACATTATTTTGGCTAATTCGCGCTGTTTTAACCACCCATTGAGGTCTCCTCATGGTGTCAGATGGTTTGTTGTGGAGCGCGCAGCTGCCAGAAGGCTACGGCTGAGGCCGCAGCTACGTTGAGCGAATCCACTTCGTGGCTCATGGGGATACGCACCACGTAGTCGGCTTCATCGATGGTCTGTTGCGATAGGCCGTAGCCTTCGCTGCCCATGATGATAGCCAAGCGCGGTTCCGCCAGCAGTGGGGGATAGTCGATGCTGACCGAGCGGTGGGTCAGTGCCATGGCTACGGTCTTAAAGCCTTGGTCACGTAGTGAGCTGAGGGGAGCGGTAATCCAGGTCCATGGCAACAGGAAGACAGAACCCATGGAGACGCGTACGGCCCGTCGGTTGAGGGGGTCGCATGAGGTGGGGGTGAGCAAGGCTCCATCGATGCCCAGTGCAGCAGCCGAGCGGAAGATGGCACCGATGTTGGTGGTATCTACCACGCCGTCAATCACCACCAGGCGACGGGCACCCTGGCAAACCTGCTCTACGGACAGGGGTTGAGGACGCCGCATGGCACATAGTACGCCACGAGTCAACGTATAGCCTGTCAGCGAAGCCAGTAGTTCGCGGCTGCCTGTATAGATGGGAATATCACCACAGCGCGACAGCAGCGGTGCTGCATCGCCCGTGAGATGGCGTGCTTCGCAGAGTAGGGCCACCGGTTGATAGCCTGCACGCAGGGCCACGTCAATCACCTTGGGGCTTTCGGCGATGAAGACTCCCTTTTCCGGCTCCAAGCGATGGCGCAGCTGAGCTTCAGTCAGTGTGCTGAAGAGCTCCACACCAGGGTGGTTGAGCGATTCGATGTTGATGATGGGCATGGCTACTTCTTCTCCTCGGCCAACTGTTTCTCAATAAATCGGATTTTCACCGTGCTGGCTTCGCGCTCGTTCTGCATTTCATGAATGAAGTCGAGCAGGTGGGCCAGGTCATAGACCGCCACCAAAGCCTGGCAGTCGGCAGGTGTCATCTGGGTGGTATAGGTGCGGTCACCTTGGAACTCCAGCTTCAGCTTCTCTGTGGCATGGCGGTAGATGAACTCCATTACGCCTCCATCTTCTCCCAGGCGGAAGTCTGACTTCTCAATCTGTTCGCCCAGGACCGTGCTCTCGTAGGTCTCGCTGGCAGTGGGGGTCTGTTGGTAGGTGCCATCGGGGGCAATGACCTTCACGCTACTGTGATGAATCGCCTTTGCGCCGCAGTAGATGCTGGTCATGGTCAGTTCACCCCGTTCGTTGGTGCGGAAGCTGAGGTGTGCACGGTGCAGGTTCTTCTCCAGTTGTTGCGAGGGGTGGATGTAGTTGCCCAGCTGTTGGTAGGCCGTGTCTTTTTCAAAAAGATAGTTCCCGCTCACTGTGGCCAGCAACGCCTGCTTCTCGGCGAGGATGCTGTCCAGAAAGGCTACGTTCAACTCCTGCTCCTTGAGCGAGGCTTTTCGCAGTAGTACCTGGCTCTCTCGACGGGTGTCGAACGCTTTGGGATAACGCGCCTTGATGCTGTCAATCAGGGCGAT
Source organism: uncultured Mediterranea sp. (assembly GCA_945879145.1). GTDB lineage: Bacteria > Bacteroidota > Bacteroidia > Bacteroidales > Bacteroidaceae > Bacteroides. The sequence goes on from CAMCUZ010000017.1 coordinate 16,033, forward strand.
GCTCTGTTGGTAATGCCCCTGTTCGTAGGCGCTCTCAGCTTGCTGCAACAATCCGCGAGCCTCCTTTTCCCCACTACTACAGGCGGTAAGTAATAGGGCGGCAACTCCCAGCAGACCGCTTCTCTTCAGAAGATAAATCATTTGCATAGAATCCGTTTTTATTGATGAGTTGATGAATTCAGCGGCAAAATTAGTGATTTCCTGTGATACTCTTCTTGTCATGCTCCTTTTTTCTCGCTTTTTGCCGTAAAGATGCGGAAAGATGGCGAAATTAAGCTAACTTTGTCCCCCGAAAAGTAAGGATAAAAGATGAAAGATTGGACAACAGAAGAGCTGAAAGCACATTTCAGCACAGAGATATTCAAGCAGATTTCGGCTACGGCCGATGCGCTGCAACTGGAGTGTTATGTAGTGGGGGGCTACGTGCGTGACCTCTTCCTGGAACGCCCCTCGAAAGACATTGATGTGGTCGTAGTGGGTAGTGGTATTCTCATGGCCGAAACCCTGGGCAAACGACTCGGACGAGGGGCTCATGTGGCGGTGTTCCGCAACTTTGGCACTGCGCAACTCAAGTACAAGGGTACCGAGGTGGAGTTTGTAGGTGCCCGACGCGAGTCCTACAGCCACGACTCACGTAAGCCCGTGGTGGAGGATGGTACGCTGAACGATGACCAGAATCGCCGCGACTTTACCATCAATGCCTTGGCTGTCTGTCTCAATGCCGACCGATTGGGTGAATTGGTCGATCCCTTTGGCGGTATCGACGACCTCTATGACAAGACCATCCGTACGCCGCTTGATCCCGATATCACCTTTAGCGACGATCCCCTGCGCATGATGCGCTGCGTGCGTTTTGCTGCACAGCTGGGCTTCTATATCGACGATGAGACCTTCGAGGCGTTGGAACGTAATAAGGAGCGCATCGGCATTATCAGTCGCGAACGCATTGCCGACGAGCTCAATAAGATTCTGCTCAGTCCGGTGCCAAGCAAGGGATTTGTGGAGTTGGACCGCTGTGGCTTGCTGGCCCTCATCTTCCCCGAACTTGTGGCGCTGCAGGGCGTGGAGACCCGCAACGGCAAGGCCCATAAGGATAACTTCTACCATACGCTGGAGGTGCTTGACAATGTGGCACGCACCTCTCAGAACCTTTGGCTGCGTTGGGCTGCCTTGCTGCACGACATAGCCAAGCCGCGCACCAAGCGTTGGGAACCGAAGCAGGGGTGGACCTTCCATAACCACAACTACATGGGGGCCAAGATGATACCCGACCTCTTTCGTCGCATGAAACTGCCCATGAACGAGAAGATGAAGTATGTACAGAAACTCGTGGAGCTCCACATGCGCCCCATTGTGATTGCCGATGAGGAGGTGACCGACTCGGCCGTTCGACGTCTCCTCTTTGAGGCAGGCGACGATATTGACGACCTCATGACCCTCTGTGAGGCCGACATCACCTCGAAGAATCAGGAGCGCAAGCAGCGCTTCCTCGATAACTTCCGTCTGGTAAGGCAGAAACTGAAGGACCTGGAGGAGAAGGACCGCATACGCAACTTCCAGCCACCTGTGGATGGTGAGGAGATTATGGCCACGTTTGGCCTGCAGCCTTGCCGCGAAATCGGCTCGCTGAAGAGTGCCATCAAAGATGCTATTCTCGATGGTGTCATCCCCAACGACCACGATGCGGCCTATCAGTTTATGCTCGAACGGGCCCGCCGCATGGGTCTGCAGCCTGTGAATTCGTAACCGATAACAACCATACTTCATGTCTGAGCTTGCCCCTTTGATTGCGGACTTGGCACTGATACTGATTGGTGCTGGAGTCATGACGCTGCTCTTCAAGAAACTGAAGCAGCCCCTTGTGCTAGGATATATCGTGGCTGGCATTTTGGCCGGTCCTAACATTAAGTTTACCCCTTCGGTGGTGGATATGGCCAATATTCATACCTGGGCCGACATCGGTGTGGTCTTTTTGCTCTTTGCACTCGGACTGGAGTTCAGTTTCAAGAAGATTGTCAAGGTAGGGGGCTCGGCCATCATTGCGGCTTGCACCATCATCTTCTGTATGATTATGGTGGGCGTTAGTGTAGGCTCTTCGTTCGGTTGGGGACGGATGGATTGCCTCTTCCTGGGTGGTATGATTGCCATGTCGTCAACCACCATCATCTACAAGGCGTTCAGTGATTTGGGCCTGTTGAAGAAGCAGTTTGCCGGCCTCGTAATGAGCGTGCTGATTCTGGAGGATATTCTAGCCATTGTGCTGATGGTGATGCTTTCTACCATGGCTGTAAGCCACAACTTCGAGGGTACGGAGATGTTGATGAGTATCGGCAAACTGCTCTTCTTCCTGATATTGTGGTTTGTAGTGGGCATCTACTTGATTCCTGGTCTGTTGAAGCGTTGTAAGCAGTTGATGAGTGATGAGACGCTGCTCGTGGTGGCACTGGCGCTCTGCTTTGGTATGGTGGTGGTTGCTGCACAGACCGGTTTCTCACCCGCCTTTGGTGCCTTCATCATGGGCTCCATTCTGGCCGAGACGGTCGAGGCGGAGCATATCGAACGACTGGTAAGTCCGGTAAAGGACCTCTTTGGTGCCATCTTCTTTGTATCGGTGGGCATGATGGTGAATATGGAGATGATTGTGGAGTATGCCTTCCCTATCTTTGTCATCACGATGGCCGTGGTGCTGGGTCAGGCGCTCTTCGGTACCTTGGGCGTACTGCTGAGTGGTCAGCCGCTGAAGACGGCCATGCAGTGTGGCTTTAGTTTGACACAGATTGGTGAGTTTGCTTTCATTATTGCTTCGCTGGGTGTCTCGCTGCATGTTACTGCCGATTTCCTCTATCCCATCGTGGTAGCGGTTTCGGTCATTACCACCTTCTTGACCCCTTATATGATACGGCTGGCTGGTCCGGCATCTGAGTTTGTGGATCGTCACCTGCCTCGCAAGTGGCTCAGCTTTATTCATCGCTATACGCCTGGTACCCAGGTGATCAATCATGAGAGTCTCTGGCGTAAACTGATTCTCTCCTTGGTGCGTATTACGGTGGTCTATAGCATCGTCAGTGCCGCGATTGTGGCGGTTTCGTTCCGTTTTCTGCTGCCGCTGCTCACCTCCACCCTGCCTGATGTATGGGGAGAGCTACTGGCTGCATTGATTACGCTGCTATGCATAGCTCCCTTCCTACGGGCTATCATGATTAAGAAGAACCATTCTGTTGAATTGGTGACGCTCTGGAATGAGAACCGGGGCTACCGGGCTCCGCTTGTGGCTACCATGGTGCTGCGGGTGCTGGTGGCTGCAGGGTTTGTGATGTGTGTGGTAGGAGGTATGTTCCGCCTCTCAACCGGGGTATTGGTAGCTATTTCTGCCGTGGCTATTATCATGATGGTGATGTCGCGCCAGCTCAAGAAGCAGTCCATCTTGATTGAGCGCACCTTCTTTCAGAACCTCCGTTCACGCGAACTGCTGGCTGAGGTTAGGGGAGAACGCCCTCCCGAGTATGCTGGCCGACTTCTTTCACGCGACCTGCATCTGGCTGATATGGTGTTGCCTTCTTCGTCTGACTGGGCGGGGAAGACCTTGGCTGAGCTCAACCTGGGTAATCGCTATGGGGTACATGTGGTTTCCATCTTACGTGGTGAACGCCGGTTCAATATTCCTGGAGGTGAGATGCGACTCTTTCCGCAGGATAAGCTGCAGGTGCTGGCTACCGACGAGCAGTTGACCCGCTTTGGGGATGCCATGGAGCAGGTGGCACAGGTTGAGGAGCCCGATGAAGCTTCGGAGATGACGCTCTGTCAGGTGCGTGTAGATGAGCAGTCGCCCTTCCTCAACCGCACGATGAAAGAGGCGGGTGTGCGCGATACGTTCCACTGTCTGATAGCAGGCGTAGAGCGTGGAAGCGACAAACTGCATGCACCCGATCCCCGTGCTCCTTTCCAACTCAACGATGTGGTCTGGGTGGTTGGCGAGAAGAAGAATGTCTATCGCCTCAGCGGTAAGAAGGAGTGACGCTGGTCGTTATACTTAGATTTTTCCCAGGATTTTGTCCATCACCCAGTTGGTCAGGGTAGCGCTTTCTCCATCGCAGCTGCAGGTGGAGAGACCGCGCAAGTGATCGACCACCGCCTGAATCAACGGCTGTTGCACGTAGATGGGGTTGGTGACGTGAATCTCTTCGCGCCCCCTTTCGGTATGGAGCGCAATGGGGTCGTAGGTATAGACGGAGAAGCAGATCATTCCTTTGTCGCCAATCACCTCAATGCGATCTTCGCGTGCTGACTCATGAGCTACGAAGCACCACGACCCACTACCTACAATGCCATTGTCAAACTGGAAGCAGGCGCTGAGCGTATCTTCGGCAGGATAGAGGCCCCCGCGGTTGCTCTTGTAGCCCGAGGCTTCGAGGATGCAGCCGAATATCTCTTGCAGCAGGTCTATCTGATGAGGAGCCAAGTCGTAGAAGTAACCACCTCCAGCAATGTCAGGCTGCACACGCCAGGGTAGGTGCTCGCTGTTGTAGTCCAGGTTGCGGGGTGGTTGGGCAAAGCGGATCTGGATGTTGATGACGTGGCCTATGGCTCCACTCTCCACCAACTCTTTCACCTTAAGGAAGTAGGGCAGGTAGCGACGGTAGTAGGCCACAAAGCAGGGTACCCCTGTCTCGTGCGAGACCCGGTTGATGCGGCAGCACTCCTCGTAGGTCACCGCCATGGGCTTCTCAATATAGCAGGGCTTTCCTGCCTTCATGGCCATGATGGCGTAGGTGGCGTGCGACGAAGGGGGAGTAGCAATATAGACCGCGTTTACTTCGGGATCGTCAACTAAGGCCTGGGCATCATCATACCAGCGGGCAATGCCCCGCTCCTCGGCATACTTCTTGGCTTTTTCTCCGTTACGACTCATCACAGCGACCACTTCCGACCCTTCTATCTTCTGGAAGGCCGGACCACTTTTATATTTTGTCACTTCACCACAGCCGATGAAGCCCCATTTGATGATCTTCTCCATGTTTTTTTTAAGTTACGAGCTACAAGCTACGAGTTACGAGCTACGAGCTACAAGTTACGAGCTACAAGCTACGAGCTACTAGTTATTGGTTATACCTATTTATTATATATACCTATTATATATATACCACTCATGAGTTGTGGTTCCCTTTTCTCATCTGTGTGCCTGGACACTAGGCTTCATCATCGTCGTCGAAGTCGAAGTCAAAGTCAAAATCATCCATAAACTCTGGCGTGGTGAAGTCATCGAGCGAGCGGCGCTCTTTCTTGGTGGGACGGCCCGTGCCTTTGGCTCGGTTCACGAAGCCACTCACACGGCTCATCTCCAGTAATTCGTATTGGTCGGGTGTGGTGACATTCTCCATCATTTCGCTCACCAACTTGGCACCTACGCGTTTCTCTATGGCCTGAAGCACCTTGAAGGAGTAGGTAATCGGCGGTTTGCGTACTTGGATGATGTCACCTGGCTTCACCATGCGGGCCGCTTTTGCCTGCGCTCCATTGATTTGGATGCGCCCTTTCTTGCAGGCTTCGGCCGCAATGGTGCGTGTCTTGAAGATACGCACGGCCCACATCCATTTGTCTATACGTGCTTCACTCATCGCTTGTTGTATTGGTTCATCGTGATGTTGATACCTGCAAGGCAGAAGCTTTTTACGATCTCCCCTGCTACCTTGAGTCGTTCGGGCATCAGCTCCATCTGCTCAGGGGTGAAATGTCCTAGCACATAGTCTATCTGCATGCCGCGAGGAAAGTCGTTGCCGATGCCAAAGCGCAGGCGGGCGTATGCCTGTGTGCCCAACGTTTCAGCGATATGCTTCAACCCATTATGTCCAGCATCGCTTCCCTGTCCTTTCAAGCGCAGGGTGCCGAAGGGCAGGGCTATGTCGTCCACCACAATCAGCGTCTGCTCCAAGTCGATATGCTCTTTCTGCATCCAGTAGCGTACAGCGTTGCCGCTGAGGTTCATATAGGTAGAAGGTTTGAGCAGCAACAGTTGGCGCCCTTTGATAGAGAGCGTGGCTGTGGCTCCATAACGTCCGTCACTGAAGCTGACGCCAGCCTCGCGAGCCAGTGCATCGACCACCATGAATCCAATGTTATGGCGTGTCTCGTGGTACTCGCTCCCGATGTTGCCCAGACCGACAATTAAGTACTTCATTGGTTAGTGATTAGTGATTAGTGTTTAGTGATTAGAGAGCTGTTTTTTTGCTTTCCCAAAAACAAAAACGCGGATTGCCTTTGCATCACGTCGTTTGTGCGACGCCTTGCGACAATCCGCGCTCTATGTTGAGATGAATATAAGTCTTCTCAATTCAAACTGCTATCAACCCTGAGCAGCCTGTGCACCACGAGCGGCACGAGTCAGCTTCACAGCGCATACCACAGCCTCCTTGGCATTGAGCAGCTCCAGGTTCTCGAAGCTCAGCTCACCGACCTTGATTGTCTTACCCAGACCCAGGTGAGAAACGTTGATGATCAGCTTCTCGGGGATGAGGTTGTAGAGAGCCTTCACTTTCAGCTTGCGGATCTGCAGAGCCAGCTTACCACCGGCCTTAACACCTTCTGCCAGGCCTTCGAGCTGTACGGGAACTTCCATCACGATGGGCTTGCTCTCGTCAATCTGGTAGAAATCAACGTGCAGGATGGTATCCTTTACGGGGTGGAATTGGATATCCTTCATGATGGCATTGACCTTCTTGCCATCGATGATGAGGTCCACTACGTAGATGTGGGGAGTGTAAACCAGATTGCGCAGACCGTCAGCAGGTACGGTGAAGTGGATGTTCTCGCCACCACCATAAAGCTCACAGGGTACGCCGTTGTCCTTACGAATAGCTTTCAGTGCTCTTGCCTGTTCCGAAGAGCGGGCTGCAATGGTTCTTGCAGTGCCTTTGATTTCAATGGATTTCATTTACTTTAAATTTTTTGTGTTACTCTAAATTAAGTGATCTCTTTTGCTTAATTCGCCATCACACGCAGTGGCCTAGGCCACCCGATGTTGCAAAAAGCGGTGCAAAATTACGGTTTTATTTTGATTTATCAAACTTTTTGCCCTAAAAATCAATGTCTATTTTGATTTCTTCTTCCAGTGGAGCTTCGTCGATGTTTTCCAGGGGCTCTGCATCCGCCTCTTGCTGTGTAGCAGCGGGCTGACGTTGACGGATGTAGTTGATGGCCTGATCCAATCCTTTCTGGAACTTCTCAAGGTCCTCCTTGTAGAGGAAAATCTTGTGCTTCTCAAAATTGATCTGGGCCTCTTCACCTTCGCCCATGATCACCTTCTTGCTCTCGGTGATGGCCAAGAAGAGCTCCTCTTTCCGGTTCATTTTCACATCGAGGTAATAGATCCGCTTGCCGGCCTTGATGGCTTGTGAATAGACGATGTCTTTCTCGCTTTTTTCCACGTCACTGTGTCTTTTCTTCTGTTCTTCCATAATCTTTAATGATTAAAAACGGGGCCAAAATTGACTATTTTTTTTCTTATCCCCAAGGAATTGGGCAGATAATTGCTTTATTCACGAAAAAAAACAGTTTTCTTGCTGTGGAATCACCAAAAAACGCTACTTTTGCACCCTGAAACGAACTAACCCAGTAACTATTATAGGAAAAATATGATCAACAGAGTTCTTATCCGTCTGAAGCTGATACAGATTGTGTATGCGTATTATCAGAACGGCAACAAAAATTTGGATGCTGGAGAAAAAGAGTTATTCTTCAGCTTGTCGAAAGCGTACGACCTTTACAATTACCTCCTCATGCTGATGGTGGCTGTGACTCGCTTTGCACAGAAGCGCATTGATGCTGCCAAGGCTAAGCTGGCTCCCACGCCCGAGGAACTGAATCCCAACACGAAGTTTGCCGACAATCAGTTTGCTGCCCAGCTGGAGGTAAACAAGCAGCTGGCTGAGTATGCTTCGAATCAGAAGCGCACCTGGAATGACGAAGAGGACTTTGTGAAGAGCTTGTATGAGTCAATCGTAGCCTCAGATATCTATAAGGAGTATATGGAATCGGCAGACCACTCCTACGAAGCCGACCGCGAACTGTGGCGCAAGCTCTACAAAACCTTCATCTTCAACAACGAAAAGCTTGATAGCCTACTCGAAGACCAGAGCCTCTACTGGAACGATGACAAAGAGGTGGTGGATACCTTTGTGCTGAAGACGATCAAGCGCTTTGACCCGAAGAATGGGGCCAATCAGGAGCTGTTGCCCGAATTCAAGGATGAAGAGGACCAGGAGTTTGCTCGTCGCCTCTTCCGCCGTACCATCCTCAATGCCGACTACTATCGTCACCTGATAAGCGAGAACATCCGCAACTGGGATCTCGATCGTGTAGCCTTCATGGATGTCATCATCATGCAGTGTGCCTTGGCCGAGATTCTGAGTTTCCCCAATATTCCCGTCAGTGTAACGCTCAACGAGTATGTGGATATCGCCAAGGTGTATAGCACCCACAAGAGTGGTTCGTTTGTCAACGGTACGCTCGATGGCATTGTCAAGGTGCTGAAGAACGAGGGCAAGCTGACGAAGAATTGATACCCGGGAAGAGGATGAACACTCCCTGAATAATACGATTTCAAACTTAATAACAAAAAGATATGATTACAATGACTTTATTGCAGGCCCCTGCTGCTGCGCCTCAGGGTGGCGGAATGATGTGGATTATGCTGATTGCCATGTTTGCCATCATGTATTTCTTCATGATTCGTCCGCAGAACAAGAAGCAGAAAGAGATCAACAACTTCCGTAAGTCGTTGCAACTCAATCAGCGGGTCATTACCGCTGGCGGTATTCATGGCACGGTGAAGGAGATTAATGACAGCGACGTGATGCTGGAGATTGCCAACAATGTACGTATTCGCGTAGATAAGAACTCGATCTTTGCTGCTGCCGCTGATGCCAATCAGAGCCAGGCTGCGAAGTAAGAACCGCAAAAAGGGGTGGGGCGTATGCTTAATCGCAACGAACTAAGTCGCCTGCAGAAGCGACTGAACCGCATCATGAAGGACTTCCTCTTCTCAGACAGGAGCAGGGAGTTCTTCCTTTTTTTGTTTTTTTTCTTTGTGGCTGGAGGCTTTTGGCTGCTGCAGACCCTCAATGGTGAATTCGAGGATGACCTGCAGGTGCCGCTTCGCCTCAAGGGGATATCCAATGATGTGGTCATCACCTCCGAACTGCCACAGAGCGTACAGCTCCGCGTCAAGGATCGTGGCACCGTGTTGCTCAACTACAAGGTGGGTAAGGACTTCCTCCCGCTGAACATCGACTTCGACAAGATAAAGGGCAATGACCACCATGTCCGTCTGCCCTTTGCGCAGCTGGAGAAGCAACTGCTCTCGCAGCTCAATGCCTCCACACGCTTGCTCTCGGTCAAGCCCGATACCCTCGATTTCTACTATACCAGGGCCAAGTCCAAACGGGTGCCGGTGAGGCTGAAGGGAAAGGTGACTGCGGCACAGACCTACTTTTTGGCTGATACCCTTTTCCGTCCAGACTCGGTAGAGGTGTATGCCCCAGTCGCTATGCTCGATACGATTACTGCGGCCTATACGAACGATACGGAGTGGAGCCACGTGGCCGATACCGTGAGGCGTACGCTCGACCTGCATGCACAGCAAGGGGTGAAGTTCATTCCGCAGCAAGTCGAGGTGGAGCTCTTCACCGATGTCTATACCGAAGCTGTCATCGAGGTGCCTCTTGAGGGGGTGAACTTCCCTCATGACAAGGCGCTCCGTGCTTTTCCCTCCAAGATCAAGGTGCTCTTCCAGGTAGGCAAGAACCGCTACAAGAGCCTGCGTGCAGATGAATTTCAGCTTAAGGTCTCCTACGACGAGCTGATGCAGTTGGGTAACCAGAAATATACGGTTCGTCTGCACCAGCTGCCTCAAGGGGTGCTGAACGTACGCTTTGTCCCTGAGCAGGTGGACTTTCTTATTGAACAGGTCAGTGCGTATGAGTCCCATTAAGTTAGGCATCACGGGAGGAATTGGCAGTGGCAAGAGTGTCGTATGTCGGCTCTTGCAGCTCATGGGTGTGCCAGTCTATAGCTCCGACGATGAGACCAAGCGATTGATGGTTTCTGACGAAGTGATTCGCTGCGGTCTGACCTCGTTGCTGGGCCCCGAGGTCTATCAAGCGGGTGCATTAAACAAGCCCTTGGTAGCTGCCTACCTCTTCGCCTCGGCGCAACATGCGGCTACAATCAATGCTCTGGTCCATCCACGGGTCAAGGAGGATTTCCTGCGTTGGGTACATACCCATGCGACTTGCCCTGTGGTAGCCATCGAGTCGGCCATCTTGGTAGAGGCAGGCTTTACCGATGTAGTGGATCAGGTGGTCTCTGTCGAGGCTCCGCTTGAGACCCGTATCCGCAGGGCCATGCTTCGCGATGAGGCTTCGCGCGAGCAGATTACGCAACGTATCCAGCGGCAGATGGCCGATGAAGAGCGTCGCACGCAGGCGCACCGCATCATTCAGAATGATGATTTTACACCCCTTATACCCCAGGTTTTGGAGCTGATTGCTTCGCTTTATCGAAATAATGATTAACTTTGCCGCCGCAGAGAGCCCTTGTGGAGCACACTGCGGACCCTATTATTGTACAAACCAAAAGATTAACAGAAGATTATGTTGAAGACTATTTTGTCTATCGCCGGTAAGCCCGGCTTGTATAAGCTTGTTTCGCAAGGACGCAACATGCTGATTGTAGAGTCGCTGGTGGATAAAAAACGCACACCGGCCTACGGAAGCGAGAAGATCATCTCTTTGGGTGATATCGCCATGTACACCGATGCGGAAGATGTGCCTCTGTCGCAGGTGCTCACCGCAGTAAAGCGTAAGGAGAACGGAGAGGTAGCCACCATCGATCTGAAGAAGGCCTCACAGGATGAGTTGAAGGCCTATATGGCCGAGGTACTCCCCAACTTCGACCGCGACCGTGTGCATGTATCGGATATCAAGAAGCTCATCTCATGGTATAACCTGCTCATCAAATCGGGTATGACCGACTTCGAAGAGCAGCCCGAAGCAGAAGATGCTGCCGAAGCATAATAACCGTTGTTGCGAGAACCGCTATACTAAAAAATAGAGCTGTCACATCTGACCCTCTTCAGGTCGATGTGACAGCTCTTCGTTTCTAGGTTAGTTTCGGAACTCTAGACCATCGTTCGTACTGCTCACCTCCACGCGGATGGGTTGGTTGCGATCTACGCTCTGCGACAGCAACTTCTTGGAGAGGTCGTTGAGCAGATAGTGCTGGATAGCTCGCTTCACCGGACGCGCACCAAACTCCGGATCGTAGCCTGCCGAGGCCAGGAAGTCAATGGCACGGTCGCTCAACTGCAGTGTGACGCCATTCTCTTGCAACATCCGCTGGATGCCACCAATCTGCAGGCGTACAATCTGCTTAATCTGCGGTTCCGTCAGCGGCAGGAACATGATGGTTTCGTCGATACGGTTCAGGAACTCGGGTCGGATGCTCTTCTTCAGCATGTTCATCACCTCGCGCTTCGTCTCCTCCACGATGCGCTCCTTATTCCCCTGGTTGAGTTGCTCCATCTGACTCTGGATGTAGCTGCTCCCCATGTTCGAGGTCATGATGATGAGGGTGTTCTTGAAGTTCACCGTACGTCCCTTGTTGTCGGTCAGTCGGCCATCGTCGAGTACCTGCAGTAGGATGTTGAACACATCGGGGTGTGCCTTCTCGATTTCATCGAACAGTACCACCGAGTAGGGCTTGCGTCGTACCGCTTCCGTCAGCTGTCCCCCTTCATCGTAACCCACGTATCCGGGAGGCGCTCCGACCAGTCGCGACACGCTGTGCTTCTCCTGATACTCGCTCATGTCGATACGTGTCATCATCGTCTCGTCATCAAAGAGGAACTCTGCCAGCGCCTTGGCCAGTTCGGTCTTACCCACACCGGTCGTACCCAGGAAGAGGAACGATCCGATAGGCCGCTTGGGATCTTGCAATCCGGCACGACTGCGGCGTACAGCATCTGCTACGGCCTCAATGGCCTCGTCCTGTCCGATGACCCGCTTGTGAAGCTCCTCCTCCAGGTGGAGCAGCTTCTCCTTTTCGCTTTGCAGCATCTTGCTTACCGGTATGCCGGTCCAGCGCGAAACGACGTCGGCAATATCTTCTGCATCCACCTCCTCTTTGATCATGGCGTTATCACCCTGCATCTGGTGCAGTTGCTGTTGCGTCTGCTCTATCTCCTGGTTCAGGGCCTGCAGCTTGCCGTAGCGAATCTCGGCTACGCGGCCGTAGTCGCCCTCACGTTCAGCCTTTTCGGCTTCAAACTTCAGGTTCTCAATCTCCACCTTGTTCTGTTGGATCTTGTTGACCAGGCTCTTCTCGCTCTGCCATTTGGCTTTGTAGGCGTTCTCCTGCTCCTTCAGCTCAGCCAGCTCCTTCCCAATCTGTTCCAGCTTCTGCGTATCGTTTTCCCGTTTGATGGCTTCGCGTTCAATCTCTAACTGCTTGATCTTACGCGTAATCTCATCCAACTCTTCCGGCACACTATCCACCTCCATGCGTAGCTTGGCAGCCGCCTCGTCCATCAGGTCGATGGCCTTATCCGGCAGGAATCGGTCAGTGATGTAGCGGTTGCTCAACTCCACGGCCGCTATGATGGCGTCATCTTTGATACGCACGTGGTGGTGGTTCTCGTAGCGCTCCTTCAGTCCACGCAGGATAGAGATGGTGCTCAGCGTATCGGGCTCATTGACCATCACAATCTGGAAGCGTCGCTCCAGGGCCTTATCCTTCTCGAAGTACTTCTGATACTCGTCCAGGGTGGTGGCACCAATGCTGCGCAGTTCGCCACGGGCCAGAGCTGGCTTCAGGATATTGGCTGCATCCATGGCACCTTCTCCCTTGCCCGCACCCACCAGGGTGTGTATCTCGTCGATAAAGAGGATGATGTTGCCCTCGCTCTTCTTCACCTCGTTGATGACCGCCTTGAGTCGTTCCTCAAACTCGCCTTTGTACTTGGCTCCAGCCACCAGGGCACCCATGTCGAGCGAATAGACCTGCTTGTTCTTGAGGTTCTCGGGCACGTCGCCTCGCAGGATACGGTGGGCCAGACCCTCTACAATGGCGGTCTTACCCGTACCCGGCTCACCAATCAAGATCGGGTTGTTCTTGGTACGTCGGCTCAGGATTTGCAGCACGCGACGTATCTCTTCGTCACGTCCAATCACGGGGTCCAGTTTGCCACTACGAGCTGCTTCGCAGAGGTTGACGGCATATTTCTCCAGCGATTGGTAGGTATCTTCGCTCGATTGCGAGGTTACCTTCTCGCCTTTACGCAGTTCGTTGATGGCGGCACGCAGCTCTTTCTCGGTCATACCGGCATCCTTCAGAATGGTCGAAGCGGTGCTCTTCACGCGCAGTAGGGCGAGCAGCAGCGGTTCGAGCGAGACGAACTCATCACCCAGCTCCTTACTCAGTTGCTGGGCCTGTTGCAGCACCTCGTTGCATTCGCGGCTCAGGTAGGGCTCACCTCCCTGTACGCGTGGCAGTGATTCAATCTGTTTGTCGAGCACCAGGGCAATCTGCTGTCCGTTCATGCCCAGCTTCTGGAATATAAAGTTGGTGACCTGTTCGCCAACTTTCATTACGCCTTGAAGCAGGTGCACCGGTTCGATGGCTTGCTGGCCATGACTCTGGGCCAGGTTCACCGCCTGTTGCACGGCTTCTTGCGCTTTGATGGTGTAATCATTGAAATTCATACGTGTTATCTCCTTTCTTCCTTATTTGGTTTTTAATTCAAATCACTCCCCACGATGCAAAAGCTTTGCCGTACCCGTTTTACTGTCAATTTTACCCTGTTTAGTAGAGGTAACGCGACAATTTGACAGCAGAAGAGCCTATATGGAGCAGTATAGCTGACTTTTTGTCTCCCTGCTTTCCTCTCTTCCCTCGCGCGCGTACCTTTTATATATTATATAGCGTATGCAGGGGGTGTCGCACCCTTTGGGGTGGGGAGGCGAAGAAATGTGTGCGTTCATTTTGCCATTCAATCCGGATGCGCTATCTTTGTCCACCAGATTGAACCCTAAGCACCATGCACGATATGATAGACCAAAAGATTGCTTTTAGCGAATATGTACTGCTGATTGATGTCGATTTCCTCAATGGGATAGTGGAGCCTATCCGCTGCCCGGCTGCATCAGGCGGCGATGAGTTGCCGCGGCTTGACTGGGGCCGTTGGCTCAGCTTCCTGGCCCTCGATGCGGGCATCAGGCCTGGTAGCAATGAACTGCAAGTGTTGCTCCTCTACAAGGCCGGTGTGGATCGGATAGCCTGTTGCAACCCCGGTAGGTTGGACGAACTCAACGGCAAGGCCTGCCAGACCACCTTGGGTGAGATGCAGTTTGCCTGCGTACCTACAGCGGATATGACCTCCACCGACGAGCTCTTTGTCAACCTGCTGCAGCTGGCTTACGATGCCAAGGAGGTGCGCCAACTGCTGCTGTTGCCCCATCCGGCTTACGGCGAGAGGGTGGTAGAGGCGCTGACTGAACTCTTTCACGACAAACCTACCCTGACGCGGAAGGTGACCTACTTTGCGCTCTACCCCAACAAGGTGACGCTACCTTGCAAAGTGGACACAGCATTTTACTCGATCGCCAAGGCCTTTGGCCTCTGACGCCCCTTTTTCCTCCCTGTGGGAAGAGAAAATTGGCGGACATTTTTTTGCGATTTTCAGAATAAATCGCTTTCTTTGCATCCAAATATACGACACGTATCAACTGAACACCTTTAAAAGATAGAAATAGAATGACAAAAAGTGCATTGCAAATCGCAAGGGCTGCCTATCAGCCCAAACTTCCGAAAGCACTCAAGGGCAATGTGAAGGCCGTTGATGGTGCTGCTACACAGTCTGTAGCCGACCAGGAAGAAATCAAGAAATTGTTCCCCAACACCTATGGCATGCCGTTGGTTAAGTTCGAAGTAGCCGACGAAGCGGCTTCCTTCCCCGCAATCAACGTGGGCGTCATCCTCTCCGGTGGTCAGGCTCCTGGCGGTCATAACGTGATTTCGGGCCTTTTTGATGGCATCAAGAAGCTCAACAAGGAGAGCCGTCTGTTTGGCTTTATCCTCGGCCCCGGCGGCTTGGTTGATCACAACTACATCGAGCTGACTGCCGACATCATCGACGAATACCGCAACACCGGTGGCTTCGACATCATCGGCTCTGGCCGTACCAAGCTGGAGAAGGAGGAGCAGTTTGAGAAGGGTTACGAAATCATCAAGGAGCTGGGCATCAAGGCCCTCGTTATCATCGGTGGTGACGACTCCAACACCAACGCTTGCGTACTGGCCGAGTATTATGCTGCCAAGAACTATGGCGTACAGGTGATTGGCTGTCCTAAGACCATCGACGGCGACCTGAAGAACGACATGATTGAGACCTCTTTCGGTTTCGATACCGCTTGCAAGACCTATTCTGAGGTAATCGGTAACATCCAGCGCGACTGCAACTCTGCACGCAAATACTGGCACTTCATCAAGCTGATGGGCCGTTCGGCTTCACACATCGCTCTGGAGTGCGCCCTGCAGGTTCAACCCAACATCTGCATCATCAGCGAAGAGGTAGAGGCTAAGGATCAGTCGCTCGACGACATCGTGACCAGCATTGCTCAGGTAGTGGCCGACCGTGCCGCAAAGGGCAACAACTTCGGTACGGTGCTCATCCCCGAAGGCTTGGTAGAGTTTATCCCTGCGATGAAGCGCCTCATTGCTGAGCTCAACGACTTCCTGGCCAACAATGCGGAGGAGTTTGCTCAGATCAAGAAGTCTGCCCAGCGCGACTACATCATCCGCAAGCTCTCACCCGCCAACTCGGCTATCTACGCTAGCCTGCCCGAAGGGGTGGCTCGTCAGCTCTCACTCGACCGCGACCCCCACGGCAACGTACAGGTATCGCTCATCGAGACCGAAAAGTTGCTCTCTGAGATGGTAGGCACCAAGCTGGCTCAGTGGAAGGAAGAGGGCAAGTATGTAGGTAAGTTTGCCGCTCAGCACCACTTCTTCGGTTACGAAGGTCGCTGCGCTGCTCCCTCTAACTTCGATGCCGACTACTGCTACTCACTCGGCTTTGCCGCTGCTGCCTTGATTGCCAACGGCAAGACGGGCTACATGTCCTCTGTACGCAACACGACGGCTCCTGCTGAAGAGTGGATTGCAGGTGGTGTGCCCATCACGATGATGATGAACATGGAGCGTCGTCATGGCGAGATGAAGCCCGTTATCCAGAAGGCCCTCGTGAAGCTCGATGGCAAACCCTTCCAGACGTTTGCTGCCAGCCGCGACCGTTGGGCTATGGAGACCGACTATGTATATCCCGGTCCTATCCAGTACTTCGGTCCCACGGAGGTTTGTGACCAGCCTACCAAGACCCTGCAACTGGAGCAGAGCAAATAAGCTCCATCCCGTGCATTTAGAAAGCATATAAAGCGAAAGGGCAGATGAATTTTCAATGGAAAGGAGTCTGCCCTTCTTATTTGATATGAGACAGAGTCCGAGGAACACATCCACGATGAAGGCTCCCCGTAAGCCGCGAACTGCGCGTACCAGGAGTCGCAAGGTGCAGTCCGTGGCGGTGCGCCCTATGCCGATATGGCAACGGGTCATCGTCTCGTTGCTCTTGATTGTGGGCTTCAGCTTGCTCTTCTACTGGTTTGCCGTGCGCCCCTACGCCTACCGTTGGAAACCGTGCTACGGCTTTCAGGAGTACAACGTCTGTCTCCCATCGCGCTACACCATTCACGGTCTTGACCTCTCCCACCACCAAGGCACGGTGGATTGGGATGCACTGGCCTACCACCACAATCCCCTCTTCCCCTTGCGCTTCGTCTTCATCAAGGCCACCGAGGGATGTGACTTGGCTGATGAGGCCTTTGATGTCAATTTCCAGTCAGCCCGTGACCACGGCCTGATTCGTGGGGCTTACCACTACTTCAACCCCCAGAGTGATGCCCGTCGCCAGGCCGACTTCTTCATCCAGCATGTGGCGTTGCAGCCCGGCGACCTTCCACCTGTATTGGATGTGGAAGAGCGTGGACGGCTGTCGAATGAGGAGCTCCAGCAACGGGTTCTCCTTTGGCTCAATCAGGTAGAGACCCACTACAAGGTGACCCCCATGCTCTATACCGGATATAAGTTCCGCACCAAGTACCTCAACGACACCCTCTTCAATCGCTACCCCTTCTGGATTGCGCATTACTACGTCGATAGCGTCAGCTACCAAGGGCCCTGGCAATTCTGGCAACACACCGATCAAGGCCGTGTGCCTGGCATTCAGAAAAAGGTGGATCTGAACATCTTCCGAGGCTCCCAGCAGGAACTGGAAGCGCTGACCATTCATCCTCTCTAACCCCTCAAAACCATTCATTATGAACGAAAGTCAGAATTTCATTGTCAACGTAGGTCGTCAGCTGGGTAGCGGCGGTCATGAGATTGCGGAGAAACTGGCCGCTAAGTTGAACATCGCCTTCTATGACAAGGAACTGATTCAGCTGGCCTCTGCCGAGAGCGGACTTAGCTCCGAGTTCTTTGAGCGGGCCGACGAACAGGCCTCACAGAGTGCCTTGACCCACTTCTGGGGGATGCGCTTCCCCTTTGTGGGCGATGGGGCCGTCGCTTCAAAAAACTGCCTCAGCAATGATGCCCTCTTCCAGGTGCAGAGCGATGTCATCCGTCGCTTGGCGCAAGAGCAGTCGGCCCTCTTCGTTGGACGCTGTGCGGACTATATCCTGCGCGACCATCCCCGTTGTGTCAACCTCTTCATCTCCTCCTCCATGTCCGACCGCATCCATCGCCTCTGTGCGACCCATCACATCAGCGAGGAGAAGGCTGAACAGTGGATTGAGAAGGCCGATGCCAAACGGGCCAACTACTACAACTACTACACCTTCAAGCAGTGGGGTGCGGCAGCCTCCTATCACCTCTGTATCGACTCCTCACAGCTCGGCGTGGAGCAGACCGTGGACTTTATTGAGGCTTTTGTCCGCCAACGATTGAACTTGTAACTTGTTTAAAATGAGTTTAGTGTGGATAAACATGTTGCATAACATAGTTTAGTAACACACGCCGTTTTGTTGTCTGGTTAAAAAATAATGAGTACTTTGCGCCCAAATTAATGAGGCTATGCCTCGCAATATGTACTTTAAATCTTCAGTAATCATGAAAGTATATCAGACAAGTGAAATTAAGAACATTGCCCTGCTTGGCAATGATGGCTCAGGTAAAACCACTCTCACAGAAGCCCTGCTCTATGAGAGTGGTATTATAAAACGTCGCGGAAGAATCACGGCCAAGAATACAGTGAGCGACTATTTCCCCGTAGAACAAGAGTATGGCTACTCGGTATTCTCCACGGTCTATCATGTGGAGTGGAACGGTAAGAAGCTCAACATCATCGACTGCCCGGGTAGTGACGACTTCGTAGGTGCTGCCATCACCGCACTCAATGTAACCGATACAGCCATCCTGCTTCTCAATGGTCAATATGGTCCCGAGGTAGGTACCCAGAACCACTTCCGCTATACCGAGAAACTGGGCAAGCCGGTGATTTTCCTTGTCAACCAGCTGGATAACGAAAAGTGTGACTACGATATGGTGCTCGACCAGCTCAAGTCCATCTATGGCTCCAAGGTCGTACCCGTACAGTATCCATTGGCTACAGGCCCTAACTTCAACGCGTTGATTGACGTGCTGTTGATGAAGAAATACTCATGGGGACCTGATGGCGGTGCCCCCACCATCGAAGAGGTACCTGCCGAAGAGATGGAGAAGGCCACCGAGTGGCACAAGGCCCTGGTGGAGGCTGCTGCTGAGCACGACGAAGGCTTGATGGAGAAGTTCTTCGAACAGGAGTCGCTCACCGAGGATGAGATGCGCGAAGGCATCCGCAAGGGATTGGCTTCCCGCGGTATGTTCCCCGTCTTCTGCGTCTGTGCAGGCAAGGACATGGGTGTACGTCGCTTGATGGAGTTCCTCGGCAATGTCGTTCCCTTCGTAGATGAGATGCCCAACGTACACAATACCCGTGGCGAAGTGGTGAAGCCCGATAGCGACGGTCCCACGTCACTCTACTTCTTCAAGACCGCAGTCGAGCCCCATATTGGTGATGTACAATACTTCAAGGTGATGAGTGGCCGCGTACACGAGGGCGATGACTTCACCAATGCCGACCGTGGCTCCAAGGAGCGTATTGCCCAGATTTACGCCTGTGCCGGTGCCAACCGCATCAAGGTGGAAGAGATGGTGGCCGGTGATATCGGTTGCACCGTCAAGCTCAAGGATGTTCACACGGGCAACACCCTCAATGGCAAGGGTTCAGAGAGCCGATTCAACTTCATCAAATACCCCAACTCCAAGTATTCGCGTGCCATCAAGCCTGTCAACGAGGCCGAGACCGAAAAGATGATGGCGGTGCTCAACCGGATGCGCGAAGAGGATCCCACGTGGGTCATCGACCAGTCGAAGGAGTTGCGTCAGACCATTGTCCACGGTCAGGGTGAGTTCCACCTGCGTACGCTGAAGTGGCGTCTGGAGAACAACGAAAAGATTATGGTTAAGTTCGAGGAGCCTCGTATTCCTTACCGCGAGACCATCACCAAGGCGGCCCGTGCCGACTACCGTCACAAGAAGCAGTCGGGTGGTGCCGGTCAGTTTGGTGAGGTACACCTCATCGTCGAGCCCTATTACGAGGGAATGCCTGCCCCCGACACCTATAAGTTCGGCAACCAGGAGTTCAAGATGAACGTCAAGGGTACCGAAGAGATTCCTCTGGAGTGGGGTGGTAAGCTCGTCTTCGTCAACTGCGTAGTGGGTGGAGCCATCGATGCCCGCTTTATGCCTGCTATCCTCACGGGGGTTATGTCGCGTATGGAGCAAGGCCCGTTGACCGGTTCGTATGCCCGCGATGTCCGCGTCATTGTCTATGACGGTAAGATGCACCCGGTTGACTCCAACGAAATCTCCTTCATGCTGGCCGGTCGCAACGCCTTCAGCGAAGCCTTCAAGAATGCAGGTCCCAAGATTCTGGAGCCTATCTATGACGTGGAGGTCTTTGTACCCAGCGATAAGATGGGCGATGTGATGAGCGACCTCCAGGGCCGTCGAGCCATGATTATGGGTATGAGCAGTGAGGCCGGTTACGAGAAGTTGGCCGCCAAGGTGCCTCTCAAGGAGATGTCCTCTTACTCCACCGCCCTCAGTTCACTGACCGGTGGTCGTGCCTCCTTCATCATGAAGTTCGCCAGCTACGAACTCGTTCCCGGCGATGTACAAGACAAATTGATTAAGGAATTCGAGGCCAAGCAAGCCGAAGAATAACCATAAGCAAACAATAGCAAAAGGGGCGGAAAAAAACCGCCCCTTTGCTATTTAATCCCTTATCCCTTATCCCTTATCCCTAATCCCTAATCCCTAATCCCTAAACAAACTGCCACAACGGTCCATTACCCTGTCCGATATGCCACTCAGCAGCCGCTTCAATGGCTCGGGTGATGTACCCCTTCGCTTGGGAGATGGCATCAGGCAGCGATGCTCCATGGGCCAGGTAGGTGGCGATGGCAGATGAGAGGGTACATCCCGTACCATGCAGGTTACTGCTGCGGCTCTTCGCAGCCTCATACAACCGGCTCTCCACACCATCGCATAGCAGGTCGCACATCCGCTCTCCCTGCAGATGGCCCCCCTTCACCAGCACGGAGCACCCGTAGCGACGGGCCAGCACCCCTCCCGCTTCAGCCATCTCTTCAGCGGTCTCCAGCCGATGCCCCACCAGCAACGAAGCTTCGTCGAGGTTGGGCGTAATCAAGCTGCAGCGCGGAAAGAGCTGCTGCTCGATATAGGCGATGCTCTCCTCCGTCATCAGGCGACGGCCGCTGGTCGAAATCATCACGGGATCATACACTACGTGGTCAGGTTCGTACCGTTTCAGGCACGCCACAATCACCTCCACCAGCTGGGCGTCATGCACCATACCAATCTTCACCGCTCCAGGATGCAAATCCTCAAACACCGACACCAGCTGTGCCCGTACCACCTCAGCAGCCAGGGGAAAAACCCCTTGCACACCCCGGGTGTTCTGAGCCGTAATGGCGGTAATCACGGCCGCACCATATCCACCCAAGGCCGAGATACTCTTCAGGTCGGCTTGTATCCCTGCGCCGCCCGAGGGGTCGGAGCCCGCTATCGAGAGCACCACAGGGGGTTGCTTCATCCGCTCCTTCATCGCTCCACCTCCTCTCTCAGCTGCATGAAGTGAGGCAGGAACAGCTCAGCCGGCTGTTGCCAGATGGCACCCAGCAGGGCCACTCCGCCAAATCCCCACTCCTTCAGTGGGGCTATCTTTGGCAGCGAAACCCCTCCCAAGGCCACCACTTGCTGGTCAATCACCCCCTGCTGCTTCGCCTCTTGCAGCACCTGAGGCGTAAACCCCGAGCCATAACCCTCCTTCGAGATGCTGTCGAAGATGGGACTCAGAAAGAGGTAGCTGCACTCCGGTTTCCGCTCCACCACCTCCTGCAGCGCATGACACGAGCAGCTGATACTTCCCGTATAATGAGCCGGAGGCAGTGGATGACGGCGGTTCAGATGGATGCCACGGCAACCGTAACGGCTGGCCAGCTCATGATGGTCGTGCAGCACCACCTTCTCATGGGCCCACTCCGGCAGTTGTCTCAACAACGCCTCCACCTCCGTAGCCGTTGCTTCCGGCTTGCGCAGGTGCAGATACTCCAGCCCATGTTGCAGCAGCTGCTCCATCTGCTCCACCTCACCCTCAAAGCAGTCAGGTCGGGTAATCACAATCAACTTCATAGGTCAAACAGGCCCGTTTGCATCGTGCGCAGGTCGATGGTCCAGAGTCTATCCACCAGTGATTCCCCTACGCTACAAATCCATTTGATCACCTCCGTAGCCTCCACACACCCTACGATGCCCGGTGTGACTCCGATCACCGCCTTAGGAGGATGTGGCATGGCGAGGGTAGCCGCTTCATCGGGGAAGAGGGAGCGGTAGGTGGCATGCCCCTTGCCATCGTGGGGGAAGAGGCTCACCTGTCCCTCAAAGCCGCAGATACCCCCATAGACGTAGGGCTTACCCAGTGTGGCACAGCTGTCGTTAATCAGAAAACGGGTGGCAAAATTGTCGCACCCATCCACTACGATGTCATACTCCTGCATCAGCTCCAGGGCATTCTCCTTCGTTAGTCGGGTAGGGTAGGCCTTCACCTCGATGGAGCTGTTGAGGCCGCGCAGCCGTTGGGCTGCACAGAGCGCCTTGGGTTGCCCCAGCTCCTCTTCACGGTAGAGCACCTGACGTTGCAGGTTGTTCAGGCTCACTACATCGGGGTCAACTACCCCCAGTGTACCCACTCCGGCACCCGTCAGGTAGAGTGAGATCGGCGAACCCAGTCCACCTACCCCGACCAGTAAGACGCGTGCCTCTTTCAGTTTGCGCTGACCCTCCAACCCTATTTCGGGGAGGGCCGTCTGCCGTTCATATCGTTCCATCATCTATTCCGCTTTTTTTAAGTCAAACGATGCATCCCAATCTTTCCATACGGGCTCGCGCCCCAAAGCCTTCAGCGCCCGTTCTATCTCGCTCGCTTTCCGCTCATCGCTCACGTGGAACTGCTCCAGGGTCTGCGGATAGCTGTAGTAGCCTCCCGGTTCCGTCTTGCTCTCCGCACTCATGGTCGTTACCCCCAAGGTCGCCATGTGGTCGCGGATAAATGCCGGTTCGCGGGTCGAGTAGGAGATATCCACATCATGGTCAAAGATGCGCATGGCAAAGGTGACTTGTGCCAGTTCGCGGTCGCTCATCACCACATTAGGCTGAAATCCCCCATTCTCCGAGGGTCGCATACGGGGGAAGTTCACGCTGTACTTCGTGCGCCAGTAGTGTTTCTGCAGGTAGCGCAGGTGGTAGGCCATCATGGTGATGTCCGTGCGCCACTCCTTCTCCAGCCCAATCAGCACCCCCATGCCGATGGAGTGAACCCCAGCCTGTCCCATCCGGTCGAACCCATTGAGGCGCCACTCAAACTTCGACTTCATGCCGCGGGGGTGGTAGATGTTGTAGTGTGCCTTGTTGTAGGTCTCCTGAAAGCAGATCACCCCGTTCATGCCATGTGCCGTCAGCTCCTTGTACTCCTCCGTCTTCAGGGGCATCACCTCAATCTTCAGGTTGCTGAAGTAGGGCTTAGCCAGGTCGAGTGCACGAGCCAGGTAAGGTACTCCGGCCTTAGCAGGGTTCTCGCCGGTCACCAGCAGCAGGTTCTCAAAGGGGGCCAGTTGCTTGATGGCCTTATATTCGTTCACCATCTCCTCCTCCGTGAGGATGGTGCGTTTCATCGGGTTGCTGATATGAAACCCGCAATAGACGCACGAGTTGGTACACGAGTTGGTGAGGTAGAGTGGGATAAACATCGAGATGGTGCGTCCAAACCGCTCCTCCGTATATTTTTGGCTCAGTCGGGCCATTGTTTCCAGGTAAGGAGCCGCCGCAGGCGAGATGAGGGCCATAAAGTCCTCCACATCACAATGCGCCTTCCCCAAAGCCCTCCGCACATCCGCATCCGTTTTCGAAGCAATCCGCAAAGAGGTCTCCTCCCAAGAAATTTGTTCTAATTCGTCAGAAAAATACATGTATGTCAATTTTAAATTGATTTCAGCTCTCTACTCAGTTTCATGGCACAGAAGTTGGGACCGCACATGGTGCAGTACTCGCCATCGGTGTGGCGGCCCTCCTGGAAATACTCCAGTGCACGGTCGGGGTCCAAGCTCAAGTGGAACTGGTCACGCCAGCGGAACTCATAGCGCGCTTTACTCAAGGCATTGTCACGCAGCTGGGCACCGGGATGACCCTTGGCCAGGTCGGCCGCATGAGCCGCTATCTTGTAGGTGATGACACCCGTGCGCACATCCTCCTTGTTGGGCAGCCCCAGGTGCTCCTTGGGAGTGACGTAGCAGAGCATGGCCGTACCCAGCCAGCCGATTTGTGCTGCCCCAATCGCCGAGGTGATATGGTCATAGCCCGGCGCAATGTCGGTCACCAACGGGCCCAGCGTATAGAAGGGGGCGTTGTGGCAATGGCTGATCTGTCGCTCCATGTTCTCCTTGATCTTATGCAAGGGCACGTGACCCGGCCCCTCAATAAAGGCCTGCACATTCTTCGCCCAAGCACGCAGCACCAGCTCGCCCATCGTATCCAGCTCAGCAAACTGTGCTTCGTCGTTGGCATCGGCCGTACATCCCGGACGCAATCCATCACCCAGCGAAACCGCCACGTCATACTGTGCCAGGATATCACAAATCTCATCAAAGTGCTCATAGAGGAAGCTCTCGCTGTCGTGAATCAGGCACCACTTGCTCATGATGCTGCCACCACGGCTCACGATGCCACACAGCCGCTTGTCAGCCAGGTGCACATTCTGCCGCCGGATGCCCGCATGGATGGTGAAGTAATCCACTCCCTGCTCGCACTGCTCAATCAGCGTGTCGCGGTAAATCTCCCAGGTCAACTCCTCCACGCGTCCCTGCACCTTCTCCAGCGCTTGATAGATTGGCACCGTGCCTACCGGTACCGGACAGTTGCGGATAATCCATTCACGCGTCTCGTGGATGTTGTCACCCGTAGAGAGGTCCATCAGCGTATCGCCGCCCCATTTGCAGCTCCACACCGCCTTCTCCACCTCCTCATCAATGCTCGACGTCGTGGCCGAGTTGCCGATGTTCGTATTGATCTTCACCAGGAAGTTGCGCCCGATAATCATCGGCTCACTCTCCGGATGGTTAATGTTGGCCGGCAGCACAGCCCGACCTGCCGCAATCTCGTCCCGCACAAACTCGGGAGTGATGTGCGTCTCAATCCCCAGCTCGCGGCAGTTCATGTTCTCGCGGATAGCCACATACTCCATCTCCGGCGTAATGATGCCTGCCTTGGCGTAGGCCATCTGCGTAATGGCCTTGCCCGCCTTGGCCCGATAGGGTAGGGCGATGTGTTCAAAGCGCAGGTGGTCCAGACTCTTATCATCCCGGCGCATCTTTCCATACTCGCTCGTGATGGAGTCGAGTTGCTCCACGTCACCACGTCCCGTAATCCAGCTCTCCCTCATGCGGGGGAGACCCTTTTTCAGGTCGATAGAGATGTTCGGGTCACTAAACGGTCCACTCGTATCGTAGATATAGACCGGCTCATTGGGAGTCATCACCTTTTCGCCGTTGACGATTTCCACCGAAGGGGTGAGGTTCACTCTCTGCATGCCAACCCGTATAAAAGGGAACAGCGTGCCGTTCATGTAGGCCTTCTCCGCATGGGCGTATGGCTTATTATTCATTGTTTCGTTCATGATTTAAATTATTTAAATAGGCTTTTTCTTGTAGGGGTGGAAAAACTGATCATTCATTAAGGAAGGCCGTCAGCGGCGAGCTGGCCTCAGCTACAAAACTATCAGAAGTAGCTCCCAATCCCGCTTCGTAGGCCTGGCGGCCCGCTTCCACTGCCAATTTAAAGGCTTGCGCCATCGCTACAGGGTCGCCGGCTACGGCAATGGCCGTGTTGATCAAGCAGGCTGCGGCACCCATCTCCATCGCTTCGGCTGCATGGCTCGGTGCTCCGATACCGGCATCCACCACCACGGGAATGTTGGCCTGCTCAATGATGATACGCAGAAAATCGCGTGTCTGCAACCCCTTGTTCGTACCAATCGGTGCTCCCAGCGGCATCACCGTAGCCGCACCAGCCTCCTCCAGGTGTTTGCACAGCGTAGGGTCAGCTTGACAGTAGGGCAGCACCACAAAGCCCAGCTTCACCAGTTGCTCCGTAGCCTTCAGCGTCTCCACCGAGTCGGGCAGCAGGTAGCGTGGGTCGGGGTGAATCTCCAGCTTCAGCCAGTTGGTACCAAAAGCCTCGCGAGCCATCTGTGCTGCAAACACAGCCTCCTCCGCATTGCGTACCCCACTCGTATTGGGCAGCAGTTGGATGTGCGTATGGAGCACATGCTTCAGCATATCGTCCTCCTTATCCTCCAGTTCGATGCGTTTCATGGCCACCGTCACCATCTCCGTGCCCGAAGCCAGAATCGCCTGTTCCATCACTTGGTTGGAATTGAATTTTCCCGTTCCCAGAAAGAGACGCGAGTTGAACTCACGCCCCGCAATGATTAATTTTTCCATGATTCTATTCTATACCTTATTATATTATGCATACCTTATAATATTCCGCCCCTACAACTCATTCGTTATGGCTGCAACCCATTGTTGGGTGGCCGCTACAGGGTCGGGGGCCTGCAGGATGGCACCCGATACGGCAACACCCTTCACCCCTACTGAACGCAACAGGGGCAAATCCTCCAGCGTAATACCGCCTATCGCTACCAAGGGAGTCGTCAGCCGTTGCTCCTGCATCGCCTGCAACAGCTTGCGGTATCCCTCAGCCCCCAGCAGCGGACTCAACTTCTCCTTGGTGGTGGTAAAGCGAAACGGACCACAACCGATGTAGTCCACCCCTTGACCCACCAACGCACAGATATCCTCCAGTGTGTTGGCCGTCCCTCCGATGATGAACTCCTCGCCCAGCAGTTGGCGGGCCTCACTCACGGGCATGTCGTGCTTGCCCAGATGTACCCCATCGGCCCTGATCTCCTTCACCAGAGCTACGCGGTCGTCGATTACGAACACCGCATCATGCTCCTTGCAGAGCTGCTGCACCTCAATGGCCAGGGGATACACCACTTCATCAGGCGCTCCTTTCATGCGCAACTGAATCCATCGGCATCCCCCCTCCAGCGCCATGCGGCACCCTTGCAGGTAGCTCATCCCTTCCGTACAGTGCGAGATAAATTGCAATCGGCCCAGGGCTTGGATACGCTTCAGCTTCTCCATCCTTACCCTCCGCACACCGCTTTGATGATCACCACAGCATCCCCTTCGCAGAGCACTTTGCTACTCCACTCCGTGCGGGGAACCATTTTGTTGTTGATTGCTAGAGCCACGCCTACAGTCGGTAGGGAGAGCGCGTCGGCCAGTTGAGCCACGGTGGTGGCCTCTGTTTCGGTCGGCTTGTTGTTGACAGTAATTTTCATGACTTGTCCATTTAAAAAGTGAAACGATCAAATTGCGAACAGCTACACGAAGTGTGCCTCTTCGTATGGACGAAGCCAGTGGATGAGAAAACAACGGTCCAATTCCTACGGCAGTACGAACTGCATCAGGTTCGAGGGTATAATCTCAGCCGCATGCGGCACCCCTTGGTGTATCTACTCTGGCCGCAAAGGTAGCAGTTTTTCCCATCCCCACCAAGAAGGCACCCATAAAAATTTCATCAAAAAAATCGCCATGATGTGCGATAATCAATTAAATTTTTATTATTTTTGCACTCAGATTCAAGATTGCTCTATTTTAGTTCCTCTCAGACGAACTAAAATCTGGTGCTCTCTTAATCTCTTAAAAAGAGTGGTTAAATCAGTTTAATTGGTTAGGAATGTTAATTTGCATCTGTTAATTTTGCGGCCATGAAAAAGTCAACTATATGGTTATTAGGCATCGTGATGGGCCTCTCGTTCCTCAGTCTGCTCTACCTTCAGATCAGCTACATTGAGGAGATGGTCAAGATGCGCAATGAGCAGTTCGACGAGTCCGTCAAGCGGGCGTTGATGGCTGCCTCCAAGGAAGTGGAGTCGGCCGAGGTAGATCGTTGGCTGCGCGAAGACATTTCAGAGGCCGAAAAGAAAGCCTGGGAGCAGACGCAGGGCAATGGCGCGGTCATCAGTACACAGCGCTTCACCCTCACCGGTCCCGACGGGCGAGTCAACCAACAGGTGGAGCTCAAGACCTTCAGTGGGGGCTCCTCCTTCCCCCGTGCCATGATTTCGCGCAAGCACGGCACCAAGACCATCCCCAAGACCTCCCGTTCCCTGGCCGATATGATCAAGAACCGCTACCTCTATCAGCGGGCATTGGTCGATGAGGTGGTGTGGCAGATGATTTACAAGGCGAGCGACCGCCCCATCGAAGAGCGTGTCAACTTCAAGAACCTCGACCAGTACATCAAGTCGGGCCTGATCGACAACGGCATCGAGCTCAAGTACCACTTCAAGGTGAAGGACCGCGATGGCCGTGAGGTCTATCGTTGCTCCGACTACAGTGAAGAGGGCGATGACAACGCCTATACCCAGCCCCTCTTCCTCAACGACCCACCCGCCCGCATGAGTGTGATGCAGGTTCACTTCCCTGGCCGTCGCGATTACATCTTCGACTCCGTCAGCTTCATGATCCCCTCGCTCATCTTCACGCTGGTGCTGCTTGTCACCTTCATCTTTACGATCTACATCGTCTTCCGTCAGAAGAAGCTCACCGAGATGAAGAACGACTTCATCAACAACATGACCCACGAGTTCAAGACCCCCATCTCCACCATCTCTCTGGCCGCTCAGATGCTCACCGACCCCGCCGTAGGCAAGTCGCCCGCTATGTTCCAGCACATCTCCGGAGTAATCAACGACGAGACCAAGCGCCTCCGTTTCCAGGTAGAGAAGGTGTTGCAGATGTCGATGTTCGACCGCCAGAAGGCTACCCTCAAGATGAAGGAAATTGACGTCAATGAGCTCATCCGGGGCGTAGTCAACACCTTCGCCCTCAAGGTGGAGCGCTATAATGGCAAGATCGATACCGAATTGCTGGCCGAAGACCCCATCGTGATGGCCGACGAGATGCACCTCACCAACGTCATCTTCAACCTCATGGACAATGCCGTCAAGTACAAGCGCCAGGAGATCGATTTGCAGCTCACCGTCACCACCCGCAATGAACAGGGCAGGCTCCAAATTGTTATTCAAGATAATGGCATCGGCATCAAGAAGGAGAACCTGAAGAAGATCTTCGATAAGTTCTATCGCGTTCATACCGGCAACCTGCACGATGTCAAGGGCTTTGGCCTCGGCCTGGCCTACGTAAAGAAGATCATAACCGACCACAAAGGCTCCATCCGTGCCGAGAGCGAGCTGGGCGTGGGCACCAAATTTATTATTGCATTACCATTAATTAAAAACGACTGATATGGAAGAAAAATTACACCTGTTATTATGCGAAGATGACGAGAATCTTGGCATGTTGTTGAGAGAATATCTGCAGGCCAAAGGCTATGCAGCCGAGTTGTATCCCGACGGCGAGGCCGGCTACAAGGCGTTCATGAAGAACAAGTACGACCTCTGCGTGTTCGACGTGATGATGCCCAAGAAAGATGGCTTCACCCTGGCTCAGGAGGTACGTGCCGCCAATGCCGAGGTACCCATCATCTTCCTGACCGCCAAGACGCTCAAGGAGGATATCCTCGAAGGCTTCAAGATCGGAGCCGATGACTACATCACCAAGCCCTTCAGCATGGAGGAGCTCACCTTCCGCATCGAGGCCATCCTGCGCCGCGTCCGTGGAAAGAAGAACAAGGAGAGCAGTGTCTATAAGATTGGCCGTTTCACCTTCGACACCCAGAAGCAGATCCTCTCCACTCCGGAGAAGCAGACCAAGCTCACCACCAAGGAGTCAGAGCTGCTCGGCCTGCTCTGTGCCCATGCCAACGAGATCCTGCAGCGCGACTTTGCCCTCAAGACCATCTGGATTGATGACAACTACTTCAACGCCCGCAGCATGGACGTCTATATCACCAAGCTGCGCAAGCACCTCAAGGAAGACCCCTCCATCGAGATTATCAACATCCACGGTAAGGGCTATAAGCTGATTACCCCCGACCCCGAAGCCTAATCGGCGGGTCACCATAGAAAAATCCCCTTCCTGCGTTCCAAGAACCGGGAAGGGGATTTTAAATAATACCTCTCTGTCAACTGGATCAATACCTTAGTCGGCCAGCCGCTTGTTGAGCACGATGTAGAGCACCAGACCACCTACGGCCATGAATGCGCACAGGCCCAGAATGACGTTGTTGTTCACATTGCCCGTAAACTGGCATGCAATCAAGATAAGAGCGGCCAAGAAGACCAGGATCAGTCCCAAATTTTTCAATAAACCTTTCATTGTGTGTGTATTTTAAATTTTTAGATGTTATACGTTAAACCATAATTGTGTGACAAAGGAAAGAATAATTCTTCAACCGACGAAATAATTTGCTAAAAAAACTCTTAATAGGGCCAAAATAATCGGTTGCACCCCCACTTTTCACCTATTCTTTGATATTATAGAAGATTTTTCGCAGCAATTCCTGTCCCAATTTCACCTCCTCCAGCTTCACGCCGCGCAGCGCCTCCATCAGCGTTTGGTTGGCAATAGGCCGTGCCGTCTCCTCCAGCGCCCGCCCATCCTTGGTCAGATAGACCAGGTTGATGCGTCGGTCGCTCTTGTCCGAGATGCGCACCACCAGGTGTTGCCGCTCCATGGCATCAATCAGTCGGGTCATGCTCGGCTTATCCTTAAACGTGGCATTGCAGAGCTCCTGTTGCGTCACCCCATCCTTATCCCAGAGAAAGAGCAGGATGGTCCATTGCTCCGGGGTGATGTCGATGCCCTTCAGCCGGAAGTTCTTCGTCAACTTGCGGTTGATGGCGAGCGAAACCTTGCCATTCAGTATGGCAAAGATCATGCGGGTGTCGATGTTGAATTGCTCCATGCTACTACTCTTGGTCCATTTGCACTGCAAAGATAGTAGGCTTTGCCGAAAAAAGCGCAATCCGAAGGACAAAAAAACATTAAATGTTTGCCAAATCAAATTTTATCACTACCTTTGCACCGCATTTTTAAAACGCATTATTTATTAACAATTTAAATGAGTATGAATCAATACGAAACCGTTTTCATTTTGACTCCCGTTTTGTCTGACGTACAGATGAAGGAAGCGGTAGAAAAATTCAAAGGCATCCTCACCGCCGAAGGTGCTGAGATTGTGAACGAGGAAAACTGGGGACTGAAGAAGCTGGCTTATCCTATCCAGAAGAAGTCAACTGGTTTTTATCAGCTGATTGAGTTCAACGCTGCCCCCTCAGTGATTGAGAAACTGGAAGTAAACTTCCGTCGTGACGAACGCGTAATCCGCTTCTTGACCTTCAAGCAGGACAAGTATGCTGCCGAGTACGCTGCAAAGAGAAGAAGTGTTAAATCAACTAAAAAGGAGGATTAATTATGGCACAGCAAGTTCAATCAGAAATCAGATATTTGACTCCCCCCTCGGTGGACGTTAAGAAGAAGAAATACTGTCGTTTCAAGAAGAGCGGCATCAAGTACATCGACTACAAGGATCCCGAATTCCTGAAGAAGTTCCTCAACGAGCAGGGTAAGA
>CAMCUZ010000018.1 GCA_945879145.1 uncultured Mediterranea sp.
TCTACTGTTTCAGCTAATAAAGAGAAAAAGTGTCTAGTGAAATCAGGAAAAGACATAGTGTAATTCTTTAGGGATTGATACTTTTGAAGAAGTAGTACTGCATCAACAAAGAAGTAGTACTTCATTGGCAAAGTAAGTAGTACTTCGTTGGCAAAGTAAGTAGTACTTCGGTGGCAAAGTAAGTAGTACTTCGGTGGCACTTCACCATCGAAGCAGCTGAATAAGCTCTTGGGATAACGAAATCAAACATTAAAGGCTGCAACGCATGTTGCAGCCTTTAATGTTTTTCCAAATATCAAGAAGGACCTTATTTCCTCAAGAAGGCAAGCGACTGCTCAGCATGATAGGAGGAGCGTACCAATGGGGCGCTCTCTACCTGCTTAAAGCCTTTGCTCAAGCCTAGTTCTTTGTAGCGCTTGAACTGCTCGGGGGTAACATACTCAGCCACGTTATAATGGCGATGCGATGGCTGCAGGTACTGACCGATGGTCAGAATCTGGCAACCTATAGCACGAAGGTCGTCCATCAACTCCTCTACCTCTTGGGGCGTTTCACCCAGCCCAACCATGATACCCGTCTTGCAGGTGATACCGCTTTGAGCTATCTGCTTCAGTACCTGAAGACTCGTATCGTAGCGGGCCACGCTACGAACCTCGGGTGTTAAACGACGCACAGTCTCCATATTGTGAGCAATGATGTGTGGTTTGGAATCAATCACCTGCTGGACAAGCTCAGCTCGTCCTTGAAAGTCTGGTATTAACACCTCCACCGTAGTATCGGGAGTCGTCTCTT
This sequence comes from uncultured Mediterranea sp., assembly GCA_945879145.1. Taxonomy (GTDB): domain Bacteria; phylum Bacteroidota; class Bacteroidia; order Bacteroidales; family Bacteroidaceae; genus Bacteroides. Next base: position 793 of record CAMCUZ010000018.1, read on the forward strand.
TGACAGCTTGAATCGTAGCGACCCAATGGGCAGCACCTAAGTCTGGCAAGTCGTCGCGATCAACCGATGTAATCACGGCATGACTCAACTTCATCAGCTGCACGCTATGGGCCACATGTTCTGGCTCCTTAGGGTCAAGGGGAAGCGGCTTACCGGTCTGCGTATTGCAGAAGCGACAGCAGCGGGTACAGATATTCCCTCCTATCATAAAGGTGGCCGTCCCCCTACCCCAGCATTCTCCCATATTGGGACATCTTCCACTACTGCAAATGGTGTGCAGACAGTGAGACTCTACAATCCGTTTCGTCTCGGTGTAGCGTTCATTGGCTCCTATGCTAATCTTCAGCCATTCGGGTTTTCTGGCTCGTTGTTTTGGTTCCATATTGTTATAGATGTTGCTTGGCTATTAGAAGTCTGCATATCATCTCTTCAACTCACGGTCGAAGAAGTTGGTCAAGCGAGTGTAGAGGTGCATTCGGGTGTTTCCTCCATAAATACCATGATCACGGTTAGTGTAGAGCTGCATCTCGAAGGGTTTATTGAGTTGCACCAAATGCTCGGCATATTCGGCACACTGCTGGAAGTGGACATTATCGTCGGCCATGCCATGAACCAGCAGTAAGCTACCATGCAGTTGCTCTGCGCGCGTAAAGCAGGACGTCAGGCGGTAGTTCTCGCTATTCTCCTTAGGCGTACGCATGAAACGTTCGCCATAGATGGTATCATAATACTCCCAATCGGTCACTGCAGCCACAGCCACACCAGCACGAAAGACAGGACGTCCTTCGCTCATGCTCATGATGGTCATATAACCGCCAAAACTCCAACCCCAGATACCGATGCGCTCCTTGTCCACATAGCGTTGCTGACCCAACCAAAGCGCAGTCTCCACCTGGTCGCGAGCTTCCAGATAGCCCAATTTCAGATAGGTACATTTCGTAAAGTCGGCTCCACGGCCACCTGTACCACGGCCATCTACACACACCACAATATAGCCGTGAGATGCCATGTAGGTCTCCCAAGAGATGCCAAACCGGTCGAGCACCTGTTGTGAACCCGGACCACTATACTGGTACATCAAGACAGGATATTTTTTCTGTACATCAAAGTCACAAGGTTTCATCATCCAGCCATTAAGTTGCACACCCTCGCCCGTAGTAAAACTGAAGAACTCCTTCTGAGGCACAGCATACTGCGCCAGTTTCTCTTTCAATGCAGCATTGTCGAGCAGGGTGGTCAGTTCGCGTCCGTTGCAGTCGTTCAAGGTAATTACCATGGGAGTAGAGAGATTCTGGAAGCGATTTACGTAGTACTTCATGTTGCTACTAAAGATGGCGCTGTTGGTGCCACGCTGGCTGCTCAACTTCACCTTCTTGCCCTTGCGATCCACCTTGTAGATGGCTTGGCACATGGGACTCTCCTCGTTGCTGGCAAAATAGAATGAACCATCGGCTTCACTATAGCCAAGGAACTCGGTGACCTCATAGTTGCCGCTGGTGATGGGTTTCTGCTGCGTACCAGTCAGCGAGCACCAATACAGGTGACTATAGCCCGAACGTTCGCTCACATAACTGAAGTGGTCATCGTAGAACTTAATCTGGTTGAGGGCATTCTCACTAATGTAGGTCTCGCTCTCATCGCGAAGCAGTTGCTTACAGACCGTGCTGCGCGGGTCAGCCAAGTAAATGTTAAGCAGGTTCTGATGACGGTTGAGCGTCACTATAGCCAGTTGATTGGGATTACGGGTAAAACTGATGCGGGGGATGTAACCGTCGGCCTCTAGAGGCACCTGCATCTTGCGGGTCACCTTACTCTTGATATCGAAGGTATGAACTGATACGGTAGAGTTCACCTCGCCCGTCTTGGGATATTTATAGGTATAGGCTCCTGGATACTTAGCCAATGCCTCGTGTCGAGGTGCCTCTCCTGCAAAGAGAGGGAAGCTGTACATTGGCACCTTGCTTTCATCCCAACGGATGAAAGCAAGCATCTTACTATCGGCACTAAACTCCAAGGCACTATTCATTGAGAACTCCTCCTCATACACCCAATCGGGGATACCATTGAGTACCTCGTTACGTTTGCCGTCCTCAGTCACCTGACTCTCACTGTTGCCGTAGAGCAACTTGACGAGGTAGATGTTGTTGTTGCGCACAAAGGCCACCATCGAGCCATCGGGTGAGAAGAGGGGTGCTTGCTGCGGACCTCCATCGCTGAGCCGCTCGACCACGTTGCGGATCTCTCCATCCAGGTTGCGCTTCAAGCTGTAGATATAGTGTTCTGCTGTGTAAGAACGACGATAGATGTAGCTGGTCTTGGTAGCTATCAGTAGCTTGCTACCATCAGGGGCAAAGCTGTAGCTGTCGAAGTGCTTGAAGGGACATTCGCGGGCTGTGGCCACATCAAAGAGCACTTCCACCTGCTTTCCTGTCTTGAAAGAGTACTTCACCACCTGCGTATGCTCCGCATTCATCTGCGTATAGTGCTCGCCATCGCCTGGGATTGGAAGGATGTTAGCAATGTTCTGTGGATAGAAGCTTCCACCCACCACATCTTCTAATTCAATCGCACGTTGCCCATAGATGCCTATCAGCGCACTAAGGCAAAACAATAAGGTTAGAGTTAATCGATTCATGAAATTTAATTTATAGTTACACATAATAATTTACATCAGACAATTAATTAATGCTGTATTTGGGAGGTTACTCATCGCTGAAGTGCACCAGCACCTGACGGTAGTTATTGAATATCTTCGACTTAGAGATGAAACCCAGATAACGGCCCTCTTCATCTACTACGGGCAGGTTCCAAGCCTTGGTGTCGTCGAACACCTGCATCACCTGCTCCATACTGTCGGTGTTGTGCAAGCGGGCAGGAGGTGAAGTCATGAACTTACCTACGTTGAAGCGATGGTAGAGTTCCTGACGGAACATGATATTACGGATGTCATCAAGCAGCACAATGCCTATCAATTTCTGCTGCGCGTCGGTCACGGGGAAGACGTTGCGCTTCGTGGCTGAGATGGCATGTACCAGCTGCCCCAGGTCCATCTCGGGGTGTACCACCTCAAAGTCCTTTTCCACCACATGCTCCATCTTCATCAGCGTCAGCACGGCACGGTCTTTGTGGTGCGTCAGTAGTTGCCCCTTCTTGGCCAGACGCATTGAGTAGATACTATGGGGCTCAAAAGCGATGATAGTGAGGTACGAGCTGACACTGACGATCATCAGCGGAAGGAAAAGGTCGTAGCCACCCGTCAACTCCGCTATCAGGAATACACCAGTCAGCGGCGCATGCATCACACCGCTCATTACACCTGCCATGCCCATCAGGGCAAAGTTCTTCTCCGGCAGATAGGTAGTGGCATCAAAGTCATTGCTGAAGTGGGCAAACACAAAGCCTGCAATACAACCCAGATAGAGCGAAGGAGCAAAGATTCCGCCACAGCCGCCACCGCCGTTAGTGGCACTCGAAGCAAACACCTTAAAGAGAATGATGAGCAGCAGATAGACCAGCAGCCATTGCCCGTGGCCATAAAAGAAGGAGTTGTTCATCACCGTGTTCCATTGGTTCTCGGTGGTGCCGTTAAGCAGCAGTTCAATCGTGTCATAGCCTTCACCATAGAGTGGAGGAAAGAGGAAGATGAGCACACTCAACATACCGCCACCCAGCGCCAATTTCTTATAGGGCGTGCCCAGTCGGCCGAACACACCTTCTACGGCATTCATCGCCCGCGTAAAGTAGAGCGATACTAGCCCGCAGAAGATACCCAGCAAGATGACATAGGGGATGCGCTCCAACTCAAAGGCCTGGTCAAGGTGAAACTTAAACATGGCATCAGTGCCCGTGGTGATGTAGCTGACGGTAGCAGCCGTCACTGCCGAAATGAGCAGCGGCAGCAGCGAGGTCATAGTCAGGTCAATCATCAGTACCTCAAGCGTAAAGACCAATCCTGCAATGGGTGCCTTGAAGATACCAGCCACGGCACCTGCAGCGCCACAGCCCACTAGCAACATCAATGTACGGTGCTCCATCTTAAAAAGACTTCCCAAGGTACTACCAATAGCCGAACCGGTCAGCACAATCGGTGCCTCAGCACCCACAGATCCACCAAAACCGATGGTGATAGAACTAGCAATCACGCTACTCCATGTGTTGTGCGGCTTGATACGTCCCTGTCGCCGGGAGATGGCATAGAGAATCTTCGTTACACCATGGCTAATATCATCCTTTACGATACGGCGTACAAAAAGTCCTGCCAGGAAGATTCCCACAACAGGATAGACCAAATAGAGGTAGTTTGCCTCCGTAGTATCGAAATTCTCCGTCAGGAAGTTCTGTATCCAATGGATGAGCATCTTAAGAATCAGGGCCGCAAAGGCTGTGAAGATACCGACCATGAAACTCAGGATCAAGATGAAACGCTTCTCTTTGATATGGTGTTCGCGCCACACGATGAAGCGACCCAGCCACTCTTTATATGCTGTTTTTATCTCTCGCATAATCGTTGTATTCATAACCATCTTTTCAATTGACATACGGGTGTACATATCAAGGGCGGATAATCTTCACCTCTCCCTTAGCTCCCAGCTTGATAATGCTCGACGGAGTAGCCTCAGCCGTCTCCTCTCGTCTATAATCCACAATGTAATCCACGGCCTGTTTCACCTCGTCACAGATATCTGCAAAACAGTGAGGTGAGGGCGTTCCGCTCAGATTAGCAGAGGTCGAAACGATGGCCTTGCGGTATTGCCTGCAAAGCTGCTGCGAGAAGCGCTCTTGTGTTACACGGATTCCCACACTTCCATCTTCGGCCAGCAAGTTGGGTGCCAGGTTGCGCGCACCATCGTAGATGATGGTCAGAGGCCGCGTGGCCAGTTCAATCAAGTCCCATGCCACATCGGGCACCTCATTCACATAGAAGTCCACCTTTACAGCTGAATCAACCAGCACAAGCATCGCCTTGCTGTCGGCTCTCCGTTTGATGTCATAGACGCGCTTCACCGCCTCAGGGTTGGTAGCATCGCATCCTATACCCCATATCGTGTCTGTTGGGTAGAGAATAACCCCACCATCGGCCATCACTTGACATGCTTTTTTTATCTCTTCGTTCATGTTTTTACTTCATAATCAAAATCTCACGCAAAGTTACACATTTCCTTGCGAACGGCAAGCAGATTTTGGAAAGAAAATTTCGGTCCTGCTGAGATGGAGAGTAGCAAAACCTCAAAGCGCTGAGGCAAATAGGGATGTAGCAAGTCCTGCACGTAGTCTGAGCGTGGCACTTCGATCTGAAAAGTAGATTAGCTCGTCCACAGGCTATTGAGTCCCATGTTTAAATTCATTGCTGTGCTTGCAGGATTCATCAGAAAGTACTATATTTGCCCGCAGATAACCCAAATATAAAGGAGCCATGACGCTGTATATCGCAAATCCCATTTATGATACGGTATTCAAATACCTGATGGAAGACGAACGTATTGCTCGTACGATTCTCTCAGCCCTGCTGAAAAAGGAGGTGGTGAAAGTGGAGCAACGTCCGCATGAATATGTCAACACGTCGCGCAACGACATCTCAATGTTCCGTATTGACTTTGGAGCCACCATACGTGAGGCCGATGGTAAAGAACGACTCATCTTAATTGAATTGCAGAAAACATGGATAGAAACTGAAACGCTCCGCTTTAGGCAATACCTAGGTACCCAATACAACCGCAAGGAGAATATCGTGGAGGGAAGTGAAGACAAACACGCACTGCCCATGGTGGCGGTCTATCTGCTTGGACATCGCGTGGGAAATTTCTCAGTTCCTGTCATTTACGTCAATCATAAGACGTACGATTATGATGGCAACGAAATCTGCAGTGAACAGCCTAATCCTTTCGTAGAGAGCTTGACGCACGACAGCATCATTGTACAGATTCCACTGCTCCGGGGCCGTGTAAACAATCGATTAGAGAAAGTGCTGAGTGTATTCGACCAGTCGAATGCCTCTAAAGCGAACCCACAGACTATACAGGTGAACGAGGAAACCTACGCAGGAGATGCAGATATGGAGTATATTCTGAAACGCCTACTCTCAGCAGCCTCGAATCCCGAAGTACGTCAGGACATGAACGTGGAAGATGAATTCTTCAAAGCTATTGAAGACCGAGATACTGCCATCATACAGCGAGATAGAATCATTGAAAAACAAGATAAAAAGCTGGATGAGCAGGGCAAAATGCTGAATGAGCAAGGCAAAATGCTGGATGAGCAGGGTAAAATGCTGGATGAGCAGGGCAAAAAGCTGGATGAGCAAGGCAAAATGCTAGCTGCTGCCGTAAAAGGTCTTCATGCCAATGGAATGGCTGTAAAAACCATTGCTAATATGCTGAATCAACCTGAAGAGAAGATTAAGGATATACTAAAGGAGTAATTTCTACAGTTGATTCACAAGTTATACCAACATCGCATTATTCACCCTTGCGAATCACTCCAAAAATCGGAAGAAAACGAAAAATACCCCCTATTGCTACAGTTTGCTGCAATAGGGGGTATGCGATAACTCAATAAACTGAATGCTTCAGGAGCCAACAGGAAAGCGTTTACTGCTGCATCAGATAGGCCTTGAACTGGGCAAACTCCTTGCTCATTGGTAGGCTCTGCTTGGTACCACGCATAAAGGCCTGAAGCTTTGCAGGCACAGCCACCTCGGCACCTATAATCTGCTCCACAGTATCCTTGAACTTAGCAGGATGGGCCGTTTCTAAGAAGATGCCCACTTCACCAGTACGGAGTCCTTCTGCCAAGGCACGATAACCACAAGCTCCGTGAGGGTCGAGCAGGTAGTGATGCTCCTGCCACGTAGCTCGCATCGTCTCAGCAATCTGCTCATCGGTATAGGTAGCACCACTCACCTCAGTAGCAATAGCGTCGTGGCTGTGACCGTAGAGGTCGAGCACACGGGCAAAGTTACTGGGATTGCCTACGTCCATAGCATTAGCAAGAGTGGCCACACTGGGACGAGGGTTGTACTCTCCCGTCTGAAGATACTGGTAGAAGATATCGTTGCGATTGTTGGCCGCAATGAAACGGCTGATGGGCAACCCCATGCGCTTGCCAAAGAGGCCAGCGGTAATATTTCCGAAGTTGCCGCTCGGCACACAAATCACGGGTTGCACACCCGGTTGAAGACGCTGCAGCTGCGCATAGGCATAGAAATAGTAGAAAGCCTGCGGCAGGAAGCGAGCCACGTTGATGGAATTCGCACTCGTAAGCTGCATGTGAGCGTTAAGCTCAGCATCCATGAAGGCCGACTTAACCAAAGCCTGACAATCATCAAAAGTGCCATCTACCTCGAGCGCAGTGATGTTACGTCCCAGCGTAGTGAACTGCTTCTCTTGAATCTCGCTCACCTTACCCTTGGGATAGAGCACATAGACGTGAATACCCTCTACACCCAGAAATCCGTTGGCTACGGCACTACCAGTGTCACCTGAAGTAGCAACCAAAACATTGACCTGCTGCTTACCCTCCTTACGGATGAAGTAACCCAACAGACGGGCCATGAACCGGCCACCTACATCTTTGAAGGCCAGCGTAGGACCATGAAAGAGTTCCAACGAGTAAATGCCTGGGCTGACAGGAACCAGGGGAACATCAAAGTTAAGTGTGTCATAAACAATCTCCTTAAGCGTTTCAGCTGGAACGTCTTCACCAAAGAAAGCATCCGCCACGCGGTATGCCATCTCCTGAAACGAAAGATGGACGATTTCAGCGTAAAAGGTAGAGGGAAGGGGATTAATGGAACGAGGCATAAAAAGGCCCTTATCGGCGGCCAATCCTTTTACCACAGCCTCTTCGAGCGTAGCTTCGGGAGCCTGTTTAGATGTACTGTAATATTTCATTGTTTTCTTTTTTTATGTCGTTAGGAATTAAAGCAAACGCTTCTTTCAATCGTTGAATATACGCATCCGCTATAGCAACTTTGTTCAAGAAGCAAAATATCATTCTGTTTCAAAGAAGGCTTCGATGAATTGGTCCTCCTTGAGCAGGCCATAGGAGCCGTTGCAGGCCGCTACTTCATCGAAGGTTTGTACTTCGTCGGGTATGATGCCGGGATGCCAAATCAGGAAAGGCACAGGATCTGCGGTATGGGTACGCAGGGCGCAGGGCGTAGGATGATCGGGCAAGACGGCAATGGCGACAGGTTCCTTCCACTGCTTGACCGCTTCGTAGATGGGACCAACGGCACGATGGTCCAGATTCTCGATAGTGCGTATCTTCAAGTCTATATTGCCCTCATGACCAGCCTCGTCACTGGCCTCAACATGCAGATAGACGAAGTCATCGGTACGTAGGGCATCCAGCGCGGCAGCCACCTTGTTCTCGTAGTTGGTATCGTAGAGACCTGTAGCCCCCTCCACCGCAATACGACGCAAACCTGCGTAATAGCCGATGCCATTAATCAAATCAACTGCGGAGATGACAGCACCGCGTTCTACCTGCGGGAAACGGTCGGAGAAGGGCTTCATCTGCGGGCGATAGCCAGGGCTCCAGGGCCAGATGCTATTGGCCGGATCCTTCCCCTCAGCCATGCGGCGCAAATTTACGGGATGATTGCGGAGCAACTCCTGTGAGCGGAGTATAAGGTCATTAATCAGGTCAGCCGTCTGCTGTGGGGTCATGCGTCCATCGGAAGATTCCGTTTCGTCAGCCAAAGGTTTCACCAGGAGCGGTCTGAAGGGTTTAAGGGGTACATCATGAGGGGGAGTGCAATCAATCTGCTTGTTACCACCCTTGATGACCAGCAAATGACGGTATTGCACACCTGTATAAAAATGGATGTGATCGTTACCGAGCTGCTCATCGAGGTAACGCACCAACTCGTCAGCCTCAGCCGTAGTAATGTGACCAGCAGAATGGTTCTTGATATGGTCACCCTCAATGCAGATGATGTTGCAGCGCATGGCCATATCGCCCGGCTGGAGTTCAATGCCAATGCTGGCTGCTTCTAGAGGACCACGACCTTCATAGACCTTAGGCAGGTCGTAGCCCAAAACTGACATATTGGCCACCTCACTTCCTGGGTGAAAGCCGGGGGCCACAGTAATAAGCCTTCCGTTACGGCCCAGACGAGCCAATTCGTCCATGTAGGGTGTATGCGCAGCCTGCAATAGGGTTCGGTCGCCCAGTTCGGGCACTTTCCAGTCTGCCATACCGTCGCCTAGAATGATAATATGTTTCATGTTCTGTTTGATTTATACGTTTGCAATGCTCATGATGTCGGCAAATACACCAGCTGCAGTCACACCTGCCCCTGCACCGTAGCCTTGAATCATCATGGGATACTCCTTATAACGCTCTGTAGTGAGCAGGATGATATTGTTGCTTCCCTCCAGTTCGTAGAAAGGATGATCTATACCTACCTCCTGCAAACCAACAGAAGCCTTGCCGTTTTCCAGCTTAGCTACAAAGCGCCAATGTTTATGGGCGGCCTCCAGCTGCCTACGGCGTGCTTCAAAGTCTGCATCCAACTGAGGTACCTTTTGCCAGAATTCCTCAAGTGAGCCCTGGAAGTAATCATCGGGCACGAAGAGGTGTTTCTCCACATCCTCCTGCTCAATACAGTAGCCCGCTTCTCGAGCCAGAATGACTAGCTTGCGGATCACATCCTTACCACTCAGGTCAATACGCGGGTCTGGCTCGCTGTAGCGTTCTTCTTGTGCCATACGGATGGTACGACTGAAGGGGACATCGGCACTGATACGGTTGAAGATGAAGTTGAGTGTACCACTCAGTACGGCCTCTATCTTGAGAATCTTATCTCCACTATGAATTAAGTCGTTGATGGTATTAATAATCGGCAGTCCGGCACCTACGTTAGTTTCAAAGAGGTATTTGACACCACGCTGACGAGCCGTCTGCTTGAGCATGCGGTAGTTATCGTATGCACTCGATGCAGCTATCTTATTGGCTGCCACCACCGACACATTGTGCTGAAGCAACTCCTGATAGATGGAGGCAACCTCTGCACTGGCCGTACAATCCACAAAGACAGAGTTGAAGATATTCATGCCTATGATTTCCTCCTTCATCCGCTCCACGGTGGCAGGCTGTCCCTGTTCGTGAAGAACCTGACGGAACTGGCCCAGGTCTATTCCTGCACGGGTAAAGAGCATCTGCTTGGCATCGGCTATACCTACCACATTAAGCTGGAGGCCATTTTCCTGCATCAGCTTCAGACGCTGGCTGTGAATCTGTTCAATTAAGCTTCCACCGACAGTACCTATACCGCAAATAAAGAGGTTGAGAACCTGATATTCTGAGAGGAAGAAGGAGTCGTGAATGACATTGAGTGACTTACGCAGCCAGCGGCTGTCCACCACAAAGGAGATATTGGTCTCTGAGGCGCCCTGAGCACAGGCAATGACATTGATGCCGTTTCGCCCCAGCGTACCGAATAGTTTTCCAGCAATGCCCGGGGTGTGCTTCATATTCTCCCCTACAATAGCTACGGTAGCCAAGTTCTTTTCGGCAGTAATAGGGGAAATCTCACCCATCTCTATCTCCTTGGCAAACTCTTCGTTAAGCACCTCACAGGCCAAATCGGCATCAGCATTGCGCACACCGATCGAGGTGGAATTCTCTGACGAAGCCTGCGAGACAAGGAAAACGCTGATACCGTTCTTAGCCAACGCCTTGAAGATGCGGTAGTTCACACCAATCACACCCACCATACCAAGGCCCTGCACTGTAATCAAACTGGTGTCGTTGATGCTGGAGATACCCTTAATGGCCTTGGTCTGCGGCGAACTCACCTCCTGCTTAATAATGGTACCTGCAGCTTGGGGATTGAAGGTATTCTTTATTAGAATAGGAATATTTTTATGACATACCGGATAAATGGTTGGGGGATAAACCACTTTAGCACCGAAGTTGCAAAGTTCGGTAGCCTCGACATAGCTCAACTCGTTAATGGTGTAGGCATTGGGAATCACACGCGGATCGGCCGTCATAAAACCATCTACATCAGTCCAGATTTCCAACGAGTCGGCATCAAGGGCTGCAGCTACAATAGCTGCGGTATAGTCACTACCGCCACGGCCCAAGTTGGTGACATCGCCAGTCATCTTATCAGTTGAAATGAAACCAGGAATCAACGAGCGCTGTGGCAGTTTGCTAAAGGTACGACGCACCAATTCATTGGTGAGCTCAGCATCAAGCACACTCTTGTTGTGCTTGCGCTCGGTCTTGATAAACTCGCGCGAGTCGAGCCAAGTGGCGCCGGTCAACTCGGCAGCAATAATGCTTGAGAGTCGTTCACCATAACTCACGATCATGTCACTCGTCTTGGGCGAGAGGTCTTTAATTAAATAGATACCCTGAAAGATGTTCTTCAGTTCACACAGCAAGACTCCAACCTGATGTTCCAGACTGCGACGAGCCTCGCCTTGCGGTATCACCTCACGTATCATCTCTTCGTGACGGCGTACGATTTCGCGGTACTCGCTCTCGTAATTTGCATTGCCCTCTGCCGCCATCTTCGAAGTGTTAATCAGTTTGTCTGTAATGCCACCCAAGGCCGAGACCACCACAATCACCGGCTCACTAGCCGCTTCAACAATCTGTTTTACACTTAAAATACTTTTCACGGATCCTACCGAGGTTCCGCCAAACTTCATTACTTTCATGCTATGTCGTTATGTTTTAAATTCGAAGTAAAGGGGAGCGATTACCCACTGCCTGCAGGCCTCCTCCCCTTGAAGAGGGCTGCATATCGACGGGGTGAAAAAAGCTGATTGAAAATGCGTGTATCACGTAGAAACACAAAATACTATCCTTAACCCCGAGGGGTCATGGTACCGACGTATGTCGATGTGAAGAAGTGAAGATAGTAACTGTTCGTCATCATTTATTCTACGTTCTTTAGAAATTCGCGGCAAAATTAAGAATAAATCTTTTCAATCTATCACTTTTCCTCACTTTTTTGCGATATTTTTTCTGCATAATAAAGAATGGGCGACAATAAAAGAGAAAGAAAATAGCAAAACGACGTGTATTTAAAGAATAATCACTATATTTGCGCCCTGAATACACAAATTTAACCCACATGAACGCCAACAAAACTTCCATTTTGCTAATTTACACTGGAGGAACCATCGGAATGATGGAAAATCCAGATACAGGCGCCCTAGAGAACTTTAATCTAGAACAACTACAAAAGCATGTACCTGAACTAGAGCGGTTCGACTTTACTATCGACACTTATACGTTCGACCCACCCATTGACTCATCAGATATGGACACGGAGAGTTGGCGCAAACTAGTAGAAGTGGTGAGCACCCATTACGAAGAGTATAGTGGATTCGTCATCCTGCATGGCACCGACACCATGGCGTTCACTGCATCGGCTCTGAGTTTTATGCTCGAAGGACTGGATAAGCCTATCATCCTCACTGGATCACAACTACCCATTGGAGTGCTTCGCACCGACGGGAAAGAAAATCTGCTGACCAGTCTAGAGATTGCAGCTGCCACCCATGAAGATGGCACACCCATGGTACCGGAGGTATGCATTTTCTTTGAAAACCACCTGATGCGAGGCAACCGCACCACGAAAATCAATGCTGAGGACTTCAACGCATTTCGATCATTCAATTATCCCTCGCTGGCTACGGCCGGCATTCATATCAAATACAATCTTCCTCAGATACACAAAGCAACTGGTTCTGTATTGAAGCCACATTACCTGCTTGACACCAACCTGACGGTGCTGAAGCTCTTTCCTGGTATCAGTGAACCCATTGTGCATACCGTGCTACATACACCGGGGCTGAAAGCTGTCATTCTGGAAACGTACGGTTCGGGTAACGCACCGAGCAAGCCATGGTTTCTCGAAGCGCTGAAAGAGGCAAGTCAGCGAGGCATTGTGGTCGTCAACGTCACCCAATGTAATGCCGGCATGGTGGAGATGGAGCGTTACGAAACGGGTTACCACTTGATGCAGGCAGGGGTATTGTGCGGTTACGACATGACCATAGAAGCAGCAGTGGCCAAGCTGATGTTTCTGCTTGGCCACCACTATACACCTAATGAGGTGCGTCACTTGATGATGAAATCACTGGCAGGAGAAGTGACGCTTTGAATCAACGAAGAGAAAAACCTGCAGCTGCCAGGTGTCGCCAGTAGGTGGGGTATGACTTGCTGACCACCTCAGGGTGTGCAATCGCAAGTGAAGGCAACCGAAGAATGGCTGGAGCAAAAGCTAAGGCCATGCGATGGTCGTCGTACGTGGCAATAACAGGATGCTCCTCTGCCGGACAACGTTCTCCATTCCACGACAGGATGCTGTCAGCCTCATCTTTAACCACATAGCCTATCTTATGGAGTTCCTGTTGCAGGGCAGTGATGCGATCGGTCTCCTTGATACGCAGACTCTGTAACCCACTGAAACGAAAAGGTATGCCCATCAAGCAGCAAGTTACAACAAACGTTTGGGCCAAATCTGGGATATCTACCAGATCCTCCACCATGCGAGCTACAGGCACCCCTAATCGGGTCAGCTCTACACCACGGGGAGTAAAGGCTGTGTGTACACCCAACTTGGCAAACAATTCAGCACCGCGACTGTCTCCTTGGCTGCTACGAGGGAATAGTCCAATCAGTTCGACACAGGGAGAGGGGGACTCTGCCTGAGGCTGCCACAACGCCATCATTTCATACCAATAAGAGGCCGCACTCCAATCACTCTCAACCGTAAAAGGAACATCTTGATATGGTCCAGGTCCTACCCGAATAGTGCGTTCATCTGTCCAACGGGCCGAAGCGCCATAGTGGGCCATCAGCGATAGGGTAAGGTTGATGTAAGGGACTGAAATAAGTTGCCCCGTAAGGTGGATCGTCAAACCCTGAGGCAGCGTGGGCCCTATCATCAGCAAGGCAGAGATATACTGAGAACTGACGCTTCCTGCCAGCGTAATCTCCTGGCCAGGAAGTGGCTTGCCTTGAATCAAAAGAGGTGGGAACCCTTCGGAATCAGCATATTGAATGTCAGCCCCTAACGCACGCAAAGCATCTACTAAAAGACGAATGGGGCGTTGCTTCATTCGGGCACTACCCGTGAGTAGATGACTGCCCTTCTGAGTGCTGAGGTAAGCGGTAAGAAAACGCATTGCAGTTCCTGCAGCATGAATGTCAATCTCCGCTCCATGCTGTTCCAGGGCACGAATCATTACGGCCGTATCATCGCAATCACTCAAGTTCATTGGACGCTGCACTCCTCCGCTCAAAGCGTGGAGAATCAATGCGCGATTACTGATGCTCTTTGATGCCGGCAAGTCCACACTACACTGCAGAGTGACCGGGGCAGCTAGCGTATAGGTCTGTTCCATGTTTACTAAAGGATTTACTTCTTCGTATTAAGCTCTTTCAGCAGTTCCTCTACAGCACGTCGCAGCTGGGTGTCCTCGCCTTTCACTATAGTTTCAGGGGCATTGAGCACCAAGATGTCGGGCTCAAGTTGTTTATTCTCCAAATAGCTACCATCGGGCAGTTGGTAACCGATCACAGGGATGCCAAAGACGAGTGAACGATCCTGAAGCGTCTCCCATGACACGCTGGTCATCGTGCCTGGTACAGGAGCTCCTACCAACTTTCCGATACCACGGTGCTTATAGACCCAAGGGGTACCATGGGCATTGGAGTAATTGGCCTCACACTGCAACATGATGCTGGGTTTATTCCAGCGACGGCTAGGCATATCACAAGCTGCACGACCGCGAACCACCTGAGTAAGATACTTCTCACCGCTGAACAAAATCTCAATGTCCTCGTGCAGACGACCTCCACCATTAAAGCGAGTATCGATTACGATGCCTTCGCACTGGTTGTATTTACCCAAAATATCGCTATAGACTGTACGGAAACTACCATCGCCCATTGACTGAATGTGAACGTAGCCCAGACGACCATTTGACCAGCGCTCTACATCGGCGGCACGCTGTTTCACCCAGCGGGTATAGAGCAGACTGTTCATGGTACCTTGTGAAATGGGGAGTATCACCTCATCCCAACGTTCACCTCGCTCTGGTTCGTAGAGACTTATCAATGTCTTGCGGCCCACCTTGTTGGCCAATAACGGAGCGTAATCTGCATCTGACGGCAACGCTTCTCCATCAATCTTCTCCACAATCACGCCTGCCTTCACACGGCTGGAAGCACGACTGAAGGGTCCCTTTTCAATCACTTCGGCCACCTTCAGGCCGTTGCCACCGTAGCTCCAATCGAAGAGGAGCCCCAGACTGGCAGTAGGCTCACTCTGCAGACTTGGACTATAACGTCCGCCCGTATGGGATACATTCAGTTCACCCAACCATTCGCTGAGCATCTCAGCGAAGTCATAATTATTATTTATGTGAGGCAGGAACTTACGATAGGCCTCACTCATGGCATCCCAATCCACGCCATGCATATTGAGGTTATAGAAGCGTTTCTGCTCCTGACGATAGACATGCTGAAACATGTATTCACGCTCGGCGGCCAAATCCATCTTGAGGTCAGCTTGATAGCTGATGTTATCGAGCTTGTCCGACTTCAAATCCATGCGCTTAGCAATATTGCCACCTAGGATGAAAAGCTTCTCCCCTTTTGCATCAAGTTCCATCGAAGCCCATCCAGCATCCAGTTTGTGAATCAACTTGGTCTCGCGCTTGCGCAGATCCATCTTCCAAAGGTCATACCCCTTTTCAAACGAAGCCAGGTAATAGAGACTCTCTCCATCGGGAGAGAGAATGGCATCAGTCATACGTGACGAGTTAGGAGTCAGACGCACGATACGGTCTTGAATGCCTTGCAGATCCACCTGGATGGGTTTCACCTCTGATTTATCGGCCTCAGTTTCTTTCTTATTCCCTTTCTTTTTGTCAGCGTCCTTCTTCTCTTTTGGTTCATCCTCCTTCTTATTCTGCTTCTCCAGTTCCTTGAGCAACTCGTAATCCTCCTTACTCAGACGATACTTGTCGTAGGCATCTTGATTGAGGAAGAGAAGCAAAGCATCTTCGAGTGATCCCCAAGAGGCATGGGCTCGCATGCCATAGCGTTCGCTGCTAAAGAGGATGGCATTGCCTTCCATCACGAAACGAGGATTACCATGAGTATAACCACTGCCTGTGAGGTTAATCATCTCACCACCTTGAGCGCTGACTAGGCCTATGTCGGTGTAGGGGTCGTGACGATTGCCTATGAACTCCAAGGTGAACCACTTACCATCTGGACTCCAACGGTAGGTAAAACCACCACCCGTGTCGTACCAAGTAGAACCATCGGTGACCTGACGCACGCGTCCACTCTCCAGATGGAGCACCATCAGCTTGGAGCGTTCTTCAATGAAAGCCAGTTCTTTTCCATCGGGGCTAAAAGTTGGCATGGTACGCTCTACATCAGCCGAAGGAAGTAGAATCTCTTCGTCAATCAGCGTAGCATTGGCAAAGTTTGGATCTTCCTTACGAGCAATACGAGCCTGAACCAGCTGCATTTTGCCATCGCGTTCACTACAATAGGCCAAGGTGCGGCTGTCAGCTCCCCAGGTGATATCGCTCTCAGCAGCTGCAGTGTGGGTAATCTGCTTGGTCGTATTATAATCCACGGAAGTGACAAACACCTCGCCGCGCAGAATAAATGCCACCTGCTTGCCATCAGGCGAAGGCACTGCATCGGTAGCTCCACGGCTCAAGTGAAGCGTGGCAAAGGCAGGCGCCTCATCTATCGTCACCTGGATAGACACCTTCTGCGGTTCGCTACCAGGACGCTGGGTGTAAATTTCGCCATCGTAAGTGTAGCAGAGCAGGCCGTTGCTACCCATGGAGAGGAAGCGTACAGGATGCGTGGTGAAGTGGGTCACAGCCTCTACTTGAGAGGGGTTGGCAACTGAGAGGGCATACACATTGAACGACCCGCCATGGCGCTCACTCAAGATGTAGAGTTGCTTGCCATCAGGGCTGAGCACAGGGTTTCGATCCTCACCCGGCCGTTGAGTAAGGTTGGTGTGATGCCCTGTAGCTGTATCAACCACCCAAATGTCACGGGTGATAGAAGAGGTATGGTGCTTTCGCCATTCATCTTCAAAGCCCTTGCGGTCCTGATAGTAAAGGCGACTACCGTCCGTATTGAAGCAGACCATCTCGGCCGGAGTAGCCAGCACTTGCTGTGTACGTCCACCCGTAGCAGGCACTTTATAGAGTTCGGTCATGGCATTCGTGGGGAAGAGGGCGCTGGAGGCTGGGTCTTGAATAGCTGCAGAGAAATAGATGTCACGTCCATCAGGAGAAAAGCTCCATGGAAGTTCACTGCTGGAGTGGGTGGTAAGGCGAGTCGCTGCCCCACCCTCAGCCGGCATGACGAAGAGGTCGAAGTTGCCGTAGCGGTCGCTGGCGAAAGCGATCTGCTTACCGTCGGGACTCCACACGGGGTTGCACTCGTACGACTCCTGCGTAGTGAGCCGCTGTGCTTCGCCGCCTACTGCGGCCACTTTATAGATATCACCTTTGTAGCAGAAGGCTATCTGCGTGCCATCGGGTGAGATGCGTACATCACGCATCCACAGAGGGGTAATGGCCGAACTGGTCAAGGCAACCAGACTTAGGCCAAGGGTAATCAGGCTCTTTTTCATTGTGAAGAGTAATTTTGGGGATTCAATAGGATTTTGAGACAAAGAAGGAGTATTACTTCATGCCTCGAGCTTTGTAAATCATCTCTTTGGCGCTGTTTATTTGCTGGAATTTCTCTTCAGCAGCACGCTTTACGTCATCGCCAAGTGTAGCCACTCGGTCGGGATGATGCTTCAGTGCCAAACGGCGATAAGCGGCCTTAACCTCATCATCGGTGGCGGTAGAGGCTATTTCAAGCACTTTATAGGCCTCTTCCAGCGTGTTTCCACCCAAGTTGAGCATGGAGAGGGCCTCCTGCTCGCTGAGGCGCATGGCAGAGGCCACCTCCTTAAGCGCTTCTATCTCGGCTTGACAGACACTGCCATCCGCCTTGGCAATCTCAGCCAGAAAAGCCAGCAACTGCAACCGTTTCTCAAGGCTGAGGTTATCGGCTATCTGAGCGCCACAGTCGCGTATCGTCTGTCTGAAAGCCATGGGATTCTCCTGGTCCATCCGCTTACGCTGTTCGAAGAGGTTAAGCAAAATTTGCTCTCCCTGCTGAGCAGCCAACGAACCGAAACTGTTGCGCAGAAACTGACGCACATACTCCATCTCGCTGTGCATCACCTTGCCATCGGCCTTAATGATGTACGAAGCCATGACAAGCAGCGAGAAAAGGAAGCTGTTACGCTCCCCCTGAGCTGCTGTAGAAGTGCTATACTCTCCCGCCGACGAGGAAGCATCGCTGCTATGCTCGAAGATGGAGCCGAGGGCATAACCGGCCAAGGCACCGATAGGGCCACCGGCCATGAAGCCGATGATGCCCCCTATCCATTTTGCTGCTCCCATAGACGGTTTATTTCAGTTCGGCCAAGGCCTCCTTGATGCGACGTATAGCCTCTACAATATTCTCATCGCTCGTTGCATAACTCATGCGGATACACTCTGGAGCACCAAACGAAGTACCTCCTACACAGGCCACGTGACCCACTTCGAGCAGGTACATGGCCAACTCGTCAGAGTTGGTAATGGTGCGTCCATGAGCCGACTTGCCATAGAACGAGCTGCATTTGGGGAAGAGGTAGAAAGCACCCTGAGGCACATTGACCTCGAATCCAGGGACATCCTTGGCAAGACGGACAATGAGGTCGCGACGACGTTCAAAAGCTTTGCGCATCTCCTCTACGGGTTCCTGCGTACCCATGTAGGCCGCTTCGGCAGCCTTCTGCGATACAGAGCAGGGGCCAGAGGTGTATTGACCCTGCAACTTATTGACTCCTTTCACAATCCATTCCGGACCGGCAATGAAGCCGATGCGCCAGCCAGTCATGGCATAGGCCTTTGAAACGCCGTTGACAATCACAACGCGCTCCTTCAGCTCAGGGAATTGGGCGATACTTTCATGACGGCCAATGTAGTTGATATGCTCATAAATCTCGTCAGCAATCACATAGACTTGCTCGTGACGCGCCAAGACTGCAGCCAAGGCAGCGAGTTCCTCCTTGCTATAGACCGAGCCCGTAGGGTTGGAAGGAGAGCAAAGTATCAGTGCCTTGGTCTTGGGCGTGATGGCTGCTTCAAGCTGCTCGGGGGTAATCTTGAAGTCCTGTTCAATGCCAGCTGCAACAATAACAGGAGTCCCCTCAGCCAACTTCACCATCTCGGGATAGCTCACCCAGAAGGGAGCGGGCACAATCACTTCATCACCCGGATTCACCAGAGTCAGAATGGTGTTGCAAACCGACTGCTTGGCACCGTTGGCACATGAAATCTGTGCTGCAGTATAGTCGAGTCCATTCTCCCGCTTCAACTTAGCCACGATGGCGTTGCGCAGCGAGGGATAGCCCGCAACAGGTGAATAGCGCGACCAGTTCTCATCAACTGCTTTCTTGGCAGCCTCTTTAATATGATCCGGCGTATTGAAGTCGGGTTCACCCACACTCAGATTGATGACATCTACACCTTGTGCCTTGAGTTCAGCACTCTTCTGCGACATGGCCAGTGTAGCCGATGGCGACAAGCTGTTTAAACGATTAGATAAAGTATTCATGATGCTATTGTTTTTTTGTTTTTTGATTTCTGATTTACAGTTTCACATGCTGGGCTGAAGTGTTTGCTCTTCACGGTTGAAACATAAACTGTTCAGCGCTGAGAGGTTAACACCTATAATATAATGTACACGTACCTATTATTTATTGAGATGCAGTGTGTGACCCATACGCTCCTTCTTAGTACGCAGATAACGCTCATTATAGCTGTTAGGAGTGGTTTCGATGGGGATGTTCTCCGTTATCTCCAAGCCGTATGCTTCAAGGCCAACACGTTTCACAGGGTTATTGGTAAGCAGACGCATCTTGTGCACACCCAACTCGCGCAGAATTTGCGCTCCTACACCGTAGTCACGCTCATCAGCCAGATGACCTAGATGAAGATTTGCATCCACCGTATCCAGTCCATCTTCTTGCAATTTGTAGGCCTTTATCTTATCCATCAGTCCGATGCCGCGTCCCTCCTGGTTCAGATAAACCAACACGCCTTTGCCGGCTTGGTCAATCATCTGCATCGCACGATGCAGCTGTTCACCACAGTCGCAACGCATAGAGCCGAAAATATCACCCGTAGCACAAGAAGAGTGCATGCGCACCAAGATAGGCTCATCAGCCGTCCATTCACCCTTGAAAAGGGCCACATGCTCCAGGCCTGTAGCTACTTGACGGAAAGGAATGAGACGGAAGTGACCAAATGCCGTAGGCATATCCACTTCAGCACCCTTCTCGACGATGGATTCTTGCTTGAGGCGGTAAGCAATGAGGTCGGCAATAGAGACCAGCTTGAGGTCGTACTGGTCGGCAATTCGACGTAGTTCAGGCAGACGAGCCATGGTGCCGTCGTCGCTCATGATCTCCATCAGGGCCGCTGCGGGGTAAAGACCAGCCAGACGGGCAAGGTCAACAGCTGCTTCGGTATGACCAGCACGGCGCAACACGCCCTTTTCTTGAGCATAGAGCGGATTGATGTGCCCGGGACGGCCAAATGTGGCCGGTGTAGAGGTAGGATCAGCAAGAGCACGTATGGTGGCAGCACGGTCGGCAGCCGACACGCCGGTAGAGCATCCTTCCAACTTGTCAATGGTTACTGTGAAAGGGGTGCCCAGCACGGACGTATTGTCCGTCACCTGGTGAGGCAGGTCGAGCTCCTTACAGCGCGAAAGCGTAATCGGTGCACAGAGTACACCGCGCGCATGTTTCAACATGAAGTTGACCTTCTCAGGGGTGATTTTCTCGGCAGCGATAATGAAATCGCCTTCGTTCTCACGGTCCTCATCGTCCACGACGATGACGAAATTGCCGGCCTTGAATGCTTCAATGGCCTCTTCGATGCTGTTCAGTTTTACCTTTTCCATATCAGGTTATGATTTATAAATATTCAGTTATTGGGATTATCAGTAGGGACTGGAGGAATCAGTTGATTGTGAATCAGCTGAATAATCTCCTTATTAGTTGCCACAATGCGCTCCAGGTCCTTGTTGAGGCGAATGCGGAAAATCCAGATTCTGATGTAGAAGAAGATGCCCACAGGCAGGCAGAGCCCACAGAGCAAGTTGAGCCACCAGATGCGGAAGGGGCGCACGTGAGCATACACGGGGATGACAGGGTAGTTGTTGAGCTGATTGAGCAGATGATGCGAACGGGTGTTAGCCATCTCCTCAATAAGCTCCTCCATGCGACAGTTGATATCCACCATCTCTTCGTCAATGGTGGTCTTAATCCACATCTTGACGTAGTTGGGGGCCTGCCACAGTCTGCGGCTCTCAGCATAAGCCTGGCATGAGCGGCTCAGTTGCTCCAAATCAACAGGCAGGCGCTGGTAGTCGGGGTCATCAATAATCACCTCCTTGCGGAAGAGATGGCGCACAGAACGGATACCCATCACCCGCTTGAACCAGTTGACGTACGCATCGGCATTGAGCACCACCGAGTCATTATTGGACTTATAAGTTAGGAAGGCACCAAGCGGAGACAAGACGGCGGTACTGGTCCACATGCCCATCCAAACCACCCATTGTCCGTCGCGGGCCATCTTATAGCCGGTGTTGTTGATAATATAATAGATGATGAAGATGAGCACCGAGACCACTACAGGCATGCCAAGTCCACCCTTGCGGATGATGCCTCCCAACGGTGCACCGATGAAGAAGAAGATCATGCAGGCAAGCGAAAGAGTAATCTTCTCATGCCACGCCGTCTGGTGACGGCGCAGGGAGTAATCCGACTGCTTGAGATTGAGGCTCTTGAAATTCCAGTCATTCTGGGCCATCTCAGCTCGGTTTCGCGCTGCCGATAGCCAGCGTTGACGGTCGAGCAAGGTGCCCGAATGATAGATGCTATCAAGATTGACCGGCCCGAGTGCCTCCTGCTGCAGTTTTACAGAGTCACTGTGATTAGGAGCATTGCCGATACGATAGACATTGTTCACAGCATCATTGAAGTAGCTCCGCCCCACGCTATCATTCCGCTGAGCGATTGAGTCAATGCCAGCCTGAAGCATACGCATATCCTTGCTATTCGACTGATTGCTCATGATACCCTCGTCCATCATATTAAAATCAGAATCAAACTCTATGATAGCATGCTTCTCCGAGAAGGCCTCGCGTCGATAAGGCACATTACGCTGGTTCATGGTCTGAGACTTGAGGTTCTCAAACTGCTCACCACTATAGAGATGCAGGTAGAGGTGCTGTTTGTCTGCCGTCATTTCCAGCCGGCCAGAATCGGCCTTGATAATCTGCGCATTCTCAAAACCTTTATCGAAATTATAAATGAGCACGTCGTAGAGCATACCTGTCTTGCGGTCCTTCTGCTTGACATAGAGGTTGTAGCCATCAATTTCATCGTAAAACACCCCCTCGGGAATATCCACTTCGGGCGACTTTTGTTTCATCGAGAGGAGTAGAGTCCAAAGTTTGGTCTGTGCCTTGGGCCCAACAACATTCTGAAAGTAGAATGACAAACAGCAAACGAAAGCAATAAAAATGATGAGCGGGCGCATGATATTAAGCAGGGAGATACCTGCAGCCTTCATAGCCAACAATTCAAAACGCTCACCGAAGTTTCCGAAGGTAATCAAGGCGGCCAGCAGCACAGCGAGCGGCAACGAGGCGGGCACCAAGGTAAGACCAGAATAGAAGAAGAATTGAGCGAGCACGGTCATTTCCAATCCCTTGCCCACCAGTTCGTCCACATATCTCCAGAGAAATTGCATCATGAAGATGAAGAGACATATAAAGAATGTCCCAGCAAAGAGCAGACAGAAACTTTTCAGTATGAATATATCTAATTTTTTTATGCTCAACATGATTAATTGCCACTATACCAATGGAGCGACAAAAGTAGTACAAAAACGGGAGTTACGGAAATTTTTATCCGCAAAGATTCCTAACGGTGCAAAAAAAGAATCCACTCCAACCCGTCCGAGGAGAGTTAAATCCCGATTGATTCCAACGTCAGAAGCCGCAGGTCTGCCGTAGGGTCTTAACCGACTTATCCCAGATTTCGCAAAGGTCGTCCACATCGTCGGGATAGCAATAGTCAGTCACCTCAAGCACAAAGTCAGTAGTAAGCTCGCTGTACGACATCTTGAGTTCGAATTGTCCGCGACTGATACCTTCGTCAAGCCAATGGAAGCGGATGAACGAATAGGCTCGCATGGCCCCCACCTCCGCTTGACGCGTTTCCGTTTTCCCCCAATGAAACGTCACTTGCCGACCATCGGAATCTACTCTGTCAGCAAACCATCCCTCCAACCCCATGGGTGTACTGATGGCATTCCAAAGTATGGTTTTAGATGTGGCATTCAGTCCATATTCCAGATGTATTTTCTGTTTGTCCATAGCACCTTAATTATTTGCGGGCCAAAATATAGACTTTTTCCGACATGACCAAATTTTCGGGCAATAAATTGCATAAAATCCACTTTTCAATCCAATTTCAACAAAGAATGCATTTTTTTTGCAGAAAATTTTGGTGGTTTGAAAATAAGCCGTATCTTTGCACCCGAAATCAAAAAACGCTTGGCGGGATAGCTCAGCTGGTTAGAGCGCATGATTCATAATCATGAGGTCCCCGGTTCAATCCCGGGTCCCGCTACTACAACGATTTTCTTTTGACTGTCAAAGTGGCTTCCACACTTGGCGGTCTTTTTTTTTGCACTTTTTACTCCATAAGCAATTCTCCACACTAAGCATCAGTTCAATAGAGATAAACTACTTTTATAGGACACAAGAGAAAACATTCTTCTCAAGGACATAAGGAGGAAACGTATGGGCATAAAAAAAGGAGTACCGCTGTACTCCAACCTTTGTTAACCTTAAATCTAATACCATGAAAAACACGTTGCAAAGGTACGGCTTTTATTCTTTTCTGCAAATTTTCAAAGAGAAATAATATGTTATATAACATGTTTTAATGATTCAGCGGAGTAAAATGCGTTCGCCAGCATTCTTGGCCAGCAGGTTCTGCAGTTTCATCAGTTCACCACAGCGAGTCATGATGCGGCTACAGCGAGCCTTGTCAGATGCCAAAGCAGGATCTTGTAGCATGCGTAGATGTTGCTTTATCTCTTCGCTCACAATAGCCAGCTTGAAGCTCATCATAATCTGAGGCACCAGTTCATCCAGACGCTCTTCGTCGGTCAGAATTTTCTGTGCGCGCGAATGATACTTGCTGAGCTGATAGCGGTCACTCAACAACTCGGCACACACCTTACTGATGGCTGGGTCAAGGTGATTGATGAAATAATGCTCAGCCACGAAGTCTGGATCAACTTGATGGAGCACTGCCTCGGCCAAAATACGGCGATGAGTTTCGTTGTGAAACGTGAGCTCATCTTGCTGTAGCTCGCTGGTGATATAGTCGATCACCGAGAGTGGAGGTAATTCATTACCCTCTTCGTCGGTTGCTCCTTCAAACATCCTCCGCTCGCCATAACGCACCACCAACTGGACGAGTTGCCGCTCGTAACTATAGCATTCCGACAGGTCGCGTTGTTGTGGGGCAATCAGCGATTCAGGAAGAGGAGCGGCAGAACCTGCTGCGGTAGGAGGAGCAGCCGTACCTCCAGAGGTCGCTTCGGCTGAAGCGGTGGGTTGTGTACCCCAACCAACGGAAGAAGTTGAAAGAACATGACCATCTGCTGGAGCTGTTTGTCCTCCATCTGATGGAGTTGTCTCGGTCTGCTGACTTTTCGCTTTAGCTGCTTCACGTGCCCGTTGTTCAGCATCTATTTCAGCCTTTTTTTCCCGTCGTTTGGCCACCTCATTGACCAGGAGGCGGTTATCTACGTGGAGCATCTGCGAACACTCCCGAATATATACGTCACGATTGATGGCTTCAGGGATGACAGCAATGCTCTGCACGACGCTATTGATCAGCTCCATACGACGTTGCGGGTCATCACCAGCCTCATGCTGCAGCAGTCCCGTCTTGAAGCGGATGAAATCCTGTTCATGTTCAGTAATGAAGCGACGGAACTCCTCTGCATTATGCTTACGAGCGAACGAATCGGGATCATCACCATCTGGCAAGAGGCAGACCTTAATATTCATCCCCTCTTCAAGCAACATGTCGATACCTCGCAAGGAGGCTTTGATACCTGCCGCATCCCCATCATAGAGAACGGTCATATTCTGCGTAAAGCGGTGTACCATACGGATTTGTCCGTGGGTAAGGGCGGTACCCGAAGAGGCCACCACATTACAGACCCCACTCTGATGCATGGAGATGACATCGGTATAGCCCTCCACCAAGTAACAACGGTCCTGCTTGACAATGTCCTGCTTGGCCAAGTAGATGCCGTAGAGTTCGTTGCTTTTGTGATAAATCTCCGACTCTGGAGAGTTGACATATTTAGCCGCAACCCCTTTGGTAGCAGCCGAAAGCACAC
Source organism: uncultured Mediterranea sp. (assembly GCA_945879145.1). Classification (GTDB taxonomy): domain Bacteria; phylum Bacteroidota; class Bacteroidia; order Bacteroidales; family Bacteroidaceae; genus Bacteroides. The sequence goes on from CAMCUZ010000018.1 coordinate 26,361, forward strand.
GTCCACCAAAGGCCACCACCTTGCCACTCAAGGTATGCACTGGAAAGACGACACGCCCCCAAAAACGGTCGCGCAAAGATTTATCCTCCTTTTCATAGCAGAGTCCTGTCTTGAGAAGATTTTCGCGGGTATAAGATTTCCGCAGGGCCTCGTCACATAGACCATGACCCGATTTGGGGCAATAACCCAACTGAAATTTCTGAATAATGTCATCGCGTATGCCACGGCTACGCAGATAGGCCATTCCTAAACTACGTCCCTCGGCCGACTCGTGTAGCGAGTTGCAGAAGTAGTCGCGGGCATACTGGTTCAGCACGAACAGCGCATCGCGCTCCGATTGGGCCACCTTCTCCTCTTCGGTCAGTTCACGTTCCTTGATAGGGATATTGTACTTTTTAGCTAGGTAGCGCAAGGCATCAGCAAAACCAATCTGTTCATGCTCCATGATGAAATGCACCGCATTGCCCCCCTTGCCGCAAGCAAAGCATTTACAAAGCCCCTTCGCCGGTGAGACAGAGAAAGAGGGAGTGGTATCATCGTGGAAAGGACAGAGCCCCACGTAGTTCACACCCCGCTTATGCAGGGTGACGAAGTCGGACACCACTTCATAAATCTGTGCAGCATCCATGATACGGTCAACAGTAGCACGGTCAATCATCTTGCATCAGCCCCCCACATCATTTTGTTACGCAAGGTATTGAAGAAATGGTGGTCGAATCGCTTCACCACACGCACGCAGTAGGGTGCCTTGCGGATGATGAGCTGCGTCTCTTCAGAGAGTGACTCACTCCGTCCATCCACCGAGACAAGGTAGTTGTGGCTTCGGCTCTCTATGCGCAAGGTAATTTCAGCATCATCGCCGATCACCAGAGGGCGCACGTTCAGGCTATGAGGCGCCACGGGCGTTACAGCAAAGGTACGGCTGTGGGGCACAATAATGGGGCCTCCCACACTCAACGAATAGGCCGTAGATCCTGTGGGCGTAGCCACCACCAATCCGTCAGCCTGATAGGTGGTGAGCTGTTCACCATTGATGGCGGTATGAATACTGATCATTGATGAGGAATCGTGCTTGAGCACAGCTATTTCATTGAGTCCAAATGGTGTCAGATGAATGGTCCCTGTGGGGGAGAGGACCTGCAGCACGCTACGATCTTCCACCCGATAATGTCCTTTCAGAATTTCATCTACCACCTGCTCCATCTCCTCAGGCAGCACGTCGGCCAGGAATCCGAGGCGACCCGTATTAATGCCGAGGATGGGAATCTGTCGATTGCCCACCTGTGTAGCTGCTTTCAAAAAGGTACCATCACCTCCCAGGCTGATGGCCATATCGGCCTCCACGCACCCCTCTTCAAGGAGTGAGACTTGAGGCAGGCAGAAACGCTGTTCATCGGTCAAGAAACGGTAGAACTCCTCACTCATGCTAATCTCTGCTCCGCTACGTTGCAATAATTGGCACAAATGAAGGGCATGAAGCGACTTCTTCGCTTGAAAAACATTACCAATCAGGACAAATTTCATAGGCTTTCACATCTTTCAGAATGCAAAGATGAGTTATTTTTCTCAGAAAACAATCAAGTTATTGCGATATTTTGTATTTTTGCCGCAAATAGTGAGAAGAACAGATGACTAGATTAAGCGTTAATATTAATAAGGTGGCCACCCTTCGGAATGCCCGTGGAGGCAATGTTCCCAATGTGGTCAAAGTAGCTTTGGATTGTGAAAAGTTTGGTGCTGAAGGTATTACAGTACATCCCCGTCCCGACGAGCGCCACATTCGCCGGAGTGACGTATTCGACCTTCGTCCGCTGCTGCGCACAGAGTTCAATATAGAGGGGTACCCCTCACCCGAATTTATCGACTTGGTAATCAAGGTAAAGCCTCATCAAGTCACCCTCGTACCCGACAGTCCGACGCAGCTCACCTCAAATGCAGGATGGGATACGAAACGTAACCTCGGCTTCTTGAGCGAAGTGCTTGAAGCCTTCAATGGAGCAGGCATCCGCACTTCTGTCTTTGTAGCCGCCGACTCGGAAGCCATTGAATATGCCGCCAAAGCTGGTGCCGACCGTGTGGAACTCTACACCGAGCCATACGCTTCGGCCTACCCGCAAAACCGCGATGCCGCCATAGCCCCCTTTGTTGAAGCGGCTCAAACAGCACGAAAACTGGGGCTGGGGCTTAACGCTGGCCACGATCTGAGTCTGGAGAATCTCCGCTTCTTCCATGAGCAGATACCCTGGCTCGACGAAGTATCAATTGGTCATGCCCTGATCAGCGATGCCCTCTACTTGGGATTGGAACGTACGATTCATGAATATAAAAACTGTTTAATCTGATGATTACATTACACACACTGCTGCAAGCAGCCGAAATCGCGGCACAGGAACTCCCTGTCCTGTCAACTGGAGTAGAGAGCAACGAGATGAACCTGTTGGAAATGGCCTCAAAAGGAGGATGGATTATGGTGGTTCTGGCTTTGCTCTCCATTGTCAGTTTCTATATCCTTTTTGAACGCAACTACGTGATCCGCAAAGCTGGACAAGAAGACCCACTCTTCATGGAACGGATTAAGGACTATATTGCCAGCGGTGAAATCAAAGCTGCCATCGGCTACTGTCGTGGCGTGCAGACCCCCTCGGCCCGCATGATTGAGAAAGGTATCAGCCGGTTGGGCAAACCGGTTAGCGACATTCAAGCAGCCATTGAGAATGTGGGCAACATGGAGGTGGCCAAACTCGAAAAGGGGCTCACCATCATGGCCACCATTTCAAGCGGTGCACCGATGATTGGCTTTCTGGGCACCGTCATCGGCATGGTTCGCGCCTTCTGGAACATGGCCAACGCTGGCAACAACATTGATATCACCACCCTCTCCGGAGGAATCTACGAAGCGATGATCACCACCGTAGGTGGACTGATTGTTGGCATCATCGCCATGTTCTCCTACAACTACCTCGTCACGCTAATTGACGGTGTCATCAACAAGATGGAAGCCAAGACGATGGCGTTTATGGATCTACTCTACGAGCCTGAGGAGAAAAAGTAAAAGGAGGAGCACAGGATGTTGAAACGCAGAGCCAAAATATCACCAGCCTTCAGCATGGCCTCGATGACTGACCTCATCTTCCTGCTGCTGATTTTCTTCATGATTACCTCGACCATGGTATCGCCCAATGCCATTAAGGTGCTACTCCCCCAAGGCAAGCAGCAGACATCGGCCAAACCACTTACCCGCGTAATCATTAACAAGGAATTACAGCTCTTCGTAGCCTTTGGCAACGACAAAGAGCAACCAATCAGCATGGAAGAGCTAGCCCCCTTCCTGCAGCAATGTGCCGAACGCGAGCCGGAAATGTACGTTGCCCTCTATGCCGACGAGTCGGTACCCTACCGAGAGATTGTGAGCGTGCTGAACATAGCCAACGAAAATAAATTCAAAATGGTACTGGCCACACGGCCGCCAAGCAAATGAATGAGAAAAAGATAGACATCAAGCGAAGAGGCAAGCTGATGGGATGGATTGGTGCCTTAGCTATCCACCTGTTACTCATAGTCGGCTTGTTGCTGGCAGGTTTCTCCATTCCCGAACCTGCAGAGGAGGGCGGTATGCCGGTCATGCTGGGTCAAGTGCCAGAAGCGGGCGGTGAGAGCCGCCTAATACCAGTAGAGGTAACACCAGCCAACGAAACTGTTGCGGAAACAGCAACTGAATCCGCCCCACCTACCCCCGACGAAACGCCCCTGATTACCCAAGAGGACGAAGAGAGCATACCCGTAAAAAGGACTCCCAAGCCAGAGAAGAAGAAACCCACACCTTCTCCTAAGCCACAGCCTACCGCGGCTGAACGCGAGGAGGCTGCACGCAAACAGCGAGAAGCTGAAGAGGCTGCTCGCAAACAGCGTGAAGCCGAAGAGGCTGCTCGCAAACAACGCGAAGCTGAAGAGGCTGCTCGCAAACGGGTAGCCGGTGCCTTTGGCAAAGGGGCTCAGCTGGGCAATCAAGGCCACTCCAAGGGCGAAGGACAGCAAGGCGCCCCCACAGGCAACAGCACACAAGGCGCCACGCAGGGCACCGGAGGTTACGGCAGTTTCTCCCTGGCAGGACGCTCATTAGGTCCTGGCGGATTGCCCAAGCCGGCCTACAATGTGGCCGACGAAGGGAGGGTGGTAGTCAGCATCGTGGTCAACCCCGAAGGAGCGGTTGTATCCACCTCCATACACAAATCCACCAACACGGTGAATGCTACCCTCCGCAAAGCCGCAGAAGAGGCCGCTCGCAAGGCGCGCTTCAACCGTATTGAAGGGAAAAGCAACCAGACAGGAACAATAACCTACTATTTTAATCTGAAATAAAAAAATGAAAGAAGAGATGAAAAAGGTCTATGTATTTTTTGCAGATGGCTTTGAAGAGATCGAAGCCTTTGCCTCAGTTGATATCCTGCGTAGGGCAGGTCTAGATGTTGTACTGGTATCTGTCATGGATAACGAGATTGTGAAGGGCGCCCATCAAATCTCAGTCTTCTGCGACGTCAACATTGAGAATTGCGACTTCTATGACGCTTCGCTGCTGCTCCTCCCTGGCGGAATGCCTGGGGCGCAAACTTTAGGTGAGTGCGAAGACCTGAAACGTGCGTTGACACAGGGTGCCGAAAAAGGCATCACCTTGGCTGCCATCTGTGCTGCACCCATGGTACTGGGCCAGTTAGGTCTGCTCAAGGGTAAGAGAGCCACCTGTTACCCCGGTTTTGAACAGTTCCTCGATGGTGCCGACTATACGGCCAATCTGGTAGAGCATGACGGCAACCTCATCACTGGAAAAGGCCCTGCCGCTGCCCTCCCCTTCGCATTTGCACTGGTGAAGCATCTGATTGGCGAGGCCAAAGAGAAAGAGTTGAAAGAGGCCATGTGCTACACCCATTAATTGGAACAACGTATGAAGAGGTATGCCGTGATAGTGGCTGGAGGAAAGGGACTACGCATGGGCTATGAACGCCCCAAGCAGTTTCTCTGCATAGGTGGGAGGCCCATCTTGATGCACACCCTGGAGGCGTTCCACCGCTTTGACCAAGCGATGCAGTTGATCGTAGTCCTTCCGCGCGACCACCAGCCCCTGTGGCATACCTTGTGCGAAGAGTACCTATTCTCCACCCCCTACCTTTTGGCTGATGGCGGAGAGACGCGCTTCCACTCAGTGAAGAACGGCTTAGCACTCATTCCCGACGGAGGCTTAGTGGCTATCCACGACGGCGTACGTCCCTTTGTAAGCCGTGAGGTGCTGGAACGCTGTTTCCAAGCCGCCGCCACTCATCAGGCTGTACTCCCTGTGGTACCTGTGGTTGACACCGTGCGCCAGATCACGTCTGAGGGAAGCCAAACCGTTGATCGCAATGCCTACAAGCTGGTACAGACACCACAGGTATTCGACGTTAACCTGCTCAAGGTAGCCTACAAGCAGCCCTACACCCCTTTCTTCACCGACGACGCCTCGGTGGTAGAGGCCATGGGCCAACAGGTGACCTTGGTGGAGGGCAATCGGGAGAACATAAAGATTACCACCCCCTTTGACTTGATCATCGCCGAAGCACTACTGGCCCATGTTTGAACTGGAGAAGCGTGACATCAAGTTTCTGAGTGGTGTAGGCCCCCAGCGAGCCGCTACGCTCAACAAGGAGTTGGGCATCTTCTCCTTGCGCGATCTGATCTCCTATTACCCTTATAAATATGTCGATCGGAGCCGCATCTACGCTATCTGCAACTTGGATGCCCACATGCCTTTCATCCAAATCAAGGGAGAGATACTGAGCATCGAACATGCCGGAGAGGGGCGGCAAAGCCGACTGATAGCCCACTTCAGCGATGGAACAGGGGTGATTGACCTCATCTGGTTTCAAGGCATCAAGTACGTAGAGAAGAACCTCAAGGTGTTCAAGCCTTACATCGTATTTGGCCGTCCCTCCGTTTTCAACCAACGGATCCAAGTGGCCCATCCCGAAATCGAACCAGCCGAAGAGTTACAACTCTCTACCATTGGCCTGCGCCCGTTCTACATGACTACCGAACGGATGAAGCGAATGAACCTCCACTCACAGGCCATTGAGAAGATGATGCGTTCCGTAATTCAGCAGATTACGGAACCCCTACCCGAAACACTTACCCCCGAACTGATTACCGAGCATCACCTCCTCTCACTCACCGAAGCTATCCGAAACATCCACTTTCCACAAAATACAGAGCTACTGAAGCGGGCCGAACTGCGCCTCAAATTCGAAGAACTCTTCTATGTTCAGCTCAATATTCTCCACTATGCGCACGACCGGCAGCAACGCTTCCGCGGATTCGTCTTCGGCAAGATCGGAAGTATCTTCAACACCTTCTACCAACAAAACCTACCCTTCGAACTGACCGAAGCTCAGAAGCGAGTCATCCGCGAGATTCGACGCGATCTGGGCTCTGGCCGACAGATGAACCGCTTGTTGCAGGGTGATGTGGGGAGCGGTAAAACCTTAGTGGCACTGATGAGCATGCTCATTGCACTCGACAACGGCTACCAAGCCTGTCTGATGGCCCCTACGGAGATTCTGGCTAACCAGCACTACGAGACCATCCGATCAATGCTCTTTGGTATGGAGGTGCGCGTGGAGCTGCTCACCGGCTCCATCAAGGGGAAACGACGTGAAGCCATCCTCAAGGGACTGCTCAACGGAGAGGTGCAACTCCTTATCGGCACGCACGCCGTGATCGAAGAGAATGTGCAGTTTGCTGCCTTAGGGTTTGTGGTGATTGACGAGCAGCATCGCTTCGGCGTAGAACAGCGCGCTAAACTATGGAAGAAAAACGTCCAACCGCCCCACGTACTGGTCATGACCGCCACCCCTATCCCACGCACCTTGGCCATGACCATCTACGGCGACCTCGACGTATCCATCATTGACCAGCTTCCCCCAGGGCGCAAACCGGTGACCACCCTCCACCGACTCGATAGCCACCGTGAGTCACTCTTCCACTCCATCCGTAGGCAGATAGCCGAAGGGCGGCAAGTCTATTTTGTCTTTCCGCTCATCACTGAAAGCGAGAAGATTGACCTGAAGAACCTGGAAGAAGGTTACCTACACATCTGCGAAGCCTTTCCCCAATGTACGGTATGCAAAGTTCATGGCAAAATGAAGGCCGCAGAAAAGGATGCGCAAATGCAACTTTTCGTACAGGGTACAGCCCAGATAATGGTAGCTACCACTGTCATCGAGGTGGGTGTCAACGTGCCCAATGCCACGGTAATGGTCGTTGAAAACGCCGAGCGATTCGGTCTGTCACAATTGCACCAACTGCGTGGGCGCGTAGGACGTGGCGCAGAACAGAGCTACTGCATCTTGGTGACAGGCGTGAAACTCACCGACGAGACCCGCAAGCGCATCGACATCATGGTACGCACTAACGACGGTTTTGAGATTGCTGAAGCCGACCTTAAACTTCGAGGTCCTGGCGACCTGGAGGGCACACAACAAAGTGGCATGGCCTTCGATCTGAAGATTGCCAATCTTGCACGCGATGGACAAATTATCCAGCTAGCCCGTGAAGCAGCCCAACACGTAATCGAGACCGATCCAGAAGGTAACTCGCCCCATTACGCCCTGCTTTGGAAACAGCTCCAAACGCTACGCAAAGAGATGACCAACTGGTCTGCCATCAGCTAACTCTTTATGTTAAAATCCTTTTCTTTATTATTTTTATGTTGTAAAACATATTATTCGTATTATACTAAATATCAATGATTTGAAACGAAAAATTTAAAGATAAAGCACTTAGACTATTAAAAAACGTCAATCAATACACCTCTTATATACAAAGAATAACTACCTTTGGGGGAAAATTTGAACGCAGATGATACAGCATTGGATAAAAATAGGACTGATTTTAGTGACAACCATCCTGACCGCAGCCAACGCACTGGCGCAGGACTTGATTGCCCGTCAGGCCCCCATCGACAGAAAATTAAAGAGCGTAGATTCGCTAGCACTCCAGAAGCAGATTCGGGCAGAGCAATCCCTCTACCCCGGATTGGACATCTATCCTAACTGGACCAACGAACACGTACAAGCCTATAAAGACGCCATTGTCCCCGAAAGTTACACATTCGATTTGACGGGATTCACCATGCCGACCACCAACACCAAGATTACCGACATCTTCGGTTACCGTCCGCGTCGCCGTCGTATGCACTACGGATTGGACATCAAGGTTTATGTAGGTGACACCATTCGTGCCGCCTTCGACGGCAAGGTGCGCATCGTCAAGAACCAAGGTCGTCGAGGCTACGGCAAATACATCGTCATACGTCACGACAACGGTCTGGAGACGGTATATGGCCACCTCTCCAAGCAGTTGGTTGAAGAGAACCAACTGGTTAAATCTGGTGAAGTTATCGGTTTGGGAGGCAACACAGGCCGTTCCACTGGCTCGCACCTCCACTTCGAGACTCGTTTCCTAGGCATTCCTATGAACCCCGCCCTGATGTTCGACTTTGAGAAGCAGGATATTCTGGCAGATGCCTACACCTTCAACAAGAACAAGACAGGCAAGGGAAAAACTGCAGGTCAGGTGGCCCAAGGCGAAGGTTTGTTCTACAAAGTCAAGAAGGGCGACACGTTGGCACGCATTGCACGCAAGCAAGGTACCACCGTGGAACAGCTCTGCAAGCTGAATCACATCAAGCGAACGACCATACTCCGACTGGGTCAGGTGCTTCGCTGCTCCTAAAAAGAGTTGAATTCCTATTGATAGAGGGCACTTTAATATAATTTAGAGTGACCTCTTTTTTTATATCCCTAAATTTTCCTAACTTTGCCCTCTGTTTTATAACGTATTTATGAAAGAGACCAAACAACAATTTGAGCAAATCATCGCCCTCTGCAGGGACCTTTTTGCGAAGAAGCTGCACGACTATGGTCCAGCCTGGCGCATCTTGCGCCCCTCATCGGTGACCGACCAGCTCCTGATCAAGGCCAAGCGCATCCGCAGCATCGAAATCAAGGGAGTAGCCCTAGTCAACGAAGGCATCCGCTCAGAGTTTATCGCCATCGTCAACTACGGCATTGTGGGACTGATTCAGCTCGAGAAAGGATTCGTGGATCGAGCCGACATGGACAACGAAGAGGCCATGACCCTCTACGACAAGCATGCCAAACAAGCATTGGAACTGATGTTGGCCAAGAACCACGACTACGATGAGGCCTGGCGCAGTATGCGCATCAGCTCCTATACAGACCTTATCTTGCAGAAGATCAACCGCACCAAGCAGATTGAGTCTCACCACGGACAGACGCTGGTGAGCGAAGGGGTGGATGCCAACTACATGGACATGATCAACTATGCCGTTTTCGGCTTGATAAAGATAGAATTTGGAGAAGATTGACCGACATATCATTGCTTTGGCAGGCTGCTATGTCTGCCGCTTCCTACTGGGAGCCGTACTGGTATTCTCTGGATTTGTCAAGGCAGTGGACCCGATGGGCACCGCCATCAAACTGGAGGAGTATCTCAAGGCTTTCGGCATGTCTGACCTGTTCTACGACTGGCTGCTCCTATTGGCCGCTATGAGCCTGGCTACCCTTGAGTTTGCCATTGGCATCTATCTGATGATTGGCATCCGGTGTCAAAGCGCCTCCACCATAGCCCTGATATTGATGAGCGTCATGACTCCACTCACCCTCTACCTTTGGATTGCCAATCCCGTAAGTGACTGCGGCTGTTTTGGTGATGCACTGATAATGACCAATGCCGAAAGTTTTGGCAAGAACGTGGTACTGTTCTTCCTATCCATTGTCACTTTCAAAAAAAGAGCGCAACTCAAGAGCCTGATTACACCAAAAACCGACTGGATCATTCAGCTGTACGCCATCTTGTTTCCCTTTATCCTCTCAGCCTACTGTCTGCGCAACCTCCCCATCCTCGACTTTCGCCCCTACCGCATCGGCGTGCATATTCCCACTGCCATGAGCATTCCAGAAGGCGCTACCCCTGACGTGTGGGAGAGCCGCTTCGTGCTGGAGAAGAATGGAGAGAAGCGCACCTTCACCCTCGATGAGTATCCCGACTCTACTTGGACCTATCTCTCCACAGAGTCGGTGCTCAAGCAAAAAGGGTATCAGCCCCCTATCCACGACTTTAGCATCCAGCGATTGGAAGATGGAGCAGAGCTGGCCGATAGTCTGCTGTCTGCCCCTGGCTACACTTTCCTGCTAATTGCCCCCCACCTTGAAGAGAGCGACGACAGCAACATCGACCTAATCAACGAAATCTACGACTACTGCGTGGAGCATCAATATGGATTCCTTGCCTTGACCGCTTCACCGCGCGAGGAGGTGGAGATGTGGTGCGAACGCACTGGGGGCGAATACCCTTTCGGGATAATGGACGATGTAACCCTCCGCACCATGATCAGATCCAATCCAGGACTGATGCTGCTCCACGAGGGCACCATCTACAACAAATGGAGCAACGCCACCCTACCCGATGAGTATGTGCTGACCGACAGACTGGAACAAATCCCGCTGGGGCAACTTGAAAGCCCTGACGACATACTCACCATGAGCTATGTGCTACTCTGGTTTGTACTACCACTACTGCTCGTCACGCTCATCGATGCCCTTTGGATGCGCAGCCGAAGGCCATCCGCTGCCGTAGCATCCCAAACAACCGATACAGATACCAAACAATAAATTATTAACCCTTTAATGTTTAAATGAAATGAGAAAGAACATTGTTGCAGGAAACTGGAAAATGAACAAGACCCTCCAGGAGGGTATTGAATTGGCAAAAGAGTTGAACGAGGCCCTGGCTGCCGACAAGCCCAATTGCGATGTCATCATCTGCACGCCGTTTATCCACTTGGCTTCTGTCACTCCGCTGGTAGATGCCTCAGTGATCGGCGTAGGTGCAGAAAACTGTGCCGACAAGGTATCAGGAGCCTACACGGGCGAAGTATCTGCCGCCATGGTAGCTTCTACAGGCGCCAAGTATGTCATCCTGGGCCACTCAGAGCGTCGTGCCTACTACCACGAGACTGTTGAGATTCTGGAAGAGAAGGTGAAACTGGCCTTGGCCAATGGCCTGACCCCCATCTTCTGCATCGGCGAAGTGCTGGAAGAGCGTGAAGCTGGCAAGCAGAACGAAGTAGTGGCTGCTCAGCTGGCCTCTGTATTCTCTCTCTCTGCCGAAGATTTCAGCAAGATTATCCTGGCTTACGAACCCGTTTGGGCCATCGGTACCGGCAAGACGGCTACCCCTGCTCAGGCTCAGGAGATTCACGCCTTCATCCGCTCAGCCGTTGCTGAGAAGTATGGCAACGAAGTAGCTGACAACTGCTCTATCCTCTATGGTGGTAGCTGCAAGCCCTCAAATGCCAAGGAGCTGTTTGCCAACCCCGACGTGGATGGCGGTCTGATTGGTGGTGCTGCACTGAAGGTTGCTGACTTCAAGGGCATCATCGACGCATTCAAATAATTGATGTTTTTTTCAAGGTACAGGCTGTAGAACCTCCTTAGACCTGCAGTCTGTACCTTCATTCTTTAGTACCAGTTAGAGATGACCCATATCAAACGAATCGGATGTTGGCTGATTGGCTTGACCTGTATCACTTCAGCCGCTACAGCACAGAACGCCATCCTGAAAAGCCTGCAGAGCGACGTGCCAGGACAAGGCAAGGTGACCATCCACCAAGATGCACGCATAGCAGCCCTGATTGGCTCTCATGCCGGCAATGCCACCCTCTCCACCTCGGCCGATGGTGTACAGCGCGTACTCAAGACGCAAGGTTACCGCGTACAGGTCTATGCCGGTAACAACACCCGTGCCGCCAAACAGGCTGCACACCAACAGGCGCAGAAGGTAAAAGAGCTCTTCCCCGAGCTCACCGTCTATGCCACCTTCGCCCCACCGCGGTGGCTCTGCCGTGTAGGCGACTACCGCAGCATCGAAGAGGCAGATGCCGTAATGCGCAAGCTTCGCAACTCCAAAGAGTTCAAAGAGGCCTCCATCGTGCGCGACCAAATCATCATCCCCCTCTAACCCGCACAACCCACGAACGAAAACCCTATTTACCTCATCAAACAACCCATCATGTTAGGAAAAGAAGATATTCAATCCCCTGCCCTGGGTGAGCTTCAGGAGCACTACCAACGTATCCTCACCCTCTTGGGCGAAGACCCCACCCGCGAAGGACTGCTTAAAACCCCTGAACGGGTAGCCAAAGCGATGCTGCAACTTACCAAAGGCTATGCCATGGACCCCCACGAAGTGTTGCGGTCGGCCAAATTCAAAGAGGAATATAGCCAGATGGTTATTGTGAAAGACATCGACTTCTTTTCCCTTTGCGAACACCACATGCTCCCCTTCTACGGCAAAGCTCATGTAGCCTACATCCCCAATGGCTACATCACAGGCCTCAGCAAGATAGCCCGAGTAGTCGATATCTTCTCCCACCGTCTGCAGGTGCAGGAACGGATGACCCTTCAGATTAAGGAGTGCATCCAGGAGACACTCAACCCTCTGGGTGTCATGGTAGTCGTTGAAGCTAAGCACATGTGCATGCAGATGCGCGGCGTAGAGAAGCAGAACTCTATCACCACCACCAGCGATTTCACCGGCGCCTTCAACCAAGCCAAGACGCGGGAGGAGTTTATGAACCTCATCAAACATAACTAACTTAGCAGAACACTTATGAACCGTTTATCCCTTTCCATCCGTGCGTTGTTCCTCATCGGGGCAACATTTCTGCCCCACCTCACTGCCTTAGCGCAAGACGACGCCACCCGTCGCATCATCACTGAGGGAAAGGAGCACAATCAAGTCATGCAGCACCTCGACGTGCTTACCAACCGTTTCGGCGGACGCCCTATCGGGTCGGATGCCTACGACAATGCCGCCACCTGGATGCTCGACCAATACCGCCAATGGGGCATCGAGGCCCATCTTGAAGAGGCCGGCGAGCTGCCTGTGGGCTTCAACCGCGGAGGGTGGTGGGGTCGCCTGATTGGTGGACCACACGAGATGACGCTCCACTTCGTCACCCCCTCCTATACCTCGGGAACGAAAGGCATTCAGCGAGGACACGTGCTGATTGAGCCCAAGACCGAAGAGGAGCTGCTCCGCATGAAGCATCGGCTCAAAGGAGCCTGGGTGCTGGTAGGCGGACAGAGTAGCGGCTGGCCCATCAGCCACACAGCGGCATCCGACTCCCTCCGCAACGCCATTAAGCAACAGAACCGCCAGATTATGGCTACCAACGACTCCCTGCGCCGCATTTCGTGGGAACAACGCAAAGCCTACAAGCCACAGCCCCTCAAGGAATTCCCCGGACTCTTCTATAACGAAATGGTAGAGGCCGGTGTACTGGGTTTCATCCAGCGGGCTTCCGTCCCCCTGCGTGCGCTCTACGACCGCGCCATGTTGGCCGATGACAACTGCAACTTCTATAACCTACCGCAGGTGGCCGATATCAAGCTCGACGAACAGCAGTATGACGAGATTTACCGCATGGCCAAGGAGCGCCGTGACTTCTGGCTGGAGTTCGACATCCGCAACTACTTCAAACTGGGTCCTGTAAAGTACCACAACGTGGTGGCCAGCATTAAGGGGAGCAAATACCCTGATGAATATGTCATCATAAGTGGCCACCTCGACTCCTACGATGTAGGCACAGGAGCTGTGGATTGCGGTACGGGCATCGGCCCCATGATGGAAGCAGCCCGACTCATCGCACAAAGCGGTGCCAAGCCCAAGCGCACCATTCTTTTTGTGGCCTTTGCGGGTGAGGAGTTTGGCCTACTGGGAGCACAAGCTTTCGCCAAAAGCCACGCCAAGCAGCTCGATAAGGTCTCCAACCTATTCAACCGCGACGGTGGCCCTACCCCTCCTGTCGGCATCCGTGTCCCTCAGGCCATGTATGACGACTTCAAGTCGGTCTGCCGTGTGCTGGAGACACTCAATCCAGAGATTCCATTCCAGGTAGAGGTGGCCCAACCTCGCCGGAAGCCCACGCAGATGGGCGGCACTGATGCTAGTGTCTTTGCCATGCAGGGCCTACCCACCCTCAGCTTTACCGAGAAAGACGTAAAGGGATATCACTTCAGCTACGACGAAATCTGGCATACAGAACGCGACATCTTCAACAAGGAAATCCCCGAATACCAGGAGCATACAGCCATTGTAACCGCCGTAGTAGCTCTGGGTATCGCCAACCTCAACCACCAGCTCTCGCGCGAGGGGTTGTATAAAACGGAATGATCTCTCCCCTTTACAGGGAAAGAATGATTCCCAGTTGAGGAGTCCATCCTTTAGAGCTGGGAAGCTTACAAATCAGAAGCACTGTAGGAGCGCTACATCTTGCGCCCCTACAGTGCTTCACATCATAATACAATAGGTTCAACTACGAATCAATAGAGCAGAAACCAACCTTACATGGCAAACACGTTGAATCCGCCATCGACCACAGCCACGGTACCTGTGACGAAACGAGAGGCATCGGCCATCAGGTAATGGATGGTACCACAGCGTTCCTCCGGCTCACCCATTCTTCCGAAAGCAAGCGTAATTTTGTCCTGCTTGCCAAACCATCTCCAAGTTCTTTCCATAGTTAATAACATAGTTGATTATGTGGCTACAAAGGTAATCCTTTAATTTGACTCCTACAAGAAAAATACTCCATATCTCCCGCAGGCCATGCATGGGACCGACAGGAGGTATGGAGTAGCTGTGACTATGGGAGCAACCTGTAAGTGCAGGATTTACTCGTACGTAGCGAAGTACTTCAGGAACTGGGTGCGCTCGAAGGTGTTTACACCCTGCGCATCTTTCTGATTGAGCAGACCCTTGAAGCTCTCTATACGCTCCATGCCTTTACGCTCCATCCACTGCTCCATGAAGTGGCAGAATTCGGCTATCACACCGGTGCCTTTGCTGTAGATGGCGCTGCAGACCTCTACAGCCGAAGCACCAGCCAGCACGGCCTTCACCACCGCATCAGGCGTATGCACACCGCCCGAT
The DNA here is from genome assembly GCA_945879145.1 of uncultured Mediterranea sp. Taxonomy (GTDB): domain Bacteria; phylum Bacteroidota; class Bacteroidia; order Bacteroidales; family Bacteroidaceae; genus Bacteroides. The sequence goes on from CAMCUZ010000018.1 coordinate 41,406, forward strand.
ACAGCGTAATCCACGCCGCTCACAGCAGCTGATGCAATACCCGTCCAGCGAAGTGACTTGGCCAGGTCGGCCTCGTTGCTCAGTACATGACCGATACTCTGGGTGAGCTTCTCCACATCGATATCAGGCTGGTAGAAACGGTTGAAGAGCACCACGGCAGCGGCGCCATTGGCACGCAGTTGGTTAATGAGAGCCACAGGATTGGTCAGGTTGTCGCCCAATTTCATGATGACGGGCAGCTTCACGGTGCTCCGCACGTGGCGCAGGATGTCGATGTGGCGCTGCTCAAATGCACCGTAGCTGTAGTTGACCTCGGTCTGCAAGGCCAGGATGTTAACCTCAATGGCATCGGCACCAGCGGCCTCAATCTGACGGGCAAAATCCACCCAGTTGCTATCGTCGTAGCAGTTGATGCTCGCAATCACGGGCACCTCGCCACACACCTTCTTGCTGTCGCGGATAAGCTGCAGGTACTCGTTGAGTTTGTGCTGGCGGAGGTAGGCCACCAGATAGTCGCTGCTCTCAGGGGAGAACGAGGGATCGTCGATATGGTCGGTTTCCATCAGGATTTGCTCCTCAAAGAGCGACTTCAACACGATGGCTCCGGCACCGGCTTCGGCCAACTTCTGATTTTTAGCGGCACTGTCGGTCAGACCCGAGCTGCTCACAATAACCGGATTCTTCAGCTTCAGTCCGGCAAAGGTTGTTTGTAATGTTGCCATAATGGGTGATAATTTATATGTTAATAATTTCGTTCTCCAAAAATGTAGGTGCCCACGCGAATAAGGGTACTCCCGGCAGCAATAGCCTGCGGGTAGTCGTGGCTCATGCCCATGGAGAGTTCGCAAAAGGCTTCATCGGCCGCAAACCAGGTGGTTTTCACCTCATGAAAGAAAGTAGCCAACGAACGGAACTCCTCCTCCACCTGTTGCATGTTGTCGGTGTTGGTAGCCATGCCCATCATGCCGCAGAGTCGCACGTGGTGCAGCTGCCTCCACTCGCCCTCCTGCAGCAGCTGGCGACACTCCTCGAAGCTGAAGCCAAACTTGGTCTCTTCGCGGGCAATGTGCATCTGCAGCAGGCACCCTACGGTACGTCCTACGCGTTCAGCCTGTCGGTCCACCTCGGCCAGGAGGCGAAAGGAGTCGATGCCATGGATGAGCGAGACATAGGGCACGATGTACTTCACCTTGTTGGTCTGCAGGTGACCGATGAAGTGCCACTCAATATCCTTGGGCAACGCTTCATGCTTGGCCTGCAACTCCTGCACGCGGCTCTCGCCGAAGAGGCGCTGTCCAGCTGCATAAGCCTCGGCAATAGCCTCAGCAGGATGAAATTTCGAGATGGCCACCAGACGTACCCCTTGGGGCAGTTGGCTGGTCAAAGCGTGAATTCGTTCGGCTATCATCGCTTATTGCACCTCCTTCTGCAGCTCGCCTTCGGCATGGAATGGATAGACATCCATGATAGGCGTTTCGGTCACCATACCGATTTGATAGTCGGCCATGGTACCTTTCATACCCTCGTCCAACTTCTTCACCGCATCACGCAGGTCGGCAGCCTGTACCAGTACCTGGGTGGAGCTCTTCTTCTCTGCCCCACTCTTCTCATCAAGCATGATAAAGATCAGCTTGCACTTAAACCACTTGTCGGCTGCCTCCTCCTCCGAAGGAAACAGTTCGCTATAGTTAGCGCGCTTGATGTCGCTCACGGTAAATTCGCCCGTTACGAAAGGGGTGATTTCCTCGATGATACGTGCTTCGGCCTCAGTAAAGCTCAAGGCATCAACCAGATAAGGTTCATTGACCTTCTTCACCATACCGTTTTCCATCGTCTTTTCGTATCGGATCTTACATTCAAACCATGTATGCATTGCCATATATTTTCTCGTATTAAATGAATCGAATAAATTGAATCAGCGGCAAAGTTACACTTTTTTCTTTCAATCTGCAAAGCAGAGCCCTAAAAAACCTTAGCGCATAAAAGAAACATTTCAACATCTGCTACAAAAAGAGTCCGTAGCAGGCCAGCAGAACCTCTAATCAATCTCTAATCGTTCTCTAATCAAACTCTAATCAAACTCTAATTCCAGATTAGAGTCAGATTAGTGTTACTTTAGACTTACTATTGAGTTACTTTAGACTTACCTTAGAGTTACTACCTTGTCACCTATGCCCGTGCCGCCCTTTGCAACGGGCACAAAAGAGGAGTTTTGAGGCGCATTGAGGAGCTTCGTGCGAATAATGCGTTTCGTACGATTCGGGACATTTTTTCATTTTGTTTAACAACAAGAGCAAAATGCATGTCTATACAGGCAACCTCACTCCCGAGATCAAAGCCAAAGCCAAGAGCAAACTACAGGAATGGTT